>CAYSFJ010000006.1:23987-38281 GCA_964430785.1 uncultured Mycoplasma sp. | reverse complement strand
ATAGCAAAAAGGTTGTTTTTAAAAGGTATAAAAGTCATTTATTATTTGATGACTATTTATACCTTTTTCTATTATTAAAAAAAGTGTCCGGTAATAAGGCTCAATATTATACAGTGACTTATAGAAATGTAATTTTTATTTTCTTAATTCATAGACAAAAACAAGTAATTTTTATATAATTAAATTGTTAGGATGGTAATAATGGTATTTTCAAGTATATATTTTATATATTATTTTTTAATTATATTTTTAATTTTATATTTTGTTACTCCAAAAAAGTTTAAAAATTATATTCTTTTACTTGGAAGTTTATTTTTTTATTTTTATGGTGATTCAATGTATATAATTTTATTACTAATAAGTGCTTTAGTAAATTATATTTTTGGAATAATTATTTCTAAAAAAAATAAAAAATTATATTTAATAATTGGTTTAATATTTAACTTTGGTTTATTATTTTATTTTAAATATTTTAATTTCTTTTTAAGTAATATAAATAATTTATTTAAAACAAATATTAATTTATATAATATTGTTCTTCCTCTTGGAATAAGTTATTATACTTTTAAAAATGCAAGTTATTTAATAGATATTTATAATAAAAAAATAAAATATGAAAAAAATTTTATAAATTATTTTACTTATATAGCAATGTTTCCCAGTTTAATGCAAGGCCCTATTACAAGATATAAAGATATAGATTTAAAAAATAAAAAGATATCTTTTGATAATTTTGCTTTAGGGGTAGAAAGATTTATAATTGGACTTTCTAAAAAGGTTATTTTAGCGGATACTTTAGCAAATCTTGTTACATCACTTACTGATATGAATGTTCAAACTGTAGTATCATTATGGCTTAAAGCAATTACTGATATTGTAAAATTATATTTAGACTTTTCTGGATATACTGATATAGCAATTGGACTTGGATTAATGCTTGGTATTAAGATAATGGATAATTTTGATTATCCACTTGCAACATATAGTGTTACATCATTTTGGCATAAATGGCATATAAGTTTATCATCTTGGTTTAAAGACTATGTTTATATTCCTTTAGGAGGTAATAGAAAAGGTAAAGTTAAAAAATATTTTAATATTTTTATTGTATGGTTTTTAACTGGGCTTTGGCATGGTGCTAGTTACAACTTTATTTTATGGGGATTATACTTTGGTTTAGTTTTAGTAATTGAAAAGAAATTTTTCTTAAAATTTTTTGAAAAACATAAAATAATAGGTAATATTATTACTAATATTTTAGTTGTTGTAGGTTTTGTATTTTTCTATAACGAAACTAATAGTTTAAATGTATTTATACAAATGTTTACTGGTAAAGGTATATCATTTACAAATGTAAGTACTAATTATTATTTATTAAATTATATATTTATATTAATAATTTCGTTTATAGCTTGTAGTCCACTTTTAAAAAATATTACAAATAAATGTAAAGAAAATAAAATTCTAAATATAATTATAAGTATTATTGAGGTCGTAGTTTTAATAGGTTTACTTATACTTTCTACCGCTTTTATAGTGGATGCATCCTCGAATACATTTTTATATTTTAGATTTTAGAAAGGAATATTATGAAAAATAGAATAATAACATTAACATTTATATTTTTCTTATTAACTTCATTTTTACTATGTCAAATAAAAAAAGATGATCTGATATCTGAAAAAGAAAGAAGAAATCTTGCAAGTAAACCTAAAATATCTATTACTTCATTATTAAATGGAAGTTATTTTGAAAAAATTGAAGATTATGTAACTGATCAATTTCCTTTTAGAGATGAATTTAAAAATATTAAGGGAAATACTTTAAAAAAAGTATTATTTGCAAAAGAAAATAATGGTATTTATGAGAAAGATGATATTTTATATGAAATTGATATATCTGTTAATGAAAAAAGTATTAGACATTTACTTGACAAAATAAATTATATTGATAATACGTATTTAACTAGTCAAAATAAATATTTTATTTATATACCTGATAAAAATTATTATTTAAATGATGAAAAAATTCCTAAATTAGAGTATAATAAAGTTGAGAGTAGTTTAAAGGATGGACTACCTAATGATTATAATTGGATTGACATTAAAAATAGTTTGAATATATCGTCTTATTATAGAACTGATATTCATTGGTCACAAGATAAAATAATTGATGCAGTTAATAATGTTTGTGAAAGTATGGGACTTTCTAAATTAGAATCTTTTTATACTATAAAAACATATTATCCATTTTATGGTGCATTATATGGCAAAACTGTTACTAGTATAAAACCAGATACTATAACATATTTAGATAGTGAAATTATACAAAATACTAGAGTATATAATTATGAAAAATCTGGTTATGAAAAGGTATATAATGAAAGTAATTTAAATAATATTGATAGTTATGATATTTTCTTATCTGGGGCAACTAGTTTATTGATACTTGAAAATAATGCTAATACTTCTGGTAAAGAACTTATTATGTTTAGAGATTCTTTTGCAAGTAGTTTAGCACCACTTCTAATTGAAAAATACTCTAAAATTACAATGATTGATTTAAGATATATTAGTAGCAAATATTTAGAAAATGTATTAAATTTATCTGGAAATGAAGATGTGATTTTTGTTTATAGTAATGTTATAATCAATAATAGTTTTACTTTAAAGTAGAAGGGAGAAAAATGAAAAAAATATTAAGTTTATTATTAATTGTTATTGGAGTTTTGTTTTTATCAGGGTGTGGAAAACATGAAAAAAATGTTGATGGATCACTAACTGATTTAATGACAAAAGTTTATGATGGAGCTGAAGTTGACCATGAGGATATGGAAAATGTTGAACTTAATAGTGAGAATATTTCTTCTTATCTTGGAGATGTTTCATTTTCTTTTAAAGAAGCTCTTGCTAGTGAACCGGTAATGTCTTCGGTTGCTCACTCTGTAGTACTTGTAAGACTTAATAGTGCTTCAGATGCTGAAAAAGCTAAAAAGGAAATTAAGGAAAAGGTAGATCCTAATAAATGGATATGCGTTTCTGTAGACGAGGAAAATGTATATGTTGAAGGTATAGGAGATTTAATAATATTGGTGATGGATAACCAAAATGGTGAAAAATTAAAAGATAGTTTTCTAAATTTAGGCAAGTAAAATAATGTAAAAGGAAAGGCAAAGTTATTGCTTTTTTTCTTTATTTGATTTAAACTATGTATGTAAGGATGAAATGAAAATATGAAGATAAAATTAAAACAAAAATATGTTATTATGTATACTTTAATTTTTTTAATTACTATAATTTTACTTTCGTATATCATTTATAAAAGTTACGGTTATAGGGAAGAAAATATAGGTAATAATACTTATATATCTGGTAATACAAATAATGAAATAAAAAATGAAAATGTAACTGAAAATATTGCAAGTGATGATACTATGCAAAATAATACAACTATTGAGGAAAATTCAGATAATTTAGAACCAAAAGTTATTATAAATGCTTCATATATACAAGATGAATTTTTAATTGAGAATATTACTCTTGAAGATGCAAAAAATATATTTAATGAAAAACATGCAATGGTTGTGGGTGATTCAATGGCCGAAGGACTTGATTGCTATAATATATTAAATAAAGAAAATGTTGTTTGGTATAGGGGAAGAAGAATAGATACTATGAATGTTGATTTGGAAAGTGTGAAAGCGTATAATCCAAGTTATTTATTTTTAGCCTATGGTGCAAATGATATAAAATCATGGACAAGTAATTTTGAGGGTTGGATTTCAAAATATCGTGAGGCAATAATTAATATTCAAAGTGATCTTCCAGATACAAAAATAATTGTTAATTCAGTGCTTCCAGTTAGTGATTATGCAAAAAATGATGATCCCTCATTTACGTATCAACCAATGTATAATGATGCTTTAAAAAATTTAGCAAAGGAATTGGGTATACAATTTTTAGAAAATAGTCAATATTTATCTGATAGTGAAAATTCTTTTTCTGCAGATGGTGTACACCCTAGAGTACCATTTTTCCAAAGTTGGGGAAGACACATGGCAAGTTATTTAAAAAGTGCAAATTAATAATAATATAATTTATTATAGGAGGTAGTAATATGTTAAAAAAATTTAATAAATTCTTAAATTCTTCAATTGTATTTTCAATATTAATGTTTATTGTTGGTCTTATTTTTGCTTTTTATCCTGATGGTGCTTTTTCTGTAGTTATTTATATAATAGCAATTTTCTTAATATTAAATGGATTATATTTTATAATTGAAAAGGATAATAGCTTATTTTTTTCTGGTTTTTTAACTCTTGGAGTTTTAGAACTTTTAATGGGCATTATAATGCTTATAAATTCTGAAATTATTAAAACTCTTTTTCCTATACTTGTAGGAATATCTATGGTAAGCAAATCTGCTTTAGATTTAAAAATTTCTATTAATTTAAGTTTTGTTAATTATAGAAATTGGATAATTTTATTTATATGTTCATTTTTAGAAATTATATGTGGTATGTATATTATTATAAATCCTAATATTGGTAGTGAAGCAATTTGGACATATATTGGTATTATGTTTATGATTTATTCAATTAGTACTATTGTTAATACAATTATATTTAAAAAGAATGTTAATGAAATTATAAAACTTTTAAAATAGGCAAATATTTATGCCTTTTTATTTGATAATAAAAATTTAGTTTTAAGTTATATTTAAGAAATAAAATATATAATAATTATTAGGAAGGTGATATAAGTGAAAAGGATATATAAAAATATAATAAGTATAATTTTGATTGTTTTAATTGGGGTAGGCATTTATTTTACAACTTCTTATTCAAGAAAAAATTTAGATAAACCTATGAATAATATGGAAAATATGGATAAATCTTCACAAACAGAAAATACTGATAATATGCCACCTGAAAAACCTAATGAGAATAATGATGATAATGTGCCACCAGAAAAGCCAGATGAAAATGGTAATATGACAAAAACTGAGGATAATAATCAAAGTCAAGTAAAAACTGTCTATAAAATTTTAATTTCTTTAGAGGTTTTAATTGAGATATTTTTAGTAACATATTTAATTATGTCAAATTTTAATTCTAAAACTATTAAAGATACATTTATTAATTTTGATAAAATATTAATTTTTATTTTAATATGTTTAATTTTTACAATAATTATTTTTTTTGTTATTGATAAAATGGTAAGTGTTAATAACTTTAATAATATTGATATGGGAGAAAATCAAAGTTCTAATATAAGTTATTTGGCAGTAAAGGAAATTACTAGTGATGAGGATATAACTAATGATTCTTTAGAAAGCAGTAATGAAAACGAAAATGCTCTTTTGGTTAGTGGGGCTACATCAAATATTACTAATACAGTAGTAACTAAATCGGGATCTTCAGATGGTGGAGATAATACATCTTTTTATGGAATAAATTCCGCTATTTTAGCAAAAGATGGTGCGAATATAACTATAAATAATAGTACAATTACTACAGATGCAACTGGAGCAAATGGTGTGTTTAGTTATGGCGGAAGTGCAACAACTGAAAATAGTCTTTCTGATGGAACAACTATAAATATTAAAAATACAAATATAATTACTAAAAAAGATAACTCTGGTGGTATTATGACAACTGGTGGAGGTGTTACTAATGCTGAAAATCTTACAATAGAAACAAGTGGAGTATCAAGTGCCGCAATAAGGACTGATAGAGGAGGTGGAACTGTTACTGTAAATAAAGGTAGTTATATAACTAATGGAGCTGGTTCTCCAGTAATTTACTCAACTGCAGATGTAACAGTGAAAAATGCTACTTTAATTTCAAATGCCTCCGAAGGAGTTATTATTGAAGGAAAAAACTCTGTTACTTTAGAAAATGTTACTTTAACTGATTCAAATAGTAAATTAAATGGAAAATCAACAACCTATAAAAATATATTTTTATATCAATCAATGAGTGGTGATGCCTCATCTGGAACAAGTACATTTACTTCAAAAAATAGTAAAATTACCACTGATAAAGGAGATACATTTTTTATAACTAATACTACCTCAACTATAAATCTTGAAAATAATACTTTTATAAATAATGATAAATCTGGTTATTTTTTAAGGGCAACAACAAGTGATTGGGGAAGTAGTGATTCTAATGGTGGTAATGTTACTTTGAATTTAATTAATCAAAATATTGAAGGTAATATTTATATTGATGAAATTTCAACATTAAAAATAAATTTATCTTCATCATCATATTATGAAGGTTATATAAATAATGAAAATACTGCTAAAAATATAAGTTTGACAGTAGATAAAACCTCTAAAATAAAACTTACAGGTGATACATATGTAACATCATTTGAAAATTTGGATACTACAAATTCAAATATAGATTTTAATGGTTATAAATTGTATGTAAATGGAAATAGTATAAATTAAAATATACAAAAAATGTTACTTTGGTTAGTAGCATTTTTATTTTTCATCTTTTATTAATTTATCAATATAAGTAATGATATCTTCTTTAGAGTATTTACCATTAGAATTTAAATATTCAAATCCTAGATTTAGAACACCACCAACATAAAATTTAGCAATGACTTCGGCAGGAATTCCATCATTAATTTTTTCTTTATTAATTCTTTTTAAAATATCATCATTGATGGCACTAAGTAAAATATCCATCATTATACTATTACGATTATGAATCATAATTGAGGAATAGATATCTTTTTTATCTTCAATATGATTTAAAAATATTTTTATAAGTTCAAGATAATATTCTTTTATATTTAATGCTTTATTATTTTCAAGTTTTAAAGAAAATTCATCTTTTAAATCTTTAATAAAATCCACTAAAAGTTCATATTTATCTTCATAATGTGCATAAAATGTAGATCTATTTATTAAAGCATTTTCACATATATCAGATACTTTAATTTCCTCAAAAGTCTTTTCTTTCATAAGTTCAACTAAAGCTGTATATATCATTTTTTTTGTTTTAATTACTCTTAAATCTTTTTTCTTTTCCATTTTTTTCACCGATTAAAGTATAACACTTTAATAATCAAAATAAAAGATAAATAACAAAATGTTGATTAAAAATATACATAAATTAATAAAATGTTGGTTAACATACATACTTGAGTTTATGTATGTGTTATTTTTTTATTTACTGTAATAAAATATTTTGTGTGAAAGGAAAGATGATGTATGAAAAAATTTGCTAACAAAATATGTGAAAAAAGAAAATTAATTTTAGTTATTACATGTATTTTAGTAGTTTTATCATTTATAGGTATGAGTTTAACTAAAGTAAATTATGATATTTTAGTTTATTTACCTGAAGATATTGAAACTATAAAAGGTCAAAATATATTAACTGAAGATTTTGAAATGGGTTCATATTCTGTTGCTGTAGCAAAAAATATGTCCTCAAAACAGATACTTGATTTAGAGGATAAAATTAAAAATGTGAAAGGAGTTAATAAGGTTGTATCACTTTATGATGCAGTAGGTGTAATACCTGTAGATATTCTTCCTGAAAGTATTACAAAATATTTACATAATGATGAGGCTGATGTTTTCTTAATTACCTTTGCTGGTGGAACTTCCTCAGAGGAAACTATTAGTGCAGTCGAGGAAATAAGAAATCTTTCGAGTGATAATGTAAAGCTAGGTGGAATGAGTTCAATGGTACTTGATACAATGAACTTATCCAATGAAGAAATAGTTATTTATATTATTATTGCCGTAGTATTATGTGCTTTAGTACTTGAATTATCACTTGATTCATATTTAGTTCCAGTTTTACTTCTTGCAAATATTGGAATAGCTATTTTAATAAATATGGGAACTAATATCTTTTTGGGAGAAATATCCTATATTACTAAGGCACTTGTTGCAGTACTTCAACTTGGAGTAACTACAGACTTTTCAATATTCTTATATAATTGTTTCGAAAAGAAAAAAACATTATATAAATCTAAAGATGAGGCAATGGCTAGTGCTATTACAGAAACATTTACTTCAGTCATTGGTAGTAGTTTAACAACAATTGCGGGTTTCTTAGTCCTTTGTACAATGACTTTAACACTTGGAAAAGACTTAGGAATTGTAATGGCTAAAGGTGTTTTGATTGGCCTTATATCAACATTACTACTATTTCCAGCATTAATTCTTACATTTGATAAATTAATAGAAAAAACTAAACATAAAAGAATTAATTTAGTATTTGATAAGTTAAATCATTTTACTGTAAAAAATTATAAAGTAATATTCATTATATTTGCACTTTTAATTATTCCTGCATATCTTGCATATTCAAAAGTAGATGTTTATTATAAAATGGATAAAACACTTCCAGAAACTCTTGAAAGTATAAGCACAAATAAAGAGTTAAAAGATAAATTTAATATAGTAAGTCCTGAAATGATTATATTAGATAGTTCTGTTAAAACAAATGATATTACCACCATGATTGAGGAAATAAAAAATGTACAAGGTATTGATTTTGCTTTATCACTATCTGAAATTGAAAACTTAGGGTTATCTGAAAATGTTATTCCAGATGAACTTCTTAAAATATTTAAAAGTGATAAATATCAAATGGTTCTTATAAATAGTACATATGAGGTTGCTAGTGATGAAATAAATAATCAAATAAGCATTATTAATGATATAGTTAAAAAATATGATAAAACTGCAATAGTTGCGGGTGAAGGTCCACTTATGAAAGATTTAATTAAAATAAGTGATACAGATTTTAATAATGTAAATTATTCAAGTATTATATGTGTATTTATAATATTGGTTATTTGTTTAAAAGCATTTGCTCTTCCAATTTTATTAATTATTACAATTGAAACTGCTATATTTATAAATATGAGTATTGCATATTTTGGTGGAGTAACACTTCCATTTGTGGCTCCGATTGTACTAGGTACTATTCAGCTTGGTGCAACAATTGATTATGCTATACTTTTAACTACAACATATAGAGAAAAAAGAAAGAATATGGATAAGAAAACAGCAATGGAAGAATCTCTTAATTACTGTGCAACTTCAATTCTTATGAGTGGTTTATGTTTCTTTGCAGCAACATTTGGTGTTGGTATTTATTCTAAACTTGAAATGATTTCTTCATTATGTACACTTATTTCAAGAGGAGCCGTTATAAGTATGATTGTTGTAATTTTAGCTCTTCCTACTGTACTTCTTACATTCGATAAATTAATATTTAGAAAGAAAGGAAATGATAATATGAAAAATATAAAAAATAAAAAAATAGTAAGTGCGGCACTTTTAAGTTTACTTATAACTTTACCTTTAAATGCGAGTGCTCTTACTAAAGATGAAACAGTTTATGCACATTTAAATAATAATGGTGAAACAAAAAGTATTATAGTTTCAGAAATACTTAAGAATACTGAGGGTAAAAATGAACTTACAGATTATTCTACATTAGAAAATATTGTAAATAAAAATGGTAATGAAACTTATACACTTCAAAAAAATAATTTAACATGGATGAGTAATGGAAATGATATTTATTATGAAGGTAAATATCAAAAAAACTTACCAATTTCAATGAATATAACATATAAATTAAATGGTAAAACAGTAAATGCTAAAGATGTTTTAGGGCAAAGTGGTAAAGTAGAAATTACTATTAATTATAAAAATAGTTCAAAAAAAGTTATAAATATTAACGGAAAAAGTGCAAATATTTATACACCATTTATGATTATGTATGGTGCTATGCTTGATAGTAATTATAATAAAAATGTAACAATTAATAATGGTAAAGTTATTTCAAATGGTAATAATAATGTAATTGTGGGTCTTTCAATTCCTGGACTTAGTGAAAGTCTTAATTTAAATGAAATAAATTTAGATAGTTTAGTAATTACTTATGATACAACTAATTTTGAAGTTCCAACAATGTATAATATAGTTTCAAATAAACTTATAAGTGATGGTAATTTTAATCTTTCTAAACTTGATACAATATATGATAAGGTAAGTGAACTTCAAGAGGGGATAGATAAGATAAATGAAGGTTCAAAAGAACTAAGTGATGGTTTAACACTTTTAAAAAATACTCTTACTTCATCACTTTCTGCCTTAGATAGCTCTACAGAGGCACTTTCAAGTAGTGAAATTTCCTATATTAAAGAAACTGCTGTAAATAGCACATTAAATCAAATGAAAGAAAATATTATTACAGATGAAAATGGTAATGTATTAGGTTCAAAGGATGAAAATGTAAGTGCTATTGTTACAAATTCTGTTAAAAAGGCTGTTTTAAATTACTTAACCTCAATTAATGAAGAGAGTAATATTGATACATATTTAACAATTATGACTAAAATGCAAAGTAATATAGAACTTGGTGATGAAGAAAAAGTATTTGCTTATACTCATAAAGATACTTTGACTATCCTTGGTATTGTTGTTAATGCAAGTGAGGTATCTGCAAAAGATGTAAGTACAAACATTTCTACTTATGTTGCAAAAAATGTTGCAGGTAGTGTTTCCGAAAGTGTTGCAAGTGCTGTAGCAAATGAAGTTAAAAGTGTAGCACTTGCAAGTACTAAAAATTCATTAAATGAACTATTAAGTGCAATTACAAAACTTGAAGAGGGTGCAACCTTATTAAATAATGGTATTACGACATATAATAATGAAGGAATTAGTGCTATAACTAGTTTAGTTAATGTCAATGTTAAAGAGTATGAAATAAGATTAAATGAACTTAATAAACTTGCTAAAGAATATAAAACTATTGAAGATAAACATTTAAGTAATAATGATGAAACTAAATTTATTATGGTAGTCGATGGTGAAAAACAAAAAGATACTGTTAAAGAAAATACTACTAAAGAAACTAAAACATCTTTATGGACAAAGATTAAAAATTTATTTAAAAAAGAAAATTAGCCATACTTAGACAAAAAATATGCTATATTAAGCATGTAAGAAAAAGTCTTACATATAATAAAAAGGAAGCTACTCGTAAACTCTTTGTGAGCGCTGCCGATAAATTTGATTAACGCTTCAATTTATATGCAAATATAGATTGAGGCATTTTTTTATTTACGTATAAACAAATTGCTTTTTTTATGAAAATTGTCGAAAAAAATAGAATATAAATCTAGATATAAAAATGTTTTGATAAGTTTTGTCGAAGTTGTTTAAAAAGTAAAAAAAATATGCTTTATTATTATATAGAAAAGAGGATATTATGCTAAAAATGAATTTAGAATACAATAAAGGAATACTTTTTGTAAGACTTGATGGAACTCTTTATCGAGGATCAACATATAAAATAAATAATTATCTAGTACCTGTAATATTAAAACATAAAATAAAATATTTGGTTTATAATTTTTATAGTCTTGATGATATTGATGATGAGGGAATTGATGCTTTGTTAAATACTGAGGAAGCAATAAAAAATAATAATGGCATTATGTATATTTGTGAGGTTAGTAAAAAATTAGAAAGGAAATTAAAATCTCTTCATACAAAAAAATTTGATAATGAACTTACATGTATGAAGTTGATTGAAATTTAATATGAACAAAGAACAAATTATTAATCAGAATGTTGGTTTAATTTATATGATTGCAAAAAAATTTTATAATGTTTCCAAAGAGGATCTTTTTCAGGCAGGAATATTAGGACTTTTAAAAGCTTACCAAAACTATGATAAAAGTTATGGTACTAAATTTACATCTTTTGCTTATACATATATTTATGGTGAAATGTATACTTTGGCAAATAATAGACAAATAAAAATAAATAAAGATATTCTAAAAGTATATAAATTAATCGAAGAAACAAAGAATAATTTAACTTTAAAAAATGGATATGTTCCAAGTTATGAAACTGTTGCTAATTTTTTGGAAATTGATTCTAGTAAAATATATGAATATGTTTATGCAGGTCAAAGTATAATGAGTCTTGATAATGATGAAAATAGACCATTATATGAAACTATTTCTAATAAAGAAAATGTTTCAATTGATGAAAAAATAGAACTTGAAAATAGTATGGATATATTAACAAATGATGAAAAAAATATTATTATGTCAAGGTATTATGAAGATTTAACACAATGTGAAGTTGCAAGAAAACTTTCAATGACTCAAGTTATGGTTTCTAGATATGAGAAAAAAGGTATTGAAAAAATGCGTAATTATATGAGTTTATAGTATAATTATTACCATTTATTAAATAATAATAATGGTGATTTATTTTGAATAAAGATGAGTACAAAAAGTTAGTTAAGTCTTGGCAGACAAAAGAACCTAAATTTAAAAACGCTATTATATCTTTTTTGGTCGGAGGAAGTATATGTGTATCTGGTCAAATTATAGCAAAGCTTTTAATGATTTGTTTTGGTATTTCAGAAGTTATTAGTTATAGTATTGTGTGCCTTTTGTTAATATTTTTGTCATCACTTTTTACTGGACTTGGTTTTTTTGATGATTGGGTAAGTAATGTAAAATGCGGTCTTATAATTCCTACGACTGGATTTGCACATAGTATGACATCATGTGCCATGGAATATAGAAAAGATGGTCTTATTACTGGAGTGGGTTCTAATTTTTTTAAATTGGCAGGGTCGGTACTTTTATATGGAATTATATCAGCTTTTTTTCTTTGTTTAATAAAGGTGGTTTTTTATGGGTAATTTAAAGTTTAATAATGTATATATAAAAGATTTCTATACTTTGATAGGTCCAAATGAAAAAGATAGTAAAATATCAAATGTTAATGTAAAAATTGATGACTTATATTTTGGTAAACAAACCTTTGAAGATGCAGAAATTAAAATGCAGGAATTTGTAATACAAAATATACTTAATAAAGGTGGATTTTCTGAAAATAAAATTGATTATATTTTTTCTACAGATTTAATAAATCAATTGGGAGTTTCAAGTCAAACAATGAGTAAATTTAATATACCTTTTATTGGGGTTTATGCAGCTTGTGCGGGTTTTCCTTTACAGATGCTTTTGGGTTCAAATTTAATTGAAAGTAAAAATGCAAAAAATATTATAGCAATTGTTTCCTCACATAATTTGAGTGCTGAAAGACAATTTAGGTATCCTATAGAATATGGCTCACCTAAAAGAAAAACTGCAACATGTACACTTACTGCTTGTGTAAGTATGCTTTTAACAAATGAAAAAACTAATATTAAAGTAAGTGGGGGATTAATTGGCAAAGTTGTTAATCTTGGAATAAATGATGTTAATAATATGGGGGCTGTTATGGCACCAGCATGTGCTGATACAATTTTTACATATTTACAAAGCTCTCATGAAACAGTAAAAGATTATGACTTGATTTTAACTGGAGATTTAGGAAAAGTTGGATTAAATATTTTAAAAGAATATTATGAAAAAGTTTATAATGAAAAACTTATTAAAATAATGGATGCTGGTGATGAAATATTTTTAGACACTTCACAATATAGTGGTGGAAGTGGACCAGTATGTCTACCACTTATTTTTTTAACAAAGATACTAAAAAATAAAAAATATAAAAGGATTTTACTTGTTGGTTCTGGTTCACTACATAATCCTACATTGGTAAATCAAGGAAAAGAAATTCCTGCGATAAGTCACTTGGTTAAAATTGAGGTGTTATCATGATATATTTAAATGCATTTTTATTCGCAGGGTTTATATGTATGCTTGGACAAATAATTTTAGATAATACAAAATTTACTCCTGGCCATGTTACTTCACTTTTTACAGTTGTAGGTGCTATTCTTTCTTTTTGTGGGATTTATCCTACTTTAATTCAAAAATGTGGGGTAGGAGCAACCTCTCTTATTATGAATTTTGGTAATATGTTATATCAATCTGGAATAATTGGTTATGAAAATGGGAATATTTTAGGAATATTTTCTGAACTTTTAGATAAAAGTAGTCTTGCTGTAGTGGGTGCAATTGTCTTTGCTTTTATTATTTCAGTCATATTTAAACCCAAAAATTAAGTACTTTATATAAAAAATATTAACTAAAAAAATAAAAGTAACTTTTTATTTGATAGAAATGTATTTTTTATAGTTAATTAATAACAAAAATTAATAAAAAATAAAAAAATATTCAATTTATACTAGGAATATTTTCTTTTTTATGTAATAATTATAGTAGAGGTATGATAGATATGGAAGAAAATAACGATTTTAAAATTGAATTACCAAAAATTAATGAGGATATAGTGGAACCTGTAGTTGAAACTCCAGTAGTTGA
>CAYSFJ010000006.1:0-23887 GCA_964430785.1 uncultured Mycoplasma sp. | reverse complement strand
CAGTATCTCCAGTAGTTGAAACTCCTGCCCAAACAGTAATAAATCAAACTGTGCCAGTTATGGAATCAGCTCCTGTTGTTGAAACAAAAAAAGAGGAAACAGATAAAAATGGCTTACCTAAAGTTAGTAAACCAGTTAAAATTATTTGTACTATAGTGGTTCTTCTTATAACTATTATTTTAGTTGTATTTTTGGTAACAAATTATTTCGCAGTTAGTTAAGACTTACAATTTGATCAAATAGAATTGTTTTATTATCAAAGTAGATTTTATGATATATAAAGTCTATTTTTTTTATATAACTATTAGTAAAATTAAATTCTCCGTTTTGATAATATTTAATATTTATTTTACTTTTACTATAATATGCAATAAGAAGTTTTTGTTCATTAATATTTTTTTGTTCTTCGGATAAAATAGGCATACTAATTTTATTTTTTTCTTTTAAAATACTACTTAAGATTTCTTTATTAGAAACTACAGAATTAAAAGGCACCCATTTAATCATTCCACGATCACGCATTATGTCCACCAATCTTTTTATTTCTTTCTTTTATCGTAGAGTCTTCCAGTAAACTTGAGGCTTTTAAAACACTATTTTTACCATATTTTTGCTTTATTTTATCTATTGCTAAATTAATTTCATCATCTTTTTTAGTATTTTCATAATTTTCAAATAAATTAAGTTGAGTTCCTTTTTTATCTTTTAAATTTCCTGCACAAACAGTTACTTTTCTTATAGGTAAACCTTCATAAAATCTATCGAATATTATGTTTGCATATTTAATTAGTTCAATATTTTTATCAGTTGGATTATCTAGTTTTATATTATGATAAAATCCTCCAGGGGTATTTTTAGAATAGGTAATTCCAAGCCCAAAATTTTGACATTCTTTATTACTATTACGCAGTCTAGCACATAAGTTATCAATCATTTCATTTATAATTATAAAAATATTTTTTTCGTTATAATCTTTAAAAAGTACTTGAGAGTTTGAATATGATTTATCTTTTGTTTGATTATTAAAATCAGAAATTTTACTTGTATCAATACCATTTGCATGATTCCAAAGTTCAAGCCCCATAACTCCAAACTTATCTTTTAAAACTCCAGGACTTGTTTTTGCTAAATCTTCGATTGAAAAAATACCCATTTTGTTTAAATTTTTTTCCATATTTTTGCCTATACCCCACATATTACTTAATGGTGATATTTTCCAAAGCTTTTTTTCTACATCATCATAAGTCCATTTACTTATATTATCTTTTGTATGCTTTGCTTCAATGTCCATACTAACTTTAGCAAGAAGCAAGTTTGGACCTATTCCTGCGGTGGCAGTAAGATGTGTTTTTTCATATACTTTTATAAGTATTTCTTTGGCAAGTTCATAATCCGTTTTTTGATATAATTTTAAATAATGGGTAACATCTAAAAAACATTCATCAATAGAGTAAATATGTAAATCCTCTTTGGAAACATAGTCTAAATAAACAGAAACAACTTCTTTACTTTTTTGAATATAGTAACTCATATGTGGCATAATAACATCATATTTAATATTTTTAGGTATTTCAAAAACACGTCCTCTTGAGGGAACACCCAAAGTTTTTAAATAAGGGGTAACTGCTAAAGTAATGGCACCACCACCTTGTTTTGGATTTGCAACAACAAGTGGATAAGAAAATGGGTCTTTATTTAGTCTTATACATTCACATGATGCAAAAAAACTTTTTAAATCAATACAAATAATATGATTATTATTCATAATACCCTCCTTGCAAACAAATGTTTATAATAATATTATATCTAAAATTTAGTAAAAATCAACTGGTAAAATTTGCAAAATAAATTGATTTTAAAATAGTTACATTTTATCATTTATTTGCTATAATAAAATGTATGAATGCATATATTTTTAAAATAGGTAATTTTGGTGTTAGATGGTATTCACTGCTTATACTTATTGGTGTAATAGTGGGTATTATTTTAGTTGAAAAAGAAGGTAAAAAATTTAATATTAGTAAAGATTTTTTGTTTAATATGGCTTTTTGGACTATTATAGTGGGAATAATTGGTGCAAGATTGTATTATGTAATATTTAATTTTAAACTTTATCAAAATGATTTATCTTCAATATTTAAAATATGGGAAGGTGGACTTGCTATTCATGGAGGTATAATTGCAGGTTTAATTGTAATAGCACTTTATTCTAAAAAATATAAAATGCGATTTGTTAGAATAACTGACATATGTGTTCCATCACTTTTATTTGCTCAAGCAATTGGAAGATGGGGAAATTTCTTTAATCAAGAAGCTCATGGTGCAGCAACAAATTTAGAACATTTAAAATCTTTACATTTACCTGAATTTATTATAAATGGTATGAATATTAATGGAATATATTATGAACCAACATTTTTATATGAATCAATTCTTTGTTTAATTGGCTTTATAATTGTTTTATTTATTCGCCGAGGGAAATATACAAAGGTAGGTATGCCAACTTCATTTTATTTGATGTATTATTCAGTAGTAAGATTTTTCATTGAAAGCATGAGAACTGATTCACTTATGCTTGGAGGATTTAAAGTTGCTCAAATTGTATCAATAATATTATTTTTAATAGGACTTGGTAATATAATGCTTATATCAAGAAAGAGTAAATTTGAAGATTTATACAATAATATATATAAAAATGAAATGAGATTTTAAAGGGGAGAAAGTTATGTATGACATTATAATTATAGGAATGGGTATTGGTGGAATTACAGCTGGAATTTATGCCAAAAGAGCAGGATTAAATGTGTTAATGTTTGAAAAAAATGCTCCTGGAGGAATGCTTCAAAAGATTGATAAGATTCAAAATTATCCAGGTTTTTCTGAAATAAGTGGACCAGATCTTGCAATTAATTTATTTAATCAAGTTAAAAATACTGGAGTTGAATTTAAATTCGAAGAGGTTATTGATATAGAAATTAATGACGAAGTAAAAAAAGTCATTACTAAAAATGGTAGTTATGAAGCAAAAAATGTTATTGTTGCAACAGGAAGGACACCAAAATATTTAGGATTAGATAATGAAAAAGATTATTTAGGAAGAGGACTAAGTACATGTGCAACATGTGATGGTAACCTTTATAAAGGTGAAGATGTTGCGGTTGTTGGTTCAGGTAATTCAGCACTTCAAGAAAGTTTATATTTAGCAAATATTGTTAATAAAGTTTATATTCTTCATAGGGGAGTAAACTTTAAAGGTGATGATGCCTTAGTAGAAAAAGTCAAAAATTGTGCAAATATGGAAATAATAGATGGTGTAAATATTAAAAAAATAAATGAAGTTGATGGAAAAATTGAAAGTGTTACACTTGATAATGAAAAAATAATAAATGTAAAGGGAGTATTTATTTATATTGGTTATAAACCTGATACAGATATGTTTAAAAAACTTGACATAACTAATATAAATGGTGATATTATAGTAGATGAAAATTTTGAAACAGAAATTGATGGACTTTATGCAATTGGAGATTGCATTAAAAAAAGTGTTTATCAACTAGTTACAGCTGCAAGCGATGGTTGTATTGCTGTTTCAGATATTGAAAAAAATTAGGAGGTAAGAAATGAAAGTTAGAACAAGATTTGCTCCATCTCCAACTGGATATATGCATATTGGTAATTTAAGAAGTGCTTTATTTACATATTTAACAGCAAAGAGTATGGGTGGAGAGTTTATTTTAAGAATTGAGGACACAGATCAAGAAAGAAAGGTTGAAGGAGCAGTTGAATTTATTTTAAATACTCTTAATATGCTTGGACTTCATCCAGATGAGGGTGCTGGTGTAGGTGGTAATTTTGGACCATACTTTCAAAGTGAAAGATTAGATATTTATAAAAAATATGCTGAAGAGTTAGTGGAAAAAGGTGATGCATATTATTGTTTTTGTGATGAAGACAGACTTGAAAAATTAAGAGAGATAGCATCAGCAAGAAAAGTACCATTTACCTATGATGGACATTGTTCACATATTCCTTTAGAGGAAGCTAAAAAGAGAGTTGCAAATGGTGAAAAATATGTTATTCGTCAGAAAATGCCTAAAGAAGGTGTTACATCTTATGTTGATACTGTTTATGGTGAAATTAAAATTGAAAATAGTGCTTTAGAGGATCAAATTCTTATTAAATCAGATGGATTTCCAACATATAATTTTGCAAATGTAATTGATGATCATTTAATGGAAATTAGTCATGTTAATAGGGGTAATGAATATTTATCCTCAACACCAAAATATTTACTTTTATATAAAGCATTTGGTTGGGAAAGCCCAATATATATTCATCAACCACTTGTAATTAAGACAGATGGTACTAAAATTAGTAAAAGAAATAAAGATGATAATTTAATGGATTTAATTAACAGAGGTTTTCTTCCAGAGGCAATTATAAATTATATTGCTTTAATAGGTTGGTCTCCAAAAGATAATAAAGAATTCTTTACATTATCTGAATTAGAAAAAGAGTTTGATATACATAGAATTTCATCTGCTCCAGGTTGTTATGATATTAAAAAACTTGAATGGTTCAATGCTCATTATATTAAACAAATGGATGATGAAAAATATTTAGAATGGGTAAGACCATTTTTAAAGTATGATGTTTCTAGTAAGAGTGAAGATTGGATAAGAATGCTTCTTCTTACATATAAATCTCATATTAATTGTGGTGAAATGATTAATGATGTTGTTAAAAATTTCTTTTTCGAGGGATATGAACTTGATGATGAATGCAAAAATTTCTTAGAAAGTGATGACATTATTCCTGTTGTAATTAATACTTTTGCACGCGAAATTGAGGCAATTGGGGACTTTACTACAGAAAATATTAATATTGCAATTGAAAATGTTAAGAATAATTTAAATGTTAAAGGTAAGCTACTTTACATGCCTCTTAGAATTAAAGCAAGCGGATTTATGCATGGCCCTGAACTTGATGCTTGTATTTATTTACTTGGAAAAGATAAAACACTTGAAAATTTGAGAAGGTAACTCCTTCCTTTTTTTAGACATTAAATTTTAATCTTTTTGTTTTATTTAAAATATAGTATAATAGTGATTATGGAAGGTGATGTTTATGAAAATTTATAATACTTTAAGTCATAAAGAAGAAGTATTTATTCCTTGGAAAGAAGGTAAGGTAAGTTTTTATACATGTGGACCAACAGTTTATCATTATGCACATATAGGAAATATGCGTAATTATATTGGTCATGATATTTTAGATAAAACACTCAGATTTATTGGATTTGATGTTACAAGATGTATGAATATAACTGATGTTGGTCATTTAACCTCAGATAGTGATTCTGGTGATGATAAAATGGTAGCTAGTGCAAAAAAAGAAAATAAAAGCGTACTTGATATTGCTTCATTTTATACTGACGCTTTTTTTAAAGATTTTGATGCACTTAATTGTAAAAGACCAGAAATTGTTAGTAATGCAACAGATAACATTGATGAATATATAAAAATAATAACTAAACTTTTAGAAACTGGTTATGCTTATAAAGCTGGTGGTAATGTTTATTTTGATACCTCAAAATTAAATGATTATTATGTACTTACTAATCATAAAGAAGATGATATGGTAGTGGGTGCAAGAGAAAGTGTAGAATATGATGCAAACAAAAAAAATCAAGCTGATTTTGCTTTATGGTTTACTAAATCTAAATTTGATAGTCAACAATTAAAATGGGAATCTCCTTTTGGAGTGGGCTATCCAGGTTGGCATATTGAGTGCAGTGGTATTTCAATTAAATTTCTTGGCGAGCATTTAGATATTCACGGTGGTGGTGTTGATAATATTTTTCCACATCATACAAATGAAATTGCTCAATCAGAAAGTTATTTAGGACATAAATGGTGTAATTATTGGTTTCATAATGAACATTTAAATGATGAAACAGGTAAAATGAGTAAAAGTAAAGGAGATATTTTAACTGTTAGTACATTAATAGAAAAAGGTTATAATCCACTTTCATTTAGATTTATGTGTTTACTATCTCATTATCGAAGACAATTAACATTTTCTTATTCATCACTTGATGGAGCACAAAATGCATATTTAAAATTAAAAAATAAAGTTTTATCACTAAAAAATGATGGACAAGTAAATGAGGATATATATGAATTTTATAATGAAAGATTTACTTCTTGTCTAGAAGATGATTTAAATACTGCAAATGCTATAACAACATTATATGACCTATTAAAAGATGATCATGTTAATGGAACAACAAAGTTATCCTTAATTAATAAATGGGAAGAAGTATTATCACTTGATTTAACTAAAGAAAAAACTCATGGACTTGAGGAGGAATATATAAAAGATAAAATTAAAAAAAGAGATGAAGCTAAAAAAAATAAAGACTTTGCTTTAGCGGACTTAATAAGAGAGGAACTTTTAAAACAAGGTATCGTTTTAAAGGACACTAGAGAAGGAACAATTTACGAGGTAAAATAATGGATTTATTATTATTTAGTTTGATTATAATTTTACCTTTAATTGCGGATATATTTGTTAAAGTTAATTATAGTATTTATTTGAAAAGTGAAAATTCTAAAGGTTTATCTGGTGCTGAAGTTGCAAGAAAAATACTTGATAAAAATGGACTTTCTGATGTTTATGTAGTGGCTACAAATGGTTATTTAACTGACCATTATGACCCTAAGAGAAAAGTAATTAGACTTTCAAAAGATGTTTATGAAAAAAACAGTGTATCTAGTATGGCAATTGCCTCACATGAATGTGGACATGCTATTCAAGATAAAGAGGGATATTTATTTTTAAAAATAAGATCTGCAATATGTCCAATTGTTAATATAGCAACATCACTATCTTACTATATTATTATAATTGGTTTAATATTTGAATTACTTGATTTAGTATATATAGGAATAACTTTTACATTCTTTGGATTAATATTTCAAATTATAACTTTACCTGTGGAATTTAATGCAAGTATAAGAGCAGAAAAAGAAATTAATAAAATGCATCTAGCAACTGGAGATGAAAAATCTGAAGTAAAGAAAGTTCTTGTTAGTGCCGCACTTACTTATGTAGCTGGGGTAATTACAAGTGCAATACAAATTTTAAGGCTTATATTACTTGCAAATAATGATAGAGATTAAGTTACTATAATAGGTAATTTTTTCTTTACAATAAAAATGTAAACTAGTAATTTATATAAAATTATGATAATATTTTTATAGAGTAAAGGGTGAGTAGAGTGTGAATAATTATATTGATATTGAAAATAAGGATAAATCTATAACAAATGCCTTTATTATTGGGATGAAACATTCAAAAAGATATGACTACGATTTTCTTGCTTGTATTGTAAAAAATGAAATGGTAATGTATGCCATAAAAAAAGTTAATAATGATATGTTTAAGTATGATATTACAAATTCAGTTGTTTTAAATTATTTAAAAAATGAATTACTTGATGATAATAATAAATATTTGGATACAGATATTTTACCTAAAGTATTAAAACATTATAAATAGTTTTAATATTTTTTTATGTATAAATCTATATATTCTTCAAGTGTTAAATCATTTTCATATATTTTTTTAGCATTATCTATTCCTACATAACGAATATGCCAGTTTTCAAATTCATAACCAGTAATATTTTCTTTACCCTTTGGAAATCTTATTATAAAACCAAATTTATATGCATTTTCGCTTAATATTTTATAGTCTTCATCACTAAGCCTAACATCCGTCTTAATAGCAATATTTTTTAAATCTATTGATAAAGCGGTTTGGTGTTCTGAATATCCTGGCCTTGCAGAAAATGTATCAGCACTTTCTTTACCATAATTTTTTACATAATTATTATATAATGTTTCTTGAAATGATTCGCTTCTGTACGCAGTAGTTGGAAGTAACTCTAAATTATAATTATCTTTTAAGTATTTTTGAAGTTCTAAAAAATTTTCTTTAGCAATCATTTTCATAGGTACATTATTTCCATAAGCACCTTTAACATATTCTATATCTGATGGTGTGTAACCACTTGGTAAATAGTTATATTTATTTACTAAAACTAAGATATCCTCAGCATTTTGAATTTCATTTGCATTTTCATAAAACTTATAATCTAAATTTAAGTTTACGTAAGTAACAATATCTTTTAAGGGAATATCATTTGTTTCTTTATAATCTATATATCTTTGATAGTTATCAACATCAAAATTTTCAAATGTATAATAATCTTTTAAATCTATATAATTAATATCTTTTAATTTATTAATATTTTTTTCACTTAAAAGAAAAATATAGTTTATTTCCTTACCTGAATAACCTTTTGGTAAAAAAGTAGTAAGTACCATACTAAAATTTTCTTGATTGTTAAAATTAATTTTATCATATTCATTTTGATATTTTTCATCATATATTCCATTTAGATATACATATTCAAGTGTTTTTGAACTATATTCTTTAAAAGTAGTTTTACTTTTATTAGTTTCTAAATAAATACCTAATCCTAACATAATTATAATTAATATAAATAATATTTTCTTTTTCATATATTAAGTATATTATAAAATAATTCAAATTAAAAGTATAAAAAAACAAACTAATAAATAATTGGCTTATTTGCTAGTTTGTTTAATATTTATTTAAAATTTCACTATGGCTTCCTGTAGAAACTAATAATAAAACTAAATTGTTATCAATATATTTATAAATAAGTAACCAATCTGGTTTTAAATGACATTCCATGCAATCACGATATGTATTATCATTTATTAAATTGCGATTTTTGTATTTTGATGGTAATTTTTCTCGGTTTGCAAGCATTTCTATTACTTTGCAAAATATTTCAACATCTTTTCCTTGCTTAATTATTTTTTTTAATTGCTTTTTAAAACATGTTGTATATTCAATTTTACATTTTGTATTTTTATTATAATCAATCATCAATGATGGACCTCATCATTTCATCAACATTGTTATAGCCTTTTCTTTTTCCAAACTTAATTTCATTTTCAATTACAACACTTTCTTTTAATGCTTCCTCAACATCATTATTTAAAGCTGATGTTATTTCAAATGGTATGGCTCTTTTTTTTATTACTTGTTTTAGCATCATATTTATTAATGTAGTCATATTTAAGCCTAAGTCCTTTAAAATTATATTTGCTTCTTTTTTGTCTTTTGGATCCACATGAACATTTATAATACCATTAGTTAAATTTTCCATTTTTTCACCTACCTTTTTAATACATACTATTTATACCATATATAATATAATTTGTCAATATACTATATACATACTATATACATACTATATATAGTATTCAAAAAACTAATAAATAATTGGCTTATTTGCTAGTTCTTTTTTATATTCATTTTTTCTAGTTAACATATCATAAATAATACTTGCTTTAATATCAATTTTATAAATAATAGAACTTTTATCTGGCTTAAGTGGTATATTAATTTCTTTTTTTATACTATTTAAATACTTTTTACCTTTTTTACTAAAACCAATTATATTTATATAGGTAATATCGTTTTTTACATAATCTTTTTTTATTCCAAGTAAAATATGAATAAGCATTCTGTTAAGTTTGTTGTAAGTATATTTTTTCGATTTTAATACTTTTAAAAGATTTTCCATATTTAATGTAGTTTGAATATTCTTTTTTAACATGTTATATAGACTTATATCTACATCTAAAATATCAAATATATTGTCATTAAGAATTGAAAGTTTAATTAGATTAAATAATAGATTTTCATCATACGTACATATTTTTTCTTTTGATAAACTAGGTAAATATTTTGAAATATCAATATTATTTTTTAATTTTTGCCTTATATTTGTGGCACTAACAATATTTTCACATGAAGTAGTATCTAAATAATTATTAGTTCTTTGAATTGTTTCAGCTTTAATATTAAAATTATTTTTTATAATAGATTTTATATAACATATTCCTAAAAGATCGTTTGGATTATATGTAAATGGTTCATTTATAATTTTGCTAAGTGCAGTAGGGTAATTAATTCCACTTTTTAATTTTTCTTTTAAATCTATACTTTCATCAAGTTCTAATGATTTTTTTGCTAGCTTTGTAAGTATTTTTATATCATCTGTTTCACTACCAAAAATAATTTTATTTACTTTTAAATGGTTAAGTAGTTTAACTGAAATATTTGCAAAAGTATCAGCACTTTGTGTACCATACAAAGTTGGAAGGCTTATAACTATATCAACACCAAATTTTAAAGCTAAATCTGCTTTATCATATTTTGATATAACTGATATTTCTCCACGTTGTAAAAAGTATCCATTAAGTACTAAAACGAGTAAACTATCTGGATATTTTTCTTTAATTTTATTGATATGATATAAATGCCCATTATGTAGCGGATTATATTCCGCGATTAAACCTATTATTTCCATGAACTTAATATATAAAATATTTGCATATTTGTCAATTTATAATTATAATAATAATGAGAGGAAAAGTTATGATTATATGTGTATGTGGACCAACAGGAATAGGGAAAACAAGACTTTCTGAAACGATTGCTGAAAAATTTGATGCTATTATAATAAATGCTGATGCAACTCAAATTTATAAAGAACTTAATATAGGAAGTGCTAAAATAACTAAAAAAGAAATGGGCGATAAAGAACATTTTTTATTTGATTTAATTAGTCCAAATGAAGAATATAGTGTAAGTGATTATCAAACTGATGCAAGAAATATTTTAAATAAATATGCTGATAAAAATATTGTTATTGTCGGAGGAACTGGACTTTATATTAAAGCACTTTTATATGATTATAGGTTTGAAGTAATGCATAAAAATAATTTTGATGATTTAACTAATGATGAACTATATTTACTTGCAAATCAAAAAGATGCAAATCATAATTTACATAAAAATAATAGGGTAAGACTTATAAATTTTTTAAATCGTGATAAAAACGAAACTAATAAAGATGTTCTTATTTATGATTCAATCTTTGTGGGGCTTTCTTGTGATAGAGGTATTTTATATGATAGATGTAATAAAAGGGTGGATAAAATGCTTGAAAATGGACTGTTAAAAGAAGTAGAAATATTATATAAAAAATATCCTGAAAGTAATATTTTAAAAAGAGCAATTGGTTATAAAGAAATTATACAATATTTAAAAGGTGAAATAACTTTTGATAAGGCCGTAGATTTAATTAAGAAAAATACTAGACATTATGTAAAAAGACAATATACTTGGTTTAACAATCAATTGCCAGTAACATGGTTTGATACTGATTTTGAGGATTTTTCAAAAACAGAAAATGAAGTTATTAAATTTATACAAACAAAAAATAAAGATTGATTACTTTATTTTTTTAATTCCAAAATTTTTTCATTAAATTCTAAATAATAATTTTTATCAAAATTATGTTCTTCGATTTCAACTTTACCAGAGTCAATTTCTATTAAAGTATCTGTATCAATTAAAAAGTATTTATGATATAAATAGTCTTTACCATCATCACTAACGGGATCATCCCAAGTAAGGTCTAAATGTAAAAATTCTCCATCTATATTTACTGCATTCCAAATATGTCCATTAGAGGAACTTCCAGTACCTTTAGTGGTGGCTATTTTATAATTCGATATACCCAGTTTTGTTAAATAAATTGCCATTAAATCGGTATAACCATTACAAGTTGCATAACCTTCGAATAAAGGACCATAAGCAATATATGAAAGATATGGACTATCTCCGTCTTTATTTCTTTCAACATCATATTTTGTATTATTTATTATATAATCATGTAATACTTTAATTTTTTCATAGTTTGTCATGCTATCATTTATAAGTTCTTTTAAAAGAGTATTTGTTTTATTTTCAATTTTTTCAATTTGCTCTTTACTATATAAATAGTTTATTTCAATAGTAATTTCACCAGATTCTAATATACTTGTTTTAATATTTGTAAAACTATTATATGGATGAACATAGTTGTTTATATGGGTTAAAGTAATGTCATCTTTTGATATATTTTCTACATCATTAATACATTTTTCATATTCATTAGGACAATAAAATGTAAATGAATTCCAGCCATAATTAATAGTGGTGTATATAATTTTTAATAAATCATTATAGGAATATGGTACAAAACTATCAGTATTTTTTATAAAAATAAAATTATCCTCTTTTGCATAGTCATTTTTTTCTTTAATAATTATTTCTTGATTTCCCGTAATTTTTTTTGCAATAAAGTCACTAATATAATTTGATTTATAAGATATAACTAATAATAACAAAGCACATGTAATGCCAATAATAAATTTCTTCATAAGAATATTTTAACAAAAAATTATAAATAAAAAAAGCAGTTTTTGCTAACTACTTCATATTTTTAATTTTTAATGATAATCTTGATTTTTGTCTATCAACAGTATTTGCTTTAATTAAGCCTTTACTTAATGCATTATCGCATGCTTTTTGAAAATCTTTATATAACTTAGAAGCACCTTCTTTGTCTTCAGTAGCAATTAGTTTTTCTATATCTTTGATTAAATTTTTAACTTTAGCTTTTGCTTCATGGTTATTATCAGTTTTTTTTGCGATAACTTTAATTGCTTTTTTTGAACTTTTGATATTTGCCATAATTTTTCTTCCTTCCTTTTTGCATAACTATTTTATCAAATGTTTTAGTAACTTTCAAGCACTTTTGTATTAAAAGATTAGTTTTTATGTTTTTTTGTCTAAATGATGCTCTTGATATTTATCTAATAATTTGTTAAAATACTTTTAGCCAAGAAAACTTTATAGAAAAGAGTGATATATATGTGTAAAATTAAAATTTTTGGTTTGGGTGGTTTAAATGAAAATGGAAAAAACTGCTATGTTATCGATGTTGATAACGATATATTTGTATTCGATGCTGGGTTAAAATATGCTACTGGAAATCTTTTAGGAATAGATTATATAATTCCTGATTTTAGTTATTTAATAAAAAATAAGAAGAGAATTAAGGGTGTTTTTATTACCCATGGTCATCAAGAAAATATGGGTAGTGTGGTAGATTTATTAAATCAAATTCCAACTCTTAAAATATATGCAACGAAATTTACTAAATTTTGTTTAATGGAAGATGGTGTAAATGAGGAAAATATTATTGAAATAAGGGCACATAAAAAAATTAATTTTGGTATTTGCTCTATATTTCCAATAGAAATGTCACACTCAATTCCAGATGCAGTAATGTATGTATTAAATACACCTGATGGTGGAATTTGTTATACTGGAGATTTTACAATTGATCCTGCAATGATGGGACATTATGAAATGGATTTAGGAAAAATTGCTTATATTGGTAAACAAGGTGTGCTTGCACTTTTATGCGAATCTATATTTTCTGAAAATCCTGGACATACATCTCCAAAACACAAATTAACATCATTTTTTAAAGATATTATAAAACATAATGAAAAAAGAATTATCTTTAGCGTATTACCAGATCATTTATATACAATTGAGGAAATATTTAATGCTTGTGCAGGTACTCATAGAAAAGTAATTGTTATGGGTAAAAAATTACAAAATATGATTAATTATTCTATTGAAAATAAATATTTATTAATCGAAGAAAATATTATAGGTGATTTAGGAAACTTGAAAGATGATAACTCAATTATTCTAATTAGTGACGATAGAGCTAATCCTTATGCAAATATTAATAAAATATATACTGGTTATGATAAATTTATAAGCTTACTTGCTACTGATACTGTTGTTTTTGCAGAACCTAAGTATGATAGTAGTGAAAAATTATTTGTTAAAATAGAAAATGAACTTGCTAAATATGGTTGTAATGTAATTGATATTCCTAAAAAATATTCAATACTTCAACATGCTTCAAAAGAAGATTTAATGCTTATGATAAAACTTGTAAATCCAACTTATTATATGCCGGTCAAAGGTGATTATCGTTATATGGTGGGTAATGCAAATGTTGCTTCTATATTGGGAATTAGTAATGAAAATATTATTTTAAAACAAAATGGTGATGTTGTTAGTATTGATAATAAAGTCCTTCAAGATAAATTTGAACACTTTAATGTTGATGATATATTTATTGATGGTAAAAGTTCTGATGATATTGGAGATTTAGTTATTAAAGATAGAGAAGTTTTAGCGGAAAATGGTATAGTTTTAATTAGTGCAACTGTATCTAAAAAGGAAAAGGTTCTTTTGGTAGGACCAGAAATAGTTACTCGTGGTTTTATTTATGTTAAAGATTCTAAAGAAATGATTGTAGAAATTAAAAAAATATGTGAAAAAGTTATAACTGATAATATAACACCTAAATATGTGGATTATAATTTGATTAGAACACAAATTAGAGAAGAGTTAGGAAAGTATCTATACGAAGAAACTGAATGCAAACCAATGATTATTGCTGTTGTACAAGAAGTTTAAATATGAAAACTAGTTATAAATTTATAATTAGTTTTTTGTTGCATGTAAACTAATTTACAATATTTTAAATGTAAATCAATGTCAATTAATAGTATAAAATATGTCAAAAATATGTCAAATTTTAATTTTTTTTTGCAAATTTTATAAAAAAAGGAGGAAATGAAAAATTTTTCGGTAATAAGTATAGTGAAAGGAGAAAAAAGAATGAAAAATAAAATTGTTATTGAATGTCAAAAAGATGTAAAGGACTGTGGACCATGTTGTTTATCATCAATAATTAAGTTTTATGGTGGTTATGTTCCTCTTGAAAAAATTCGAATTGATACATTTGCTTCTTATGAGGGTGTTAGTGCATATCATCTTCTTAAAGCTGCTAATAAGTATGGATTTGATGGATTTGCAAAAAAAACTGATAATAAGGAATTATCTAATGTTATTTTACCTGCGATAGTACACGTTATTTACAAAAATGGGTTAACACATTTTATGTGCCTTTATGAAATTAAAGGTAATAACTACGTGCTAATGGATCCAAGTAAGGGTAAGATAAAAATGACAAAATCAAATTTTGATAAAATTTTTTCGGGAGTTTTTATAGAACTATTTCCTAAAGATAAAATTTTGTTATTAGAAAAGGGTAATAATATTTATAATCTTTTCTTTAAGATAATATTAAATAATAAAAAATTATGTATAAATACACTTATTTGTAGTATACTTCTTACAGCTTTTACAATTTGTTCTGGTTTTTATTACAAGGTTATAAATGAGATGCTAGCAAATAATTATTATGAAAATAAAATAAAATTAATAATATTTCTCTTTCTAATCTTAATGTTATTTAAATTAATTTTTAGTTATTTTAAATCATATTATGAAAACCATATTAACAAAAATATTGATGTTAGTGTTTATGATAATTTCATAACTCATCTATTTTATCTTCCTTTCAATGTTGTTTCTTCACGTAAAACAGGAGAAATTATGACAAGAATAAATGAATTATCTAGTATAAAAAATTTGTTTTCTGAAATTTTTATATCTTGTTTTTTAGATTTATTTTTAACTTTTGGTTCATTTTGTATACTATGCTTTATAAACGTGCGTCTTACAATAATATTATGCATTTTTATGATTGTTTATATACTTTTTAGTTTACTAATAAATCCATATTTATATAAAAGAATAAGGAAAAATATTGATTATCAAACAGAATTTAATAGTACTTTAATTGAAAATGTTGAAATGATGTGTTCAATTAAAAATCTAGATAAAACTAAATACGTACTTAACCATATTGAAGAAAAAAATTCTAATTTAATATATGACAATTATGATTTTTCTAGAGGTATTAACATTATCAATATGATACAAAACTATATTCTAGAATTTAATCAATTTATAGTTACATCTGTGGGAATATATTTTGTTTTGGAAGGTCATAACTCGTTAATTAATTTAGTCACTTTTAACACAATAATGTCATATTTTATAGAACCTATTAAAAGGTTTGTTACTATATTCCCTAAATTCAATTTTTTTCGGGCTGCATTTGGAAAGGTCTGTGATTTTATTGATATAAAACAAGAGTGTCTTGGTAAATTAGAAAATTATAAATGTGGTGATATAAAAATAAATAATGTTTGTTTTTCTTATAATGATTTTAACTTAATTTTAAATAATTACTCTTTAATTATAAAGCAAAATGAAAAAGTTATGATTAAAGGTAAAAGTGGACTTGGTAAATCTACCTTATGTAAATTAATAAATCGTTCATTAGAGTTAAATAGTGGGTCAATTTTTATTGGTGAAAAAAATATTAAAGATTATAGTTTAAAAACAATTAGAAATAATATTACATATATTGGACAAAAGGAGTTTTTATATACAGATACAATAAAAAATAATATTATGTTTTATTGTGATGATGTAGAAAAATTTGATAAGGTATGTAAGATATGTTTAATAGATGAAATAGTTAAGAATAGAAAATTTAGATATGATTTTGGTGTTTGTAATGATTCTTCGAATATTTCAGGAGGTGAAAAACAAAGAATTATCTTAGCAAGGGGACTTATGAATAATTTTGAGGTACTTATTTTAGACGAAGCCCTTAGTGAAACAGATTATAAAATGGAATCTACGATTATAAAAAATATTTTGACAAATTACCCAAATAAAACCATTTTATATGTTTCACATAAAAAACAAGATGATTTATTTGATAGAGTTATAGAAGTTGGAGGTAAAAATGAATTACTATAAATTGAAAAATATTAAATATCAAAATAATACTTTATTAATTATATTTACTGGCATAATTTGTATAATAGTGATTTTATTAATATTTTTAAAAAGTTATAGCAGTTTTGTAACATACGCAACTTTTGATGGTAAAAGTTTCATCGTACCAATAGAAATAGAAAACTCTGATATAATTAGTGAAGCTGGTATGTTAAAAATTGATGATATAACTTATAAATTTAGTGTTTTAAGTATTTCAGAAATTTTTTCTGATAACTATACAAATTATCAAAATTATGAAATATATGTTTCAAAAAAGTTTAAAAATAATGAAGTAAAGAAAATAACATTTTATTATAAAAAAGAAAGAGTGATTAAGAAGATACTTAAATTGATTCTTTAGAAAGGAGAAAGCAATGCATAATTTAAAAGAAAATGAATCAATAAAATATGTTGGTGGTGCAAAAATTACAATAGGTATTGCTAGTGCAATAGCATTTATTACAGCATTTGTTTTTGGCATAATTGATGGATATTTTAATCCAAAGGCTTGCAATATAAGATAAAATGGTGTTAAATAGTAATGAAAGCATTTTATATGTTGGTGGTGCTGGTATTTCAGCAGCATTAATATCTGCCATTGGGAAATTTGCAATAGCAATTTATGGATGGGGACAAAATTTAGGTTCAACTTTAAGAAGATATTTTAGCCATTCAAGTTGTTAAAATTCTTGTAAAAGAAAGTGGTAGGTGTTATAATATGTGTAGCTAATGAAGGGAGGGATATGATGACAAAGGTAGTAGTTCAAAATGGTAATGTTGATCTTGCTTTAAAAAAGTTTAAGGCAAAATTTGCTCGTAGTGGCGTCCCTTCAGAACTTAAGAAGAGAAAATGCTATGAAAAACCAGGCGTTAAAAGAAGAAATGAAAAAAAGGAAAACATTAAAAATTCACGCCGTAGAAACCATAACTAAGGAGGCTATGTATGGAAAATCAAATTGATAATGATTTAAAATTAGCTTTAAAAAGTGGTGATAAATTTACTTTGTCAGTATTAAGAATGATAAAAAGTGAAATTATAAACGAAAGTCGTAAAGGTTCACTTCATACTCTCTCTGATGATGAGGTACTTAAGGTAATCAAAAAAGGTGTTAAAACCAGAAAAGATTCAATTGAGGAATATAAAAAATATGGAAAACTTGATACTGTAAATGAACTTGCTAAAGAGGTAGATATATTAAATAAATACTTACCACAAGAAATGAGTGAAGCAGAAATAATTAAAATTGTTGATGAAACCTTTGAAGAACTTAAACCAAGTTCAATGAAGGATATGGGCAATCTTATGAAGGTTATTTCTTCGAAAATAACAAATGCAGATATGTCACTTGTTAGTAAAATTGTAAAGGATAAATTATTAGGTTAGTTTATCCTTTTTTATTAAAGAAAAAAATTTATAATTAACATATAATTAAGTATGAAAAAAATATTGATACTTATATTTGGAATTTTTATTTCGTGCAAAACAGTTAATGCATCATATATTGTTTATGATATGGATAATAATAGGGTTTTAAAAGAGGTAAATATGAATGAAAAACATTTAGTTGCTTCGACTTCAAAAATTATGACTGCTATAGTCGCAATAGAAAATGGTAATTTGAATAATATTGTAACAGTTACAAAAGATATTCTTACAGCTGTAGGCAGTAGCATTTATCTTGAAATTGGTGAAAAAATATCAATGAAAGATTTGCTATATGGAATGCTTCTTAGAAGTGGTAATGATGCCGCAACAATGATTGCAATTAATATATCAGGTTCGATGGAAGAATTTACAAAATTAATGAATGAATATGCAAAGAAAATTGGTATGAATGATACTATATTTTATAATAGTCATGGTCTTGAAAATGAATATGGATTAGGAAATACCTCAACTGCATATGATATGGCCGTTCTTACAACGTATGCAATGCAAAATGAAAAATTTAGAAATATATTTGGTACAAAAAAATACATTACTAATTCTGATAGAAAAAACTATTCTTGGCAAAATAAAAACAAACTTTTAAAATATGATTATATAACTGGAGGAAAAACTGGCTATACTAGAAAAGCAAAAAGAACACTGGTTACAACCGGAATTATAAATAATACAAATATAGTTGTAGTAACTTTAAATGATTCAAATGACTGGGAAAATCACAAAAATTTTTATAAATATATTGAAAAAAATTATCAAAATGAAAAAGTATTAAATAAAAATAATTTTTCTTTGGATACTAAAAATTTATTTATCGAAGATACTTTATATATAAAAAATAACTTTAATTTACTTATAACAAATAATGAAAAAAAATATATAAATATTAAATATTTTTTAAATAGTGATGATAGTTATGATAATGGTGATATTGTAGGATATGCCAGTATTTATTTAAAAGGAAAAGAAATAGGTAATGAAGATATTTATATAAAAAAAGGTAAAAGAAAAAACAAAATAAAAAATTTTTTTCAAAAACTATTTAAAAAAAATGTTGATTAAGTTATAATATAAAATATGGAAAAGAATAAAGGTGCAATATTATTAGTTATTATAGTTATTTTGATTGGTGTTTTACTTGCTTGTGCTATTTTAAATAATAGGGATAATATAAGTAATGAAACATTTAATTATAAAAAAGGTGATATTATTACTATTGAAGATAAAGAAATAACTATTTTAAATGTGTCTGAAATTAAATGTGCAAGAAAAGAAAAATGTGATACTGAGATTGAAACAAGTATTAAAGTAAAGTATCATGATATATCAACATATTATGTACTTCAGTCATTTCATAAATCAAGTGATACAATTAAAAACACAAATTTAAAAGTATATTTAAATTATGAAAATGATAAGATATCTTTTGAAATTAAATAGGCAAATGTCTATTTTTTTTTTATTAATCATAAACTTTATTATGATTTCAATATTATGGACATTTCTAATTGTAATAGGAATTTTATATAGTTTTTTAACTGGTAATATTAATATAATTAATGAAAGTATACTGACTAATGCAGATAAAGCGTTAAAATTAATACTTAGTTTATTTCCAACAATAGTTTTATGGTCTGGAATAATGAAAATTGCAGAGAATGCAGGAATGCTTACTAAATTTGCAAATTTTTTAATGCCTATTTTATCTAATCTTTTTCCCTCAGTGCCCAAAAATCATCCATCCCTTGGATATATTGCATCGAACATTGCTGCAAATATGTTAGGTCTTGGTAGCGCAGCAACACCATTTGGACTTAAAGCAATGAAAGAACTCCAAAAAATTAATGATAAAAAGGATACTGCTTCAACTCCAATGATAACTTTTTTAGTTTTAAATACTGCTGGGGTAACAATAATTCCTACGACAATAATTGCTATAAGACTTGCATATAATAGTTTAAATCCTACAGAAATAATTGCACCAGCTTTGATATCTACAACATGTTCTTGCTTTTCTGCGGTTATAATTGACTATTTTTTAAGGAGGAAGCATAAATGAATTTATTTTCTATTATGATTATCCCATTTTTTATTTTATTTGTTGTTTTTTATGGATATATTCAAAAAATTGATGTATATTCTTCTTTTCTTGAAGGTGCAAAAGAAGGTATGAAAATTGTATATAATATTTTTCCAGCAGTCCTTGCAATGGTTTTTGCAGTTAATATTTTTTTAGATAGTAATATATTACCTTTTTTATTAAAACCAATTACTAGTTTATTTAATTTGCCTCCTGAAATACTTCCAATGGCTTTTTTAAGACCAATATCTGGTACAGCTTCGATGAGTATAATGACCAAAATATTCGAAATATATGGGCCAGATACTTATCCAGGAAGACTTGCAAGTGTACTTCAGGGTTGTACTGATACAACAATTTATGTAATTGCGTTATATTATAGCAGTGTTAAAATAACAAAAAGTAGATATACAATAGTAGTTGGACTTTTAGCGGATTTTGTAGGTCTTGTTATGGCTTTTATTTTAACTATGCTTTTCTTTTGATGTGTGATATAATCTTGGTGGTGAAAAAGTTATGGAAAAAATTCAAAAAGTTATCGCTAATAGGGGTTATACATCACGTCGAAAAGCAGAGGAACTAATTTCTCAGGGAAAAGTATTTGTCGATGGCAAAAAAGCCTTAATTGGTGATAGAATAAATGAAAATGCAAATATTACTATTGATGGTAAAGAAATAATAGGTACAAACAATAAAGTCTATTTTCTTTTAAATAAACCAAGAGGGGTAATTTCTTCGGTAAAAGATGAAAAAGGAAGAAAAACTGTTATTGATTTAATTGCCACAGAAGAAAGAATATATCCTGTTGGTAGACTAGATTATGATACAACTGGGCTTTTGATTCTTACAAATGATGGTAATCTTGCAAATAAACTTACCCATCCAAAAAATAAAATTGTTAAGACTTATCTAGCAAAATGTGCTGGAATTATTTCAAAAGAACAAATTGATGCATTAAAAAAAGGCATTTACATTGATAATAAAAAGGTTGATATTATTGATTTTAAAGTAAAAAAAATAGATAAAGAAAAAAAATCAACATTTATTTCAATATCTATTATTGAGGGTAGAAATCATATAGTAAAAAGATTATTTGAAAGTATTGGTCTTTTGGTAGACAAACTTACAAGAACACATTATGATTTTTTAGATTTAGGCAATTTAAAATCTGGAGAATATAGAATTTTATCAATTAAGGAAGTAAAAAAACTTTATCGTAATTAAAAAATAACCTTTGGGTTATCTTTTTAGTTATTTTTTTTACAATTGCAATCATCACAGTGACAATCATCGCATGTACATTCATTTTTATCATGACTACTAATTTTAATTGCATTTACAGGGCAAGATGAAATTGCATTTTGTAAGTTATCACTTTCAAGATTTTCATGAAAAATAGCTTCAGAAAGCCCATCTTCGTTAAAATCAAAATGTTCACTATCTATAGCAATGCAAGCTCCACATCCAATACATTTTTCATCGTCAACAATAATTTTTTTCATTAGTTTCCTCCAAATTCATTATAGCACAGTATTAGCATATTTGACAAATACAAAAATTATGTTAAAATATTGCTTTGTCAAAAAGGGGGACATAATGAAAGTTTATAGAGTAGCAAGTAGAATTGAAATAGATAAATTTTTAACGAATAAATCTTTTGATAAAATTGGAAGTAAGTTTAATGAAACATGTATAAATAATAATCATCATTACCAAATGGATACTTATTACATGCATTTTTTTGATAACAAAAGTGATATATTTTATTTTTATAATTGCTTAAAAAGATTTATATGTACATATGATATTCCAGATGAAATATTAAATGAATATTCTGGTATTGGAAAGTATTTTTCTAAATATAGATATCAGAAAGAAGAATACGTTTTAGAATATGCTATACCCAGTAAATATATTAAACTGGAGTACTTAGAAAGTATAGAAGCTTTACCCATAAAATATTCATATAAAGAATTTTTACAAAATGGTGATTATAATAGTGAGCCAATTTATAGTAAATCAAATGATAATTTGTCAAAAAAAATTATAATTTAACTTTAATATGTTAAAAAATTATGTTATCATTTAATAGTAGAGGTGTTTTAGTATGGATGAATATGGACAAAAAATTCCAAGCAGGGCTTCGAGAAATCAAGAATTATATAAAAAAATAAGTAAAACTGAACTTGAAAATTTTGAAGTAAAAAGCAATGAAGCTGTTATTGGAGACAATAAGGGCAGTATTGATGTGGAAAAAATAAAAAGTATTTTAGACACGCATTATAAAGATACTCCTAAAAGAAAAAGTATTGCTATTGAAGATGATGAAGTAGTAAAAACCAAAACTGAAGAAACAAAAGAATATGACATTAATATTATTTTAGATAAAGCAAGAGAAGATAAAGAAGCAGATTATGAAAAAGAAAGAAATAAAAAACTTCGTAATACTGGTTTTGACATATTAAAGAACCTAGACTTTAATGAAAATAAAATGGAAAGTAGTCATAAAATAAGCGATGAGACTGCTGAAGAACTTGCAAACTTAATTAATACAATTTCAATTAATGAAAAGGCAATAAAAAAAGCTAGTGAAGAAGGTGATCCACTTGCTTTATTTGAAGATTTAAAGGGTAGTGGTGATACTGAAGTTATTGGGGCAATTCATGAAGATATCGAAAAAACAAAGGAAACAGTTTTTGAAGAAGTAAATAATGATGATACAAATGAAAAAGAAAACACAACATCCTTAGATAAATCATTTTATACCAAATCAACAAAATTTGATAAAGATGATTTTGATGACTTTGCTGATATTGAAGATGGAAAATCATCAATATTTGTAAAAATAATTATATTCTTACTAATTGTAGCTTTTATTGCTGGAATAGTTATTTTAGTAAAATCATTTTTATAACATATAATTTATTATGAAATTAAAAGAAAGACTTAAAAGAAAATATTATATTTTAATAACTTTTATAATAAGTCTTTTTTTGTTTATATTTATTTTTTGTTTATATAGTAAGATGCTTAATCCTAAATTAAATGATTATATTGATTTTTTAGTAAAAGAGGAAATTTATCAAAATGTACTTCAAAGTAATATACTTTTAACTAGTAATGATTTAAGTGATATTTTATATATTGATAAAAATAATAATAACGAAATAACATATTTAGATTATGATATAGATAAGACATACAAATTATTAAATAAATATATTTATAAATTAAAAAATAGTAGTCAAAAAAGCAAAATATTGGAAGTACCATTTTTTATAGCAAGTAATAATATTATTTTATCTTCTTTAGGACCTAAAATAAATTTTAAATATGAAATACTTGATAATATAAAGGGTAAAATTAAAACTAAGGTAACTGATTTTGGTGTAAATAATGCTCTTGTAGAAATGTATTTTGAATTGGAAATTGGTTATTTAGTTATTATACCTATGAATAAAAAAGAAAATATTATTAAAACAGAAATTTTGTTATCTTCCAAGGTAATCAATGGAAAAGTACCTAATTTTTATGGTAAAAATATTTTTAAAGAAAGTAGTATTGGTACTTCC
>CAYSFJ010000005.1:0-48552 GCA_964430785.1 uncultured Mycoplasma sp. | reverse complement strand
CTCCTTCTCCAGTATATAATCCTAAATAAGTTTTATCTTGATTATATCTATTTTCTATTGTTTGATACAATGTTGGATTACTTTCATTATTTTGATAATCACACTCTATGCTATCCTTATCTACATAAAATATTCCTGAAAATGTTTTACCTGCTAAATGATTTTGATCAGCATCTAAATTATAAAAAGACATATTAAAATTCCAAGTATCAGTTGTACCATCTTTTGTCGCATCAGTAATACTAGCACCTTTTACAATTAATCTTTTATAAGGATTAATTGTCCAATTAGAATCATAATTAAAATTTTTTTCTTCAGCATAATTATTTGTACCAGAATTACCATTAACTTTTAAAGTTAGTTCTTTTAATGAAGAATCAGTAACAGTCGTTGGACTTACTCCATAAATACTAGCACCATCATCATATTCATAATAAATATCATATGTACAAGTAACCTTTACATTAGGATTCCCACTTATTAAAACAACATTTAAATTAACATTATTTTCTGAAGCTTTAGTACCTGCTTCATAGGCAACCATATCTTTTTTTGAAACACTCAAATTTATATTTGCAGCTTTTGTTACAAACGTAGCTTTAGCAAATTCATCTATTGTAATATTAATACTATATTTATTAACATTTTCTTTATAAGTACCAAAATAAGCAAATGATGCCCCAATAACAACAATAAGAATTAAAATACTTGCTACAATGGATAATAATTTTATATTAGATTTATTTCTTGCATCCATAAAAACCTTCTTTACTCTACAAATAGTATATCAAAATTATCAATTAAATAAAAGTTTTATTTTAATAATTTAACAATTTTTATTAAAGTAAAATATTTAAGTAATAAAACTATATAACTATTAATTAATAAAAATATAGTCATAATAACAACTTTTTTTACATATAAATATAAATTATTAATATTTCTTTTGTATTTAGAAAATATATTTAAATAAATATGCTTTATTAATTTATATGAATAATAAGAATTTAAATATAGTATAAATAGATTTAATAATTTATAAAGCATTATATATATTATAATAAATAATAAACCATTAAATTTATAATATTTAATAAATAATGTAATAATATATCCCATAGAAATAAATTCGCAAAATAAAAGCCCTTGTGATAAATTAACACTTAAAAACGGCATTATAATAATAAAAATGCAAATTAAAAAAATATATATAAAATCTTTAAAAGAAAGTATTTTGGTAAATAAATCAAAACTAGTTAAATTAATTGGATATAAAAGTGCTAATATAATACCTATAAATAGTGCTATAATAGTACTATAATTAATATATTTTTTCATAATTAATTATATAGAAAAATCAAAAAAATTATTACTATTTTTAGGTATATAAAAATAGATATATTATTTATATCTATTCATTTGTGCCATAACTTGTTTTACTTGTTTTTGACTAGGTTTTCTACCCATACCACTCATCATAGCCTCAATCATTTTTTCATTTATCGGAGGATTTTTTTCAAGTATTTTTTTTGTTACGATTCTTGCAATTAAAAATCCTATAATAATACCAACTACTAAACCTATTAAACCCCAAGCAATTTGTGCTCCCATTAAATATCACTCTCCCATATAAAAATTATACTAAATTAATACTTAAAAGTCTATAAGAATTTATTCTAATCAGGTTCACTATATAATAATAAAATTTATTATTTATAAATTTTAAATACATATTTCATCAAGCCAAAAATAATCTTTATTATCAAAATCACAAACAAAAAAATTATAATTAATAAGTGATCTTAATAAATAAGGTCTACATGTATTACCCTCACATAAAAGATAAGAATTTTTAACAGTTAATTTTTCTTCTTCACTTTTATATTTATTATAATAATTATGAACATTATTTACTAAATAATAAAAATGGTTATCTTTATTACTTGCATATATTTTACTATTTATCATACTTTGATTAATTCTAAGAGTCATCTGTTCATATAAATTTTGTGCCATACCTAAATCATCCCTATTTGATTTATAAATAGCCTCAAAACTTTTATATAATATATAAGGGCTATCTTTTGCTAAAACGCACATATTTTTGTTAATATTAAATACGTAAAACTTTCTCATACCTTTTCCTTTCATTTTAATATTAACAAATTATTTACAAAAAAAATGTCGAAAAAACTACTTTTCGAGCATATTTTTAATTTTTATAATAATTGAATTTATATCAAATCCTAAAAATTTTAAAACATCTTTCTTCTTACCAGAAACTACATAATCATCAATACCAATTGCACATTTACTATTACTTGCAAATCTATTCCACATATTAGTTTTACCAGATTCTAATGTAAATGTTAATACTTCTTTGGGTAAAAGTTTTTCTTCGTAAATAGGATTTTGCATCATAAATAGTTCTGCACTTGGCATAGAAACAACCCTTAAATCTATACCTTCAAGGGCAAGTTGTGAAGCAATTTCTAAAGCAATAGTTACTTCATAACCTGTTGCAATAATAATGGCATCTAAATGATATTTTTCTTTTCTAACAATATAAGCACCATATTTAACATATTTTCCATTAGTATGTTTTAAAATATTTATCTTTTCATTACTTAAAATAAGAGCAACAGTTCTTTTATTTTTTATAATATATTCCCATGAACCAATTATTTCATTTATATCTGCAGGTCTTAAAACAATTAAATCAGGTATAAGTCTTAAATGAGATATTTCTTCGACTGGTGCATAAGCCATTCCATCACCATTTACACTATCTGGTCCAAAAATATATGTAACAGGTAGTTTTTGCATACTAGCACTTCTTATAAATGAAAGTATTTTATTTACATACACCAAATTACAAGAGCAAAAGCATCTTAAATTAGACATACTTAAGCCATTAACTATACCTGCCATTGCATTTTCTTTTTTACCAAATTCAATATTTCTTCCTAAAGGATCAAAACTTGTCATTAAACTATCTTTTGTTAAAATAGCTTTTACCTCTTTGAAAGAATCTGCACTACCCCCAACAAAAAACTTAGTTTTTGGAGCAATAAAATTCATAACTTTTTGGTTTGATAATAAACCATCTTCACAATATTTTTCATTTATTTGATAATTCGAAGAATCAAATTCAATATTAAACTCACCCTTTTCAAGTAAATTTATAATATTAATTATATTACTATCTTTTGTAGCGAGAGCTTCATCATATATTTTTTTCCATTTATGAAATGGTTTTTCCATACGAATATTAATATTATCATTAAACTGTTTTTTTACTTCTTCAGAAACATAAAAACTTTCTGTAGGATACTTATTTTCAAGTTTTAAACTTACAAGCTGTTCATTTGAAATTAATGAATTATATAATTTTGAGCTACCACAATTTTCAAGTCCATAACCAAATTCATTATTTACTATTATAAACGAAGGCATATCACATTTTTTTGCCTCTTTTAAAGCATCCTCAAGTTGTTTAATATTATTACCATTTTTTACATTTATAATATTAAAATCTAATGCATCAAGTCTTGTTTCAAGATCTTCAGTATAAATTTTAGAAATGTTTCCATCTGCAGATATACCACTGTTATCATAAATAAAAATTAATTTATTAAGTTTTTGATTGCTTGCAAAAGCCATTGCTTCATAAGTTGTACCCTCTTGAATATCTTCATTTGTTAAAATGACATAAGTATAATAATTTATTAATTCTAAATCTTTATTTATATTTAAAAACATATTTTCAAAATATCTTTCAGATAAAGATACACCAACAGCTAAAGAAGTATTATCTCCTGCAAGTGAGGATGATGCTTCAATGCCTAATTCTTTATTATATAAAACTGCACCAGGTGCATAAGAATCTACGTCTCTATATCTTTTTAAATCCTCAATTTGATAATCAAAGCCAGCATAAAATAGAGTTGCATATAATGCAGCACTATAATTTTTTGAAGGTATAATTAATCTATCTCTATTAATGTAACATGCATTTGTGGGTATTATATTTAAAATGTTATTATATAAAGCATAAAGAATTGGTACTCCAGTTAAAGTATGGCCAGTATTCCCCTCGCCTGCCTTATTTATCATATCTAAAGCTAAAAATTTTATGCTATTTATTATTTCATTATTTTTTACTGCCATATTCTTTTCCTTCCTATTATATAGTTTATCATAATTTAGTTTTCATTTAAATATTTTTTTAACTCTATAGCAATATTTTCTGGAATAATTTTTTTGAGTTCTTCAATATCAGCAACTTTAATTTTTTCTATACTACCAAATTTCTTAAGTAAATTATTTATTCTTTGATTTCCAAGACCCTCAACATTAGAAAGCATACTTTTAAGCATACCTTTACTTCTTATAGTTTTATGATAAGTGATAGTAAATCTATGAACTTCATCTTGAATTCTAGTTAAATAATTAAATACATCATCATGATTAGTTAAGTCATATGTTTTTAAAGTATCACCATCAAGTAATGAATTTGTTCTATGATGATTATCTTTTTTTAAACCAACAACTTTAATAGTTAAATTTAAAGTGTTTAATACTTCTTTACAAGCATTTATTTGATTAAGTCCTCCATCTAAAATAATTAAATCTGGCATTTGCTCTTTATCAACAATACATCTAAAATATCTTCGATAAATAACCTCTTTCATCATATGATAATCATCATTTTTATCTACACTTATTTTATATTTTCGATAATCATTTTTACTAGGTTTACCATTTTTAAATACAACCATAGCACCTACAGAAAAAGATCCAAAAAGGTTTGAATTATCAAAAGCATCAATTCTATATAAACTATTCATATTAAGAATTTTTCTTAAATTATCATGGGCTTCGAATACCCTTTTTTCATCATTTTTAAATCTTTCTAAACTATTTTCTAAGTTAATTTTAGCATTTTCAAAAGCAAGTTCAACTAGTTTTTTTTTAGTACCTTTTAAAGGTTTAACAAAATTAGTATCAACTAGTTTATTAATTAATGATTCATCTATATCACAAGGAATAACAATTTCTTTAGGAACCTCATGTTTTTGATAAAATGAATATAAATAACTTACTACTTCTTCTTTAATAGTTTCAATAGGAACAATTATATTATTATGACTACCTAAAAGCTTACCATTTCTAATAAATAATATTTCTATTGAAAGATATCCTTTGAAAAAATAGTATGATAAAACATCCCTATTAACAAAATCATTAGATTGAACTTTTTGTTTTTCACAAATATAATTAATATAATCAAGTTCTTTTTTTAGTTCTAAAGCCTTTTCATAATTTAAATTTTCAGAAAAGTACTCCATTTTCTCTTTTATCTTATCTGTTATTATTTTATCATTACCACGTAAAAATGACAGTATTTCACTTTCCATAGTTTTAATTTTTTCTTCAGAAATATTTTTAGTGCAGTAACCAAGACACTCACCAATATGATAATATAAACATACTTCTTTAGGCTTACCAACACATTTTTTCAAAGGATATAATCTATTTATTAATGATACAATTCTTCGTGCTGCATATGCATTAGGATATGGTCCAAAAAGTAATTTCTTATCACTTTTCTTTAAACTTATATATCTAGATACTTTTAATGCTGGATATGGTTTACGAATATATTCAATGTATGGATAGGTTTTATCATCCTTTAATAAAATATTATATTTTGGATTATACTTTTTAATTAAATTAATTTCTAATATAAAACTTTCTGTTTCTGTTTTTGTTACAATATATTCAAAATGGTCTACTTCACTAACCATTAAAGCCGTTTTACCTGTTAGAGTTCCACGAAAATATGAATGAAGTCTTTTATTTAAATCTTTAGCCTTACCAACATAAATTATTATTCCAGTACTATTTACCATTTGATATGAACCAGGTGCATGTGGAACTAATTTTAATTCTTCCTTAAACATAATAATTCTCCCTACGAAAATATTATACTACAAAAATTCTTAAAAATAAGATATAATTTTTATGAGGTATATTATGTTATTAAATGAATTTGAATTAACAATAAAAAAATCTAAGTTTATAGGTCTTTTATATAAGATTGATACACAAAATGATATTGAAAAAATATTAAATACAGTAAAAAGTATGCATCCAAAAGCAAAACATTTTCCTTATGCCTACAAATTAGGAAGTAGTGCAGGAAAAACCGATGATAAAGAACCACACAATAGTGCTGGCATGCAAATATATAATATATTAAACTATAATAATTTAAATAGTCATCTTTTGATAATAGTAAGATATTTTGGAGGAACAAAACTCGGAGCAAGTAATCTTTTAAGAACTTATTTAGAAGTAGCAAAAAATACTACAAAAAAAATCACAACTTAATGTGATTTTTTAATTAATTCATTTTTTTCTTAAGTACAAGTGCTGCTAGTCCAAGTAAAGATAAACTAATAAGTGTAATTGATGTATAAAGCAGTATTCCATCAAGAGTATTTGGATTTTCCACTTTTTCAGTTGTATCTGTAGTTGTAGTTACTGGTGACTGTGGAGTATAGAAACTAAATTCAAATGTAGAGAAACTTTCTGTTTCAATTTCTACATATTTTTGTCCTTTTTCCTCTTTTACTTCATATTCTTTTGTATCAATTATTTTTTCATCATTTTTATGAACAACCTTTGCATGTGTATCTGTAATTTCATTAGGAACAGCAACTTTTACTTTTACTTTTCCATTAATAGCTTCATTAGGAATTAACTCATATGATCTTCCAGATTTATAAAGTGGTTTAAGATCAAGAACTAAAACAGATTTTTCTTTATCATAAGATTTAACATCACTGCTTACAGTAATGTAAACCATTTCTTCACCTATTCCATCAAGCTTATCAACATCAATTGCCTCTTTTAAACCTGTTACAGGATCTTTAAATGTTGCATTAGTTAATTCTTCAGCAATGTCTTTATCAACTTCTTCAGAAACAACTACTTCAGGAGTTGCTACTTCTAATTCTCCTTTTTCAATGGCTACAACTGTATAAAAAGTCATACTACCATCAACAACTTTTACTGGTTTAAAGTCATCACTTACATATTTATAAATTTCAGAATCATCAAAAGTTCCACCGCTAGCTTCTAAATCTTTATATGTTATTAAGTTAATTTTACCATCAAAAGTGCCACTTTTAATCTTAGTTGGAGTTATAATTTTACTTTCAACTACTTCATCACTAGTTTTCTTTGCTAAATAATGATATATTGCACTTCCCTTAGAAGAATTATATGTTCCTCCATCAATGGTAATTTCAATATTTCCAGCATAACTATTATTTGATTCAATAGCAATTGCAGCACCAGTTGCATTCATTCCATTATTATTATATGTACCAATAGTATCTTCGCCAGTAGCTATAACTTTAGTATTTTTTAGATTAATTTTGCCAGCTTTAATACCAATTCCGCCTTTAACACCACGAATAGTGGCAGCATCAATATTCCAAATTGCATAACCAGCTGCATATAATCCATAACCATCACTAATAAACTTTGCTGTACTAGAAATATTGATAACAGGACAATTTTTAATGCCCTTATTATTTCCACTTATTGTAAAAGCAGCTTCTTGATCATCACCAATTGATTTAAATGTACCCTTAAGATTTACAGTAACACCATATGCATCCCAACTAATATAAGTTGCAAATTCTCCCTCCAAAGTAACATTTTCATCAACTGTTAATGATGAATAATTTGAATCATTTTCATCTTCTGATCCATAAATAACAACAGGTGCAGCTTTTTCCATAGTGCCATTTATGACACCTTTTCCAGTAATTGTTAAGTAACCTTTTACAACTTTAATTCTATTATCTTGAGTTAAAATATTATGTTCATTTAAATCAAGAGTAACAGTCTTACCATCATTAAGATTAATATCGCCAGTTAATGTTAAGTCTTCGGTTAACTTAGCAGTTCCACCGTCTTTAAAAACTTCGGCAAGTTTTTCTTCTGTGTCAACTTCAATAGTTTCAGCAAACGCAAATGAAGGCATTACAAATGCAAAAGCCAATATTAAAGTTAAACATAATTTTTTAAGGTTTTTCATTTTCCCTATCCTTTCTATAATCATAATATCATATTAAAAATCATTAATCAATAAGTATAATTGCACCATACATTTTATTTGTAAATAAAAAAAGCCATATTGGCTTTTTAACTTTCAGTAGTAGCTGTTCCTTCAGGAAGTTCAGTTGTAATTTGTAAATCAAATGAAATATTACCATTTGATGCATTATTTTCACAATCTACATCTTGTCCTTCAACCCACATATAAATTCTAACTTTAGTTATACCACTTTTTAACTGAGATGCAGGAATATAATGAGTAAATCCAGCTTTAGTTTTATATGTAATAGAAACATCTTTAAATTTAGTACTATCATTTGCCTCTTTAGCATTTCCTAAAAGAACATTATCATCAGTCGTAATTTCACTTTTTACACCTGAATAAGATAAAATAGCATTCCCAGTACCTTCATTTGTAGTAGTACTATAAACGTCACGTGCATTTGCAACTCCTGCTGCTGTATGTGAATCATAATTTGGTTCCCAAATGTGTACTGTAGAATTAGTGCCTTCATTTAAAGCTTGAATAGTAGCAACAGCAGAACCAGCTGAAGTATTTCCAAGTGTAACAAATGCAATTCTTGAAGCATTCTTAATACCTGTATCTGTTGTATCAGTGGTTTTTACACCAGAATTATTTGTAATATATATATCAGTATCACTATCTACTTTAAAGAATAAATCAAATGCAATATATTTACCAACATTACCAGTATCATCATCTACATCTGTTTCCTTTGTTGATGTTAGAATATAATTACCATCAGCATTAGTACCAATTGTACCATAATACATTGGAAGGTGTCCATCCGCATCAACCTCTCCAGTTGTTGAAACAGCCTCCAAAACACTTGGTAATTGATTTAATGCAGCACCATATGTACCACTAGCTCCAGTTAAATCCGCTTTTTGAACTATTGATTTCCAATTTGTACCATCTGCAGATATTTGTATACCATTTTTAGCTTCAATTTTAACTTGTAGTGTTCCGATTGATACCGTCTTATTAGCGGTAAACCATGCATAGGTTGAGGTTGCAAGCATAATTCCAGTTCCAAATAATAACAGAAGTAATATTAAAAGTCTATATTTTTTTCTCTTTCTTCGATTTTTTCTTTTTAAATCCTTATCTTCCATAACAACTCTCCTTTTATTTATCCCTACGTTACTATTAAAGTATATCATATTAATTTTTCTATTGCAATAATTTTTACGACATAATTCGACAAAAAAGTGTAAAATTTTTTTTCATGTTTTTTTATATATTATGCCAATTTTTGTTTCGAATCTATCTCTAATATAATAGCTTCAACAGTATAATCAATAACACTTTGATCATAATCTATTGGAAAACTAACTTCTAATTTATAGATATTTTCCTCTTTTTCTTCATGAGAAAAAGTCATAGTATCCATAGTTATTTTGTTAAAATACATCCCATATTCATCATTAATAATCTCCTGATTGAAATTCATTTCAGAATCATTTAAATAAATCTTATATGTAAGTGGTAAGTTAGTAGTCGTTTTAATTATTAAATCATAAATCATATCAACTTCACATATAACATCTGATTTATAATTTTGAATGCTAAAAGTATATATAAACTTATCATCACTTGGTACAAGATCAGTAAGTTTAATAGTATTTGAATAATCATTTACATCAATTAAATAATATGCAGCATCAATTTTAGCATTAGTACTTTTATTTGATATAAAAGATGAATAAGTTATAGGTACAATTAAAATTAAAATTATCGAAATAATAATTAATATTGTAATTTTATTTAATTTAATAAATTTTTTAAAATCAATCATTTTTAGTTACCTCCTGTTTTGGTTTATATGATAATGATAAGTTTAATAAAATAATAAAGGTTAAAAAACTTATCATTATTTTTGGTGTAATAATAATATTTTTTACGATACCTAGTTTTGGAAATACCTTTACTACTTTACCAATAACTTTATCTTTACTAATTACCTTATCTTCACTATTATTAGCATCGCCTTTAGTAATTAAATTATCACCATTAATACCAATAATTCTATGAGTAATAAAACTATTTTCTTCTTTATAAGTAATAATATCATTAACTTTTAAATCATCATCATATTTTACTAAAATAAAGTCATAAACATTTAATGTTGGTTCCATACTACCAGTAACAATTTCAAACATACTATAACCAAAAGTTGATACATAATCTTTATGACATACTTTTATCATAATAAATCTATACATTAAAAAAAGGACTATTATAGTGACAATAGCCATTAAAAAATTTATTACAATTGAACCTATTTTTTTAATTACCTTCATTATATCATCACCAATAAAAATCCATTTTTATCCTAAAAATTGTTTAATTGATATACTAACTGGAATACTTATATTATAATCTTTTTCTAAGCCAATTTCACTATCAATTTCATTATTTTCTTCACTATTAATCCATTTTATATAAACTCTTAGATTATGTTTAACATTATTATTTATATCACTTAATAATATTTTACCAATATATTTATCTTCTTCATTTGTTATTTCATAACCATTTGTTTCAACTACACTATCAATAACAAATCTTTCATCTAAAGAAGTAAAATCAAAAGTAATTTCATAAGAAAAAGATACTTGTGTACTATTTGGATCTATTTCTATATCAAAATAGCCACTTACATCTGGTGCAATCTTACCCTCTTTTACATAAGGATTATCATTAATAAAACTATCTATTACAAAATCTTCGGTAGAATTAACATTATTACCATTTACAAGTATTTGCCATTTTGCAATTTCTGATTTAACTACCATATTTTTTTCTGATTCAAATACAGCATATGAAGATCTTACAAAAAATATAATAAATATTAAAGCAATAAAAGTTAAAATATATATAATTCTATTCTTCTTCATCATCTGGTTTCTTTATTTCTTGTATAACAATAAATATTTCATAAATAAAGAATATTAAAATAGGAAATATAATTATAAATAGGAAACCTAATCTTGATTCAAGTACACTTAAAACGCTTCCAACATTATGATATACTTTACTAGTTTCTGTTTTACCAATAAAATATTCTGAAGAAATACTATAATCGCCATTCATTGTATAAGTTGCTTCATTTGCATTTACATTTTGCTTATCAACAACATTACCAATATTTATAACTATTTCATCATCCTCCTGCATATAAAAGAATACTTTATCACCTTTTTTTACATCATTATTATCATTTTTTGTAACAACTATTAAATCACCTTTTTTATATGTTGGTTCAAGTTCTTTATCTTTAACAATAATAAATGATTTATCATTTAAAACGGTAATTTTATAATCATTATAATTTAATAAACAAATAGTAAGAGCAATAGCCATGATACTATATAAGCTTATTAATATTATTCCAAATATTTTTAATACCTTTTTCATTTCCTACCACCACAAATTAAGTATAACATAATAATTTTTTTTATGCAATTCATATGGTTACAATTCTCTACTTTCCTTAATAAAACTAATTTTTTCATCAGTTATATTATATTTTTTTATATAAAAATTATCTATTATCAATTTTAGATTATTTATAAGTCCATCTATATTATCTTTAGTAAGCATTTCTTTATTTAATTTACCCCCATATAAATTATATTTATCAATTATAATTAAAGATAAATCTTTTTCATCTTTTATAAATAAATTATTAATTAAATTATTATAAGGACTATAAACAATATGTTCTAATACATTATAAATACTATTAAAATCTATATTATTACTTTTTGTAAGTTCTATTAAATAATTATAATTAGATATTGCAAGAAGAAGTACATTATAGATTGTATCTTCCTCTTTTAAAAGATTAACTTTTGTAAAAAATAATGCTTTTTCATATTCTTCATACATATCTTTTAAATTATTAATATCATTATTAATTAAATTATTATAATATTGAATTTTATTAGAATTAGATTTTTTAATACTATTTAATATCTTTTTATTTTCTTTAAATAATTTCTTTTCACTTTTAGCAATATTCTTTTTAATATTTACAGTTAAATTTTTAGAATCAGTTTTATTTTTCTTAATATCTTCGATTATAAATAAACATTCATTATATTCTTTATATTCAATTAAACTGTTGTATAAATCTAAATATTCATTTTCCTGTAAATTATCAGTAAATAATTCATTAATAATATTTGGTACTTTATCATAATCTTTAATATTTTTCTTACCACTTAATAAATCATTTAAAAGCAAATATTTATCTTGAATAACAAGTATATCTTTCTTATTTATAAATTCTTTATATGAGGATATTATATTATCAATATTTATTTTACTATAATACTGTTCAAAAGTCTTAATATTTTGATAATATAAATACTTATAGTTTAAAGCAAGATGTGTTATTATATCAGGACATTTCCAATATATTTCATCAAATTTTTCTTTTAAAGTACTTTGATTATTTAAATAAATATTCATAAAAACATTACTATAATAACTATAATTAAAATCATCACTTGAAAGGTTAATATTTACAAGTTTAAATATATCATTTACTTTATTAATTGTGGAAAAAATATCAGATAAATCAGTTTTATAATAATGAGTTAAATTATATAGTAATGCATCTAATCCACTTTTTTCATAAGCTGATGCATATATATTTGTAGTAATTAAATTTTCTTTTATATCTTTAATATTTTTATCAAGAGAAAATATTTCATCATTTTGTTTTACATTTAAATATGATTCTTCCCTTTTTTTAATTTCTTCATATATATCATTTAATACTACTTCTTCTTTACTATGAATACTTTTTAAATTTTCATGATATATTTTTCTATTTTTGATATTATTTTTTGGAAGTGAAGCAAGCATATCTTTATATGCTTGCAACTTATTTAAATATTCATTCATTTTTATCTTCACTTTCCAAGAATTTAATAAATTTATCAAGTTCTTTATATAATGAAATAAGTTCATTATCTGTTAATAGTTCTATATCTTTCTTTACCATATTATTCCTTTCTATTTTATTATGATGTAATCATATACACTACCAATAAAGGCATCACTATCATATAAACTTACAACTATTTTATATGTACCACTTATTAAATTTTCTTTCATAATAAATGTATAATCCATATTAGCAGTTGGATTTTCAATAAGATAGTATTCATATGGATTTGAGGATGCTCTTAAACCATTTTGTATATAATCATTAATACCTACATCTTCATATTCCATTGAATATATTGTATCATATTTTCTTCGCATAAGTTTAATTCTTATGTTAGGATTTTCTAAATTTGATGTATATTCTATTTTTAATGGATAGTTTTGTGTATCAATAAAGTTTTTACCTGTAGTTTTATCTATAAACATAAAATTACTATTTGTACTTATTTTTAACCCATATGGACTATCAATAAAGTTTACATTAAATTCTATTTTTTTAAGTGATTCAGTACCATAATATATACCATCAAAACTACCAAAGGCCTCAAGGACTATTTTATAACTACCGGATGCTATTTGACTTGTACCTGTATCTAATGTAATATAACTTAAAGTATTAGCAACTTTATCACTTATTTTAATTCTTGTTTCTCCTTTTGAATTTGGAAAATATGAAGTTCCTTTATAAGTAAATTTTAATCCCATTAAATCTTGGCCACTTAATAATGTATTGTTGCTATCATAAATAGATATTTTAACACCTAATTTTTCATCTCCATAAGTTGTATCTTTTACATTATCATGTTCTTCAAAGTTTGTAGTTACCGTCATAAGAGCACTTTCTGATGTATAAATATTATTTTTACTTATTGTTCCAGTTAAATCAATATATGTATCAGATGTAAGATATAGATTATACTTTAATGTTTGTTGCTGTATACCTAATACGCTAATTAGTGTTTGATCTCCAGCATTTCTAAGTTCTAGTAATAATGTTTTATCTAAAACATCTTCAGTGATATTTGATTCTAAAAAGTCCACAATAAATATAAATTCTTCATCAGCAGTTTTATTTTCCGAGTCATAATATAAAGCATTATTTACTTCATCTGAATAATTATTATCTGCCGAGGTGCTTCCCATTTTAATAAACTTTGATAATTTATATGATACTTCACCATACTGACTATACTCTAATAAAGCGTTATTATAATCACTTTGAGTAATAACATAGTAGTAATATACTGGGTTTGATTTATCATGTAAATCTATCATTGTAAGTTTTGTATTTTCAGGATATACATAAGTTGATACTAAACTTCTTGAATAACCAGTTTGATATGGATTAGTATCACTTTCCATATATAATGAATAATATGTACTAAAACTAGATTTTGTTGTTATAGATGTTGGACTAGTTGGGAACATTTCATAATTTTTACCTGGGGTAATTGTTCCTTCATAATCATTTGTATTATATAATGCTTTTGTTAAATTAATATTAATATTTATTCTTTCAACATTATTATTTAAGTCATCAATCGGAGTAATTGCCACTAAAGAGATAGTTACACTACCCATACTACCCGCAGTTTTAAGATTCTTTGAATGGTATAAATAAAATACAAATCCAGGAGTATAATTATTATTTTCTCTAATATAATCTTTTGTACCTGTTATATTAACATCTGAAGATGTAATAAAGTTTGTATTTCCATTTGTAAGCCAACCACTACTGCTGGATTTCATATTTAAACCAAATATTGTGTCAGCTTCTTCATCAGTTCTAGCTACTCTTTTTATTTCATTATAATCAACAAGCTGTATATTCTCATCAAGATTACTAAAGTTTACACCTAATATAGAAAAAGTTGTATTTGCTGATGCATGATTTATAAGAGGAACTTCTTGAGCACCTAGTGTAGAATATTTTGATGCAGATAATGTAATTTCATAAGAGGCAACAACCTCACCTATTGTCCACATATAAAATGATGCATCAGCAGGAGTTGGTTCTATATATTTAATTTCAATACTATTATCTTCTTTACCATAATTTGAATAAAAACCATCAACAGTAATATCATGATTAGTTAAATGTTTACCCAAAACATAACTACCACTTGTAAAGTAATAAATATCACCAGATGAAATTACTTCATTATTTGCATAATCACCATATAATGCGGTAACAACATTATCATTACGGTCTAAAGAAAACATTCCAAAAAATGTCATACCAGATACATCACCATATTCAGTAACATTTTCATTAGTTGCAATATTTAAATTTTTGCCCACTAACATGTATAAACGATTGTTAACATTTTTTGTAACACTACCAGTTTCCTCGTCAATTGTAACACTTGCTTTTTCATCATTTGCAGTTAAACTTTCAAATTTTTTAAGAAGATTTGCACCAGTTTTTAAATATAATGAACTTGAATTTTTTAAAACTAAATCATCTATTCTACTTAAACTAAATAATACATCTGAATATTCATTTGTTCTATCTTTTGCTCCAGAAAGAAGAATATAACTATTATCAATAACTACTTTTGAAGCACGTTGTATAGATACATTTTTTTTAATATTAGTACTTGTACCATAATTGAATATATTAATATTACTAAATCCTTTAGTTGAGGATGCATTACCACTTCCAAAAATAGAACCCTCAATAGTTAATACATTATGATTTAATCCATCTATATTAATATCCATACCTTTTGTTACACTTATAAATGTAAAGTCGTAAACCTCACTACCTGAGGCATTAGCTTCACCACCACCAAAAACTGTACCTCCAATTACAATATCTGATGCTATAAGATTTTCTGTAGTAACTTTATTTATACCAATATTAACATTAGTTGTACCATATAAAACTGATGTATTTGCTCCTCCATAAACATTTTTTCCGATTGTCGCACCTGCAATATTTACAACACCTTGTGAATTATCATTATCTTTTGTTCCAGTCGCGGCAGCATTACCTCCACCAAAAACATGATTAACAATATTTGCACTATTATCAATATCAAGGTTAGTATTTCCTTCGACTATGGCTTGAACACCATTACCACCAGCATAAACACTTCCGTTAATAGTTCCACCACTTATATACAAATATGTATTATCTTTTACTCTTGAAGCATTACCTCCACCATAAATAGAATCATTTAAAGTAATATTTTTAGCATTTACATATGTACTTTTTTCAGCAAAACCTAAATTTCCACCGCCATAAATATTATCAGATGTTGTACTTTCAATATTTAAATAAATATTACCATTAACCTTTGCAGGATTATCTTCACCAGTAACATCTCCAGCAACAACAGAATGCTCTCCATTACCTGCTCCATATACTTCCGAAATAGTACTTGATGTAATATTTACAGTAACATTTCCAAGCGTATTTGCAGCATTACCTGCTCCATATAATTTTGGACAATTAACATTATTTACAGTAAGAGTTACCGAATTATTATCTTCACCACTACCAACTTGAGCCATATTACCTGCACCATAAATTTCATTTGAAACATTAGAATTTTCTATGTTAAATATGACACTTTCATTAACTTTACCTAGATTACCACCGCCAAAGGTATAACCATATATATTTGAATTATTATTAATATTTAAATTAGCGGTATATATAATATCTGCGTTATTACCTCCACCAAAGACATAACCAGTGTTACTTTCACTACCAATAGTACTTGAATGGATAGATAAATTAGCATTATCTACACTTGCCTCATTTCCTCCACCAAATATTTTTGAATTAACATTTACATTAGTAATATCAACATTTGTAGTTGTAGTTGTGGCTTTATTTCCTCCACCATAAATATAATCAACAAGTCCCCTAGTAAGGGTAATATTTGTAGTATTTGTACTACCACCTTCATTATTTCCACCATAAATATTATTTATTTTATTTTGCGATGTAACTACATTACCACTTTCATCTTTACCTACAAAATAATATCCATATATTTGATAATCATCATAATTAGTATTTGTAAAAGCATGAAAATCAAATGTATATGATTGATTACTACTTATTGGATTAGTTCCATAATATTTATTTATTTCATTAATTAAAAATCCATCTGAAATTTCTGAAATTGTTGCACTAGACCAATCTGCTCCAATAACAGAATCACTTGTATATAAATATAAATCCCATGTACTAACATTTATACTAGAATTATTAGTTATTGTTACACCAATATTAACTGAGGATGTATACTCTGATGAACTTTGAGAACTTTGTGATTTTACAGGAGTAACAACTATACCATCATTAATACCTAAATCATCAATATTTTGAATATATGAATTTTCAACATTACCACTTAAGTTAGATCCTCCATAAACATTATTTATAATACTTGATCCTAAATTAACATGTGTAGTTGTAGCACCAGCTTCACTACCTCCACCATATAAATTATTAATACCACCACTATAAGCGTTTATATTTGTTTCAGTAGTAAAGGCTTTTAACCCACCACCATAAACATTACTATGATATATACCATTTACATTTACAACGGTTTTTTCTACTTGACCACCTTCATTATTTCCACCATATACATTATCTGTAGTTGCATTTTCCAAAAGATTTACATTTGCAAGAGGAATATCACCATTTTTATTAGAACCTCCAAAAACTTTAGGAACATATGAATTTATATTTGTATTTGTAGAACTAGTAACTGAAGTTTGTTCTCCACCACCATAAACGACATCAATCTCACCACCATTTACAGTGACATTTGTAGTTCCAGTAGTTCCACCTTCATTGTTTCCTCCATAAACAGCATTACTTTTTCCACCTGTACATGTTACATTTGCAGTAGTTACCTGTCCCACTAAGTTTGAACCACCAAACACATTTGTCGATGTTCCACCATTTAAATAAACATTAGTTGTTTTAGCACCAGTTTCATTACCACCACCAAATGTTTTAGTAATTTCACCACCATTAATGTAAACTTCAATATTACCGTTTGGAATACCATTTTTATCATTAGCACCAAAAACATTATTAATTGTGCCATCATTAACTACAACTTTTATATCGCCAAGAACATATGGAACATAAGTTTCATCTCCTTGACCACCGCCAAATACATTATTAATGATGCCCTTATTAATTGTAACTAAAATTCCATCTGAAGATACTTCATCAGAACTTGCAACACCATTTACAAGACCATATGCACTACCACCATAAACTCCAGAATTTATTATCGGTGTATATCTACTTTCTGATGAGCCCACAACAATGTTAATTGAATTTTTTACAAAAGTACCATCGCTATCAGAACTTTGACCACCTTTGCCGCCACCATAAAGGCTATTAGAAATTTCTCCTCCAGTCATATTAATATTTACAGGTCCATAAATTATTCCTTCAATATTACTACCACCATATAAACTTCCCACAATAATTCCATTATTCATTTCAATATTAATATAGGCAGTTTTATCATCAGATCCAGCACCATTTTGATTTCCTCCACCAAAAAGTGAGCCTTTTACAATTCCATTATTCATAACAATTGTTGTAGTAGACGAAGAACTTGTACTACTTATACCTGTAGCGCCATGGTTTCCTCCACCATAAACATTTCTATTTATTATAGCATTTTCATCAATTATAATAGTTGCATTATCACATGAACCAATTGTCGCTGCAGATGTGTTACCATTACCATTTCCAAAAACGCTACCGGCTTCAGCACCCCATAAAGTAGAATTATTACTAACTAAAGTTTCATCACCAATTACACTATTACCACCAATATAAACATAAGTACTTCCATTTAAAGTTCCATCTCCACTGCTTCCAGTTTGACCATTAGAACCTCCAAAAACACTATAATTAACAGTACCTCCAGTAATTTGTATAATTCTATTACCATATGTTGCACTTGTACCTGCACCACCAGTAATCATATCAACGCTTCCACCAGTCATGTAAATATAAATATCATTATAATTTGTTCTATTTGAGGCACTAATAGGTCCTCCGATTAAATTATAAATATATCCACCTTCAACGGTAACTTTTCTAACAGCATATTGTGTGCCACCATATCTTCCGCCTACATAAATACCAGTAGATAAATCATATTTATTTGTTCCAAAAGAACCACTTTTTACAGTTAAATCAAAAGAAACATCACTACTTACCGTACTATTTGTATTACCATAAATTTTATCTCCCCATGAACCAGCAGCACAATAAGTTACTATTAATTTTTCATTATCATTATTAACACGGTCATAATCACTTCCATATATTGCTTTAGTATTTAAATATAAACTGTAATTACCATTACCAGTTCTTCCACCATTAGCAAGAGATATACTTGCATACATACCGCCTTCGATTATAATTTTGTTTTTAGTAGGATTATTATTTGATCCAGTCGATGAATTATTGCCTCCGATAATTGATTTTAAGGTAAAAGAGCCACTGCTAAATCTAATTGTTCTTCCCATTTTTAAATTATTAAATCTAACAAGCAAAACTCCACTTAAATTTCTACTAGAAGTAGAATTTGTTGGATCTACAGCACCTGTTGATGAAACTGTTGCACTAGTTTTAATTTCAAGATTTTCAAATGCAATATCATCATAAATATTTATTCCACCACTAAATGTTATACTAGTATTATAATCATTTTTATTATTTAAACCAGTAATAGTAAATGGATAATTACTACTAGTAGAAAGAGTTGCATTAGTTATATTATTATTAACAACAACAATATTTGTATCTCTTGTTACTAAATAATAATATTTTTTATTAGCATCATTTCTATTTTGATTACCTGCATCATCATAATATTGCAATAAATGATAAACATCACAGCTACTTGAGTTACATGTACCGGAAAGAATATTTCCTTGATTATCATAATACCCATCTTGACTTTCATTATATGTTAAAGACAAAAGTTCATAATAACCACTCAAATTTATATCATATTCTGGATTTATAGTTTGAGTTACAGTTATACCAAGACTATCTGGATCAACTAAAGACATTGAATTATTACTTAATTCATAATAATCAGTTCCATCTGTATAATTTTCATCTTCATCAATTAAATCATAGGCAACACAACTACTTCCATTCCAAGAACTAGACCACCTATTGCAATAATCCCAATTACTATAACTATCTCCAGTTTCATCATAATAACCACTTAAATAGGAATTTCTACTTACAGTAACCTTTTTATAATAACCATTCATATTATATGGACTATATATATTAATAACATTATTAATTTCAATCATATTTCTAGATTTAATGTTAGAATTAATACTATTTAAACTTCCATTTGTTAAATAAGTAGTTGCCTGCGTCCAAGAGGCATTAAAGGTAATATCAATTTTTTTAGGTCTATCATTTTCATAAGTAACAGGCACTTTTACCCATCTTTCATAATAAACTGAATCATATGAAATTTTAGCACCACTATAATTTGTTATCCATCCATTAAAACCTTTATTATTAGGTCTATCAGTAAATGGATTATCTATTAATAAAATATCAATATAATCATCACTATTATCTTCAGTACTATTATTATTTACATAATAAGTTTTAAAATAAATATATTTATTTTGTCTTTCAGATAATGATACATAAGCATCATTTCCATTTTCATCAGTGGAATCATATGTTATTTTTACTTGTACAAGATTTGAATCATTATAAATATTTTTATTTTCTTTAGTGGGAATTGTACCATCATTTGAGGTATAATTTAATCCCATATAATAATAATAATCACTATCTAAATCATTTACATAAACAGTACTACCAGATATTCCACTTTCAATATAATCTGGATCTGAAGCAAAATCTATTATACGATCTGAATATGTTTTAAAATATGTGAAATTTAATAAAAGTAAAACTCCAAAAGAAAAAAGTAATGTAAAAATACGCATTTTATTTTTTAATAACTTTCGCATTTTTCTATCACCTTCCCTATAATAAATTATAACATGTATACCTTTAAATGTAAAACTATAAACGCCCTCTTTACTTTACATTTTTATATAAAAAAGTAAAATAATTATTTGACACATAAGTTACACTATAATATAATTAATTTGGAAGGAGTTAATCGTAAATGGAAAAAAAGTATGAAAAAACTCTATTTTGCTGGGTTTTCTGTTTTCTTTTAGGCAATTTGGGAATTGACAGATTTTTAAGAGGTCAAACTGGTCTTGGAATTCTAAAACTTATTACTGCAGGTGGATGCTCAATATGGTGGTTAATAGACTTTATTATTTGTCTTACAAAAGTCTATAGTACAGAAATGAACGACAAAAATGATTTAGTTTTTGTTGATGGAAACTACACTATCTAGTAAAAATGAAAGGAAAAGTATCACAAAAGATACTTTTTTAACTATGTATGAATAAAAAAGAAAGATTAACTATAATAATTATAATATTTGTTTTAATATTATTAAATTTATTAAATATATATAAATGTCCACTTAAATATATATTTGGCATTCCATGCCCTTTTTGTGGTATGTCAAGAGCATTAAAATGCTTTTTTAAACTAAAAATTAAAAAAGCATTTTATTATCATGCTTTTTGGCCTATTATAGTAATACTTTCTTTTAGATATTTAATATATTTATTTAAAAATATTAAATTTACTAAGAAAGAAATTTATATATTAAATATTCTTGGAATTATTAATTTAATATATTATTTTTATAGATTATTTTTTATATCATCTGAAATAATCTTTATTGATTTTAAACAATCACAATTACAAAAAATAATATCATTTATAATAAAACAGTAGAATTTCACTACTGTTTTATTTTCCCATAAAAATTTTTATATTTTGTTAAACTACTATGCAGGATTTTTACTAAATTGTAAATTTAATGAAATATTGCCAACAGATGCATCATTTTCACAATCAACATCTTGTCCCTCTATCCACATATATACTCTTATCTTAGTTATACCTTTATTTAGTGAGAATACCTCGATATTTTCACTAAAATCAGTTTTTGTATAATAAGATATATTTACTTTTTCAAATAATGTTGGATAAATGCTTTCTTTTGCATTACTTGCTTTTATACCTTGTGATGATGAAATTTCACTTTTAACACCATCATATGATAATGATAAAGACTCCTCATCTATATTAAGACCATAAGTATTTTTAGCATTTGCTACACCAGAAAGTGTATGTTTATTATAATTAGGTTCCCAAATATATACATCATCTGAATCATTTGTCATCATAGATTGTATGTTTGCACTACTATCACCAGTAAAGGTATTTCCTTCATTAACGAATGCTACTCTCATAGCATTTTCTATTCCTACTGAATAGTCTCCACCATAAGTAATAATAGATTCAGGTGTTAAGTATAATCTTGTACTTTCACTTGTTTTGAAAAATAAATCAAATGTAATAAACTTTCCAGTACTATTTTCGTCAAAACCTTCTTCTTCAACATTTTTTTGAGATGTTAAGATATAATCACCATTTAAATTATTTTCAACTTTTCCATAGAATATATTTATAAGTCCATTTGAAACTTCACCAACTGTAGAAACAGGCTCTAAAGTTTTTGGAATTTGATTTAAACTTGTAGGATAATTATCTCTTGCTGATACTATATCCTCAACATTTATAGCGGCTTTCCAATTTATACCATCAGTGGATATTTCAACACCACCTTGAGCTCTTACATTTACATCAAGTAAGTCTACTCTAGCAAGCCTATTTGTGGTAAACCAAGCATAAGATGAAACAGATAATGATAATGCTGTAACTAATAATAAAAGTAATAAATAAAATATTCTATATTTTCTTTCTTTTTCTTTTCTCTTTTTACTCTTTGTCATCCTTATATTCCTCCCTTATTTCCATATGCATTTTTATTTCACCACCAAGTAAATTATCATTGCATTCAGGATCATCTCCCTCAAGCCAAATAACAACGGTAAACTTATCAACACTTCCTGGGGTAAAATCTTTTCGTTGTTCTAAAACTGCAGTATCTTTATCATAAAATGATTTAGTATCTGGTTCTGCTTCATTTGTATATGAAGATATTTTTGCATACACAGTTTTTTCACCATTTAGAAATATCATTACTCTTGCAGCTTCATCAACGTTTTTGATAACATCATCAATTAATATTGAATACCAATAATTAACCGTTTCATCACCTTCATTTTCAATATAAAATGTATAAGCAATATAATTTTCACCATTATGAGTTCCATTTGCGGCAGTATCAATATTTTGAGGTATCCAATCAATCGATATATTATCCATAAACTCTAAATTTCTTGCCTCTAGTTTTCTTTTTTCCTCCTTAATTTCATTATCTTCATAAAGAACAATTTTACTATCAACAGCAAGTCTTCGATCAAGAGTTACTGTAAATCTTCCACCTTTATATATAACATTTAATATAATAAAAGCAAATATCAAAAAAAGCAATAAACATGCAAGTCCTATTTTTACAATCTTAAAAGTTTTTTTCCTTTTTTTAATTTTATTAGCACTTACTATAACCTCTTTGGCCATAAAATTCTCCTTTACAATTACATTTTATCATAATGTAAATACTAAATTGCTTATAATTTATCTACTTTACACTATACTATACACTTTATTTATGATATAATTTTTAAAGTAGGAAGGTGAATAATGAAGAACGTAGGATATTCTTTACTTGTAATATTTTCTCTTACGTTATGTGTCTTTTTTGTAACTGAAAGTTATGCAAAATACCTAACTAGTGCACAAGGTAATGCAAATATGAAAGTTGCAAGATGGAAAATTCTTGTTAATAGTGAAGATATTAGAGAAAATAAAACCTTAGAAACGGAAATTCAACCAACATTTACTGGTTCTGAACATATTGCAAACGACGTTATAGCCCCCACTAGTGAAGGATACTTTGATTTAGTAATTGATGCAACAAAAGCAGATGTATCATTTAAATATAAAATAACTTTAGAAAATGCTGAAGATGCAGCAGTACAAGATTTAAAAATAAAAAAATATGAAATTAATGGTGAAGAAATAACTGATGAGACAAATGATTACATTGAAAGGCAAGTTCTTCATAGAGATAATACACAAATAATTAACATAAGAGTATATATATATTGGGATGAATCTGAAAATAGCACTATGACTAATGAAGATGATACAAATGCTACTTTGGTGGGTTCAACTGATTTAAAAGTAACATTAGCATTTACACAAATAATATAAAAAGACTACTAAAAAATAGTCTTTTTATGTTCCATTAATTTGAGATGCACTTATTTTTATAACTAATACAATACTTGGACTATCAGGATTAGCATTATGATAGTCATATGCCTTGTTACCCCAATAAGTATCAAGTTCATCATCACCAGATTCATATGGCCAAGAAATTTCAATATTAATTTGTTCTTGTCCATTAACCTCGATTGCATCACTTGAAGATGATATTTTAACTTTAAATGGGTATCCAGTTTCCAAATAATTTAAAATATTATCATTTCCTGTAATTGTATCTAAAAGATTATCTCCAAGAACAATTGCCTCCTTTACTTCATAAACAAATGTTGCTTTACTTTCTCCAGTATTCGAAGCCGTAAAAACCTCAGTATAAGTTTCCATTCCCGGATATAAAGAACCTACATTAATTGTAACCTCTTTTTCAATCCTTTGACCATCAACATCAAAGGTAACTTTCCATTCTCTTACTCTTGTAGATATACTGCTTGATACCTCAGTAGAATATATAAACCAAGCAAAACTATTTGAGGCTAAAGTAAGTGCTAGTAAAAAAATTGTTTTAAGTCGAACTTTTTTTAATATACTTTTCTTTTTTTTAGCCATATTAACCTACTTTTCTTTTTTTCTATCTTTTCTATCCTCAATCATATCAATTATTTCCATAGCAACAAGAATTCCAAAAGGTATAAAAATTACAAAATAAAATCCATAAGCATTATTTACAATTTTACTAATAAAACTCAAAATAACACTTTTATATATAACCTTACCCATTATTTGATCCTCAGATACAAGGGGATCTTCAACATCATTATTAATACCTTTTGTATGAAAATATAATTTACCATCTTCTGTTTCAATATCTATTATTTGATGGGTTACAATTTTACCATTAAAATCACCTTTTTCCCCAATATAAATTGCATCATCCTCTACTTTAAGAGTACTTGGATCTACACTTTTAGTAATAACCATATCTCCAACATTATATTTAGGAACCATTGATTGAGTTATTATAGTATAAATTCCAATTCCACCCAAAGTAATTTTATTATCAGATATTCTTTGAATAAATATAATACTTACCACAAATACAATAAATAAAGTAACAATTGCTTTTATAATTTTTACAAATATATTAATAAATTTATTATTTTTAATTTTTTCTATCAACATTATCACCTACATTTTTATTCCATCAATTTTTTCTAAATATTTATCAATATATTTAGTAAATATTTTTTCTATCTGTGATTCATTTACAACTACCCTATATTTAATAACTTGATATTTTGATTCAATTAATTTTTGCAAATCTTCTTTACTAATATCAGAATCTAAATTAATTACTTTTTCAAGCATATTATCCACTAAAGCTTCAGATAACTTTTTATTATCTTTTTCTTTTGGTTTATCTTTATTATCAAGAGAATTTAATACGAGATAATCTAAGTAAAATGATTCATCCATCATTTTTTTTGTTATACCTTTATCTTCGTAATCATTTTTACCCTTCTTTTTACTAACTGAATCATCTATATGTTCTTGCATATAATTCCATAACTTAACTGCATATTGAAAATTTACATTTTTTAATATAACATTTGTCTTTTTTATTGGTGAAGTAACAAGCGATATATGCATTTTATCAATACTTTGAAACACTGAAGAACACGTTAAATCACTAATCTGAAGTTCAAGTTTTTCTATTCTTTCTTTAATAGTTAAACCACTTTCATCAACATTTTTTTTATTATCATCTACTTTAGAATTTATAACTAAAGATAAATCTATATTTTCTTTTCCTACTTTTGAATTTGCATTATATTCAAATTGCTTAAATTCTTTTGAACTTGAGGCATTATCTGTAATATTTTTCTTTTTTCTATTTATATAAAATTGCATGTTTTTTATAAGTGAATATATAAATCTATTTTCATATGTATTAAAACTTTCCTCTTTATTAATATTAAGAATCTTCGAAGGTCTAACATCACCAGTTTTTTTATCAATATCCTGTATTAAATTAGTATTTTTAGATAAATGTTTAATACTTTCTACAGTTACTCTACGAGCAAGTTCAACTTTAACAATATCTTCTTCATTTATAATAAATCTATTTGGATTTCTTAAAATATTATCTAAATATCTTATTGTATCTTCCATAATATCAAGCCATGAAGTATCATTTTCTGTTTTATCAAAAGATGTAGATACTTTTAAATTAGAATTAATTTTATCATTAAAATTTTCTAAATTTTTATTTGGATCATTATTATAAAGATTTATAATATCAAGTTCATTCATTTTTACCTCCTTTTTATGTTAATTTCTTAAGTCTTAATAAATATTCTTCACATTCTTTCATTTTGCCTTTACCAAAAGTTTTATCCAAAAATTCAATAAAGCCATCAATTTCATCTCTAATATAAGAGATATTTAACTGTTCAAATTTACGTAATATTTTTCTAGCAATAAAATAATCTACACCATCAACTTCATCACCACCGCAGCCTACATATACAGGAACAAACTTTTTCATATGAGCAACAATACGGTTACCAAAAGCTATACGGAAATGTTTTATTACATAATCATCCATTTCATTTATTTTATTCAAAGTATCCTCGCTTACAGGATTATTTTGCATAGCATCTTTGAAAAGTGAATCTAAATATGTATAATTAATATCTTTAGCAGGTGTATCTACAGGTTCAAAAACTTCACCTTTATCATTTATATCTATTGGCATAGCACGGTCATAAACTTTATCAGTTACCATAAATGTAGAGTCATCGTTATTGATTGTTCCTATATACCATACATTTGGTGGTATCTTAAGTTTACCATCAACAATATTTTTAGGATCATCAGGCCAAGAAGATGAAACAAGTTCAACTATCCATTCATCTTTATTAGGCATTTCCAAAATTGATAACATTTCGGCAAAATAATACTCAACTCTGGAAATATTCATTTCATCTAGTATTACTGTATAAATATCATCTGTATACCCTGCAACATATAGTTCTCTTAAAACATCAGTTTCATTAAATTTCTTTGTAAATTCATTAAAATAACCAAAAAGTTCTGTACGATCACGCCATGATGGTTGAACTGAAGCAACACATGAATCGTGTTTTAAAAATTTTCCCCAAGCATATGCAAGTGATGTTTTACCTGTTCCAGAAATACCTTGTAAAATTACTAGTTTAGTCGATGCAAGTGAGGAAATAAATAGTCTTATCATTTCTGGCTTATAATAAAGTTTTAACTGTGATGCAGCAAAATTACGAAAGTCAGAAACTAAATCTTCAAGGGTAAAACCATTACCATAATTTTTAACTTTGTACGTAGCATATTCAATATCAACAGCAGTAAGTTTAGGAAATCTACTTTTTGTTGTATCCGTATCTTTTTTTTCTACTTCTGTAGTTTCTACAGTTTCCTCCTCGTCAGGTTTTAATCCTAAATGTGATACTTTCATTGCTAAAATACTCTCTTTTTCTTCCATTAAATTAGCAACCTGTTTATTAAGTGAGGCTACTTCCTCAAGTAATGATTCTTGCTCAACTATGGTTTTTCTAAATCTTATATACTTTCTTATTACAAAATATATAAAGAAAAATATAAAGCCCACAATAACTAATAAACTTACTATTGAAATTACAACCAAAATCCATTCTGGCATATTAAAATCATCTTTATAAAAAGTTATTATTTTTACATATTCTGGTATATTAAACATATTAATTGTTCCTAAATAAATAGACTTAATTACCATTATTATACCAGAGAAAAATTGATTTAAAATTTCGTATAAAAATCTAAAAAATGTATCCATAATACCTACCTTTCAATTAATTTGTTTTTAGCAATTAATTCACTATTACCTAAAATAAATTTAAATATTGATAACCAAATTAAATTTTTCTCTGTATATTCAAAACTATCATCAAGTTCTAATGATAAATTATATCCATTTGATATATATTCATTAAATAACTCTTTATTTTTTTCATAATCAGAATATTTTATATTTATTACAATATTATTTTTAATCATATCATTATCAATAATTTCAAATAATCTACTTAGTTTATCTTTTTTTTCTATTATTGATAAAGGAAATGAAACAATATAATAAATATCATAAATATTATATAAAACATTTTGTAAGATTTTATTTGCTACCATATTATATAATATAAAATTTATATTTTCATTAATAACACCAGTATTAAACACTTTATTTATAGAATATATACTATAAATTTTTGGAAATTTAATATTATAATCTATACTTTCTATAAATACTTTATTATTATTAGTCTTTTCATCATTTAAAATAAATTCTTTAGATTCAAATAATGAAAAAAACTCCTCTTTTGTTTTAATAAATAGTTTTATTAAATCGCTTAATTGTCCTTTTATATCATCATCATATGAAAGCACTTTCTTACGATTATCAATAATACTTTCAATTAAATCACTAATATTATCACAATCATTTATATTATCTAGATAAGTTATATACCAAATAAAATAAAGTGATTTACTTATTAAATCTTTATCATAAGTATCTAATAATTCTTTACATTTATTTTCTAAATAATACTGAAGATTTTTAGAATTATTTTTGTATTTCTGATCATATAAATTATAATATCTAATATTTATATATTCAGTAGTTAAATCTTTAATAAGACTACTTTTATATAATGATGATAATACTAACTTTGAATAATCTCTAATAAAATTTTTAAAAAATTTAAAATATTTTTCTGTACTACTCATATTACTCCTTTATTGACTATAACTAAAACTTACAACTGATGTATCATTTACTAATGGATATGTATAATTTTCCTGTGTATTGGCCTTATAAAATTTTACTACTTCACTAGCCTCTAAATTAATTCTAAAACTAATACTATTTATATATTCATAGCCATCAATTGTAGTTACAGTATAACTTTCCTTATTCAAATATGCACTTGAAGTTAAATCAAGAATAACTTCATTAGGATCAAATGTTAATGTAATAAGTGGTAATTCACATTTACTTTTATCTGTATCAGAAAGTGATAAATAAGTTTGATAATCAATTCTATCATCAACATTATATTCGCCAAATGCTTCCTTTATAAGATAATAATTTGTTGTATTAGTTACACTTAAATTAAAATATGGGCTATTTTCTTCATCATATATTTCATAAGATATTCCTGGTATTCCTACTTTTAATACAAATTTTGCACTCAAAGTTTTTTTATATGGATATGTACTTTTTGCTTCAACTTCAAGCCATATCTCATCATTATTTGCAAGGGCAACCGATGGTGCAATTGAAGCTGTAAAGCTATCTGTCAAACTACTTTCATATATAGTTCCAGAGTTCTTACTAACTGAGCAAGTTGCATTATCTGAACACGTATAAGTAACTTCATAATTAATATCAGTATTTGCATGTTCATAATTATTTTTATTACTATTTAAGCCTATTAAAAATTGATAAGTATCTACTCCAGACCAATTATTTATTACATATTCTCTATGATCTACAGTAAGTTTATCACTATTAAAATAAAACTTTTTTGAGGCTAAATAACTATCTTTAATTTTATAATATACATATCTACCAAATGAGGAATTACAAAAAACAATAATTAAAATAAACAAAATAATTAAAAAAACTATTTTCTTTTTCATTTTTACCCTTTAATTTCTTTTATAATTTGATATATTTCATATATAAAACAAATAAATATTGGTAAAATAACGACTATTAAATATACATATTTCATTGTAAATATTTTATATAAAAGCCCTAATAATGGTAGTTTAACATAATCTTTTGTTCCAATAATATTTTCTTTATTAATGCTTACATCATTATCTAATACATAATTATCATTATTTATAGATTTTATCTTTGAATTATATACTTTACCTCTTTTATTTGAATAATAAATTTTCTCATTTACTTTATATTTATCTTTAATATTAGATATATATAAATTATTATTTAAAACAAAAACACTTTTATTTTTAATAATTGATACTTTATATTCATTTTGATTTAACAAAAGAAAAGTAGTTAAAGATATAAAAAATATATAAATTATCAAAAATACCCTTAGAATTATCTTTTTCATTTACTACCATCACCTTAATTATTATATCATAGCACATTTTCAATTGCAATTTGTTTAACCTAGCATTTTTTATTAATAACATTTATGTAATTATATGGAATTTCAATATTATTTTTATCGAATGCTTTCTTCAAATTTTCATTTAATTTACAACAATTTTCAAAACTTTCACTATAGTCTTTTCCCCAGACATAACATCTAATTATAATTGCAGAAGTATCCCATTTTATTACTTTAACATTAACCTCAATTTTATCATCATTATATAATTTTTTTAACTGTGATTTTGCAAGTTCTATAGCTTTATCTAAATCTGATGTATAAGATATACCATATTCCATAAAAGTGCAATGTTTGCTATCTTTATAATCATAATTTTCAATAGTTAAAGTATTTAAAATGCTATTAGGAATAATATAGCTTTGATTATTATAACCTTTAATAATTGTATGTCTCATTGAAATTTCCATAACAGTACCTGAAATATCTTTTTCTATAATATGAACTTTATCTCCAACTTCGATTGGATGAGAAAATAGTAGTGATATACTACCAAATAAATTTTTTAAAGCTTCCTGTGCTGCTAAGCCTAAAATAGTAGTTAATATTCCTACTGCAGAAAGTAATGTAACAGAAAGTGATTTAAACATTTTAAATTTTGATAAACAAAGTGTTACTCCTAAACCAAAAATTATAACAGATTTAAGTCTATCAAAAAATATTAAAACTGTTTTTAAATTTTTATTATTTTTTTTAGCCATAACTTTTTTAATAAATTTATCAACCAATAAATTAGTTATATAACTTATTAAAAGTATTATGGCAATACTTATTATATGTTCTAACATAACCTATCCTTTCTAAAATAAAGATTTATTATAATCAATTTTTAAATGATCATAACTTTTTTCTGTGGCAACCCTACCACTTTTAGTTCTTTTTATAAAACCTTCTTGTAAAAGAAATGGCTCTACTACATCCTCAATTGTAGATACTTCTTCGCCAATTGAAGTTGCAATAGTTTCAATACCAACAGGTCCCCCATTAAATTTTTCAATTAAACTTGTTAAATATTCTATATCAATACTATCAAGACCATAATCATCTACTTTTAATCTTTTTAAAGCATCTTTAGTAATATCTAATGTTATATTTCCATTTCCAAGTACCAAAGCAAAATCAGATACTCTTTTAAATAATCTATTAGCTATTCTAGGAGTTTTTCTAGCTCTTTTTGCAAGTTCTAAAGCAGCATCATCTTCGATTGGCATATTTAAAACCTTACTAGTTCTTTTAACAATACCTGCAAGTTCATCATCAGTATAATATTCAAGTTTATTTACAATACCAAATCTATCACGAAGTGGTGAAGTAAGATCTCCAGCTCTAGTGGTTGCCCCAACTAAAGTAAATGGTGGTAAATCTATTTTTATACTTTTGCTTTTGCCTTCACTGCCAATTACAAGGTCAAGTTCAAAATCTTCCATTGCAGGATAAAGAATTTCCTCAAGATATGATGGAAGTCTATGAATTTCATCAATAAATAAAACATCTCCTGGTTCAAGCGAAGAAAGTACTGCAGCAAGATCACCTGGTTTTTCCATTGCAGGTCCAGAAGTTGTTCTTATATTTGTTCCCATTTCGTTTGCAATAATATGTGCAAGAGTTGTTTTACCAAGCCCAGGAGGACCATAAAGTAATGTATGATCTAATACTTGTCCTCTCATTTTTGCAGCTTTAATAAAAACAGATAAATTTTGCTTTATTTCAGTTTGCCCTACATATTCTGACAATCTCTGTGGTCTAATATTTTCTTCAAAAACTTCTTCATTTTGTTCGTTTGCATCTACTACTCTGTCCATATATTTTCCTCCTAACAAACTCTTTAATTTCATGCCAATCATTAACATCTACTCCAAAATGTAATGTCTCAATATTATGTTTTTTTACATCTTCGATTACTTCTAAAGTATCATCAATTACAAGGTCAATCCCATTTTCTTTTGCTTCTTTACCTTTAGGAAAAGCATTAAAAATATAATTATCAAAATATAAATTATGCCTATGCAAATAATCCATAGTTAAATTGGTAATATCACTGCATATTCCTCCCCTTGCTGTCAAAAGATAAAATTCAATATCATTTTCTTTAAAAAATGAAAATGCTTCATATACCCCATCATAAACCTCAAGGTTATTTGTAATATCTTCATAATACTTATAGAAAAAATCTAATTCTTCATTTTTAGATAAATCATGATAACTATTAAAATTATTTCCTGGTAAATATTTATCTAAATATTTTTTGGATGTAACTGAATTATTAACAATTGTATTATCAAAATCAATTCCAATTCTCATATTACCTCAATAAAAGTTTAAGTGCCTCTTTAACTTGCATTTCAACACTTAATGAAGAATCAACATTCTTAATAACTTTATTAATTTCACTTGTTTTATATCCTAAACCTTCCAAAACTTCAAATAAATCTGCGGTAGAATCATCATTAACTTCACCCTCAATTTCAATTTTACCTTTTAAATCAAGAATAATTTGTTTAGCAATTTTTTCACCAATTTTTGGAAATTTTGTTAGATATAAAATATTTTCTCTATTTATTGCATCAACAATGCCTTTAACACTACCTGTTGCAAAAAAGCCATTAGCCATTTTGGGACCTAACCCTTTAACATTAATTAGCCTTAAAAATAATTCCAACTCCTCTTTTGTTTTAAACCCATACAAAGAATTTTCATCTTCTTTAATTTGATTATGCAAATAAATTTTTATTTCACTATTTAGTTCATATGAATATGGATTAGCAACAAAAATTTGATAACCAATATTATTACATTCTAAAGTAATACTATTACTTTCTTGCTCTGTAACCTTTCCAATTAAATAACGATACATATCTTTACCTCCTACTAACTAATTATAAACTATTTTTGGCTACAATAAAATAATAACATAGTATTTTTTATAAATCAAGAATATTTGTTCGTACCCATAAAGAATATTGTAAACATAATTTGTTGACTTTTACCCATATTTATAGTAAAATTTAAAAGTAATGAAAAAAGGAGGAAACTGATAATGGCTACTAAAGTTACTAATAAGAAACCTTTAACAGGAAATAATAGATCTCATGCTTTAAATGCAACAAAAAGAGTTCAAAAACCTAATCTTCAAAAAAAAGTTATTAATGGAGAAAAAGTTATTATTTCTGCAAGAGAAGCAAGAACACTTAATAAACAAAAATAAAAATACTGGTTATATAAAATCAGTATTTTTTTATAATATCTAACTAGTTAATAAAAAAAGGTAAAATATTACCCTTTTAAATCATTTGTTTTTGACTTTTTATTTTTAAGTTTTACTATTAGAAATATTATACCAACAAATGCCGCTAATATAAGTACGTTTCTCAAACACATTAACCATATATTAGTAGTTTTTGCCCCAGTTTCTGTTTGATTTTTTACTATATTTATAAAATAACTTTCTGTATCTGTTCCATTAGTAACTTTTATTTCAATTTTACTACCATTTTCAAGATTTTCATTTCCAATTACTTCATATGTAACATCTTCAGCATCATTATCAATGATAATATCTAATTTATCTTCTTCATTTATTTTTAATTCATAATTATATGTATTTTTATCATAATTTAAAGCATATCCATGAACTTCAATATTTTTTAATGATAACTTTTCATCTTTTTCAACTGGTTCATTTATTTTTACATTAAGTTTAAATTCCTTTGTTGTACCATCTTCAGCAGTTACTATAACCTTAATTTCATTATTACCAACTACTAAATTTTCATTTCCTTCAATATCATATTTAGCATTTTTATCATTTAATGAAATTACAATATCCAATTTATCCACAACCTCATCTACCTCAATATTATACTCTGTAATTGAATTACTAAAGGCAAAATTTTCTACTTCCTTAATTACAAATTTTTGAATTGTGGTATCATTACTTTTAGTTTTCTCTGGTGTCGTTACCTTAGGTGTAGGTGTTGGTTCAGGTTGTGATTCAGGTTTAGTGGTAACATTTACCGAAATAGTTCCTGATACATTTACAGCATTTCCATCATTTGCACTTGTAACATCTCCAGAAAGTGTTAAAGTTATTGTTCCAACGCCAGTAGATGTACAAGTAACTGGAAATGATTTATTTGTATCAAGTGCATCAAATGTGGCATCAGCAGCATCAAGTGTACAACCACTTACGGGGCCAGAAGATGTAACATGTAAGTTCCATGCTGCTGCACCATTCATATTAACATATGCTGTAAAGCTTTCGCCAGAATATATGCTGCTTGAACTAACTGATAAACCAGCACTTGCAGCATTTACATTTACTAGTACTATTAAAAATGATAATATACCAGTTAACATTAATTTTATTTTTTTCATATTTTTACCTTTCTATCCTATTAATTTAGTACCTATCAAATGTTGTCTTATTCTTAATAAATCTGCAGAATTTACTGTGTTATCATAGTTTATGTCTGATGCTGTAAAATATATTCCATTTAGTGGTTTCGCACCAATTAAATGTTGTCTTATTTTAAGTAGATCAGCTGAATTTATTATACCATCGCCATTAATATCACCTGTAACTATATTTATAAATTCCTTAATTAGATTATTAGAATTATATATTCTTGTTTTTCCGCCTGTAAAAATCAAATTATTTGCTGAATCAACAATTACACTATAATTATCTCCAAGTTTAATATGAGTTTTAAAACTACTTTCAGTTGTTCCCACAATTATTCTACTAATTACACTATTATTTTCATCAACTGAATAATCACTTATTGAATATGTAAAACTTGATTTAAATATTGGATATAAAATCAAATTTTTTTCTAAAATTATTTCATTTCCTACACTATATTTTTGACCAGTACCATCTACTTTTGTATTCCAAAAATCAAAATAATAACCTGCCATTTTTATAGTACAATCCTCAATTTTAATAGTTTGTCCAACTTCATATTCTTTTTCATTTTTATTTGTGCAACTATCATCTAAACAATAAGTAATTTTTACTTTAATTTTTTCCCATTGAGCATATAAAGTTATATCTTCTGTAATACTTATCAACTGTTCATCTTCATAAGATACACCAGTTCCATCTGCTTTTGTATTCCAATTTTTAAATATATAATTGTCTCTTGTAAATGTATTTTTAGATAAATTAGCGCTTACATTTTTGACTAGTTCTAAAATAGGCATATTACCACTACCTTGATTTGAATTAAATGTAATTGTATATTTTTCTTCTTCCCATTGTGCATATAAGGTTATCTTATTTTGAGCATCAAATGGTATAGAATCAAATGGTATAGAATCACTTGATTTAGCAGAAAATTTTATTCCTGTTCCATCGGGACAAGTGTTCCAATTATCAATAAAATAATTTTCTTTTGAGAATTCCAAATTTCCAAATGAAATAGTACCTTCACTAGGATAAGTCAAAGTCAAATCAACTGTTTTATTATTGTTTGATGTCACACCATTTCCATCAAATGTTACTTTATATTGATTTTCATTCCAAATTGCATATAATTTTAAATCTTCGTTAATTCCTCTTTCAATTAATTGTTCCTCAGAATAACTTATTCCAGTTCCATCAGCTTTCGTATTCCATTCTTTAAATGTATGCCCTTTATATTTAAATGAATTTTTAGCTAAAGTAAACTCTCTATTAATAGCAACATCCTGTGACTTTTCCTCTTCAGCTGGATTGTTGCTATTAAATGTAATTGTTTTTACTTCTAATATTGTTACCTGTATTTCATCTTTATAGCCATCATACAAACTAGTTATTTGAATGGTTGTTTCGCCAATTTTTTTTGGAGTAATAACACCAGATGAACTAATAGATAAATACTCATTATCATATGTCCATTTAATGTTCTTTGCATTATTAGTATTCGGAGAAATTAAATCATATATATTTTTTGTTTCTGAAATTTTCATTTCAAAATCATCTATTATTTCAGTGAAGTCAAATTTATCCAGTAATGTCGTTAACATAGGAAATCTTTTATAGCCATCAATTTCAGGTTGTGTCCATTGTGACTTATGTTCAAAATAATTTGCGTAATTGTTTGTTATTAAATCATCCATTGTTACAGCAGTATTATTATTAATCGTTTCAGCACCTTTTGATGATATTTCTCCATATAATTTGTTTTCGTTTGTATACCATACACCAGTTATATTTACCGAGTTAGTTTGATCAATGTAGCCAACAGCAGAACCTAGTCTTGTTGTTACTTGTGTTTTGTAACTACCAGCACTTATAGCGTTGTTTATAGTAAGATTATTTACTAAACTACCATCACCAATAATGCCTCCAATAGCACTATTTCCACGTGATCCATCACCACTTACTTTGCTATAACTTGCTGAATCACTAATTGTTATGTTAAGTTTTTGATCTTCAGCAACACCAATTATTCCTCCAGCAAAAACTGTATCTATGTTACCAACAAGCACATTTGAATACAAATTATACATATTACAATTTACATTTTCAGTAACTCCATTTGGTACATCTATACCGCCTATTAATCCACCATTATAGTACGATGAATTTACTTTACCACTAATAACAGATACATTATTAATTTCTATTTCATCTGTTATAGATATTGTACCAGCCAATGCACCAGCATCATAATTACCATTAATATTTACATCTTTTATTATCAAATTTTTTATATAATTATTTTTACCATATATTTCTCCAAATATTCCAACAGGATCATTACTTATATCTTTTGGTCTATTAATGTATACACCACTTATCACATGATTATTTCCATTAAAGCTTCCATAAAAATCACTAATTGGTAACCATCCAGCACCAGAATTATAAAATAATCCTTTTGTATTAGTTGTATCATATAATAAATCTAAATCATTGGTTAGCACATAATAATTATCTTTAGTATTTTGATTCCTTAATTTATTTAAATCTGATGCTGTTTTAATTTCATATGGATTTTGTTCAGTTCCAAGACCTAAAAATTCATTAGCATGTCCTGTTAGTTTCCATTCTAGTTCATCGTACTTATTATTATTAATATAAACTTCAATTGTATATGTACCTAATTCTATGTTTTCACTATTATATGATAAAATTGCATTAATATAATTGTAAACTGAATAATTTCTAAATACATGAAATAAATTTGTAACATCATCATTATTTTTATTCAATATTTTAAATGTTAAATTATCATTTGAAGATAAATTTCTAGAAATTCCAGAAAGGACAAATGCGTTATTATCATCAAAAGGTATTGCGTGTGTTTCTGAAATACATTTATTATCGTCTAAAGTACATTTAGTTAAGATTTTTTCACTTATTGAACTAATATTTGTTAAATCAATATATTTATTATCATCAACATTGCTTGTATGAATAGATCCATAATAATCATATTTAACAGAGTCACCTTTAAATGTTAATTCAAATTTTTCGGTATTTTCATCTATAACTATATTATTTTCTGAAATATCAATTGTATGAAGTCCTGGTTGAGAATATTTTTGAGATTTTAATAATTCATAACTTGAAGATAAATTATAATCTGAAACAATTATTTCATTATTTCGATAATAAACATATATAGTTTTATTATATGTATTAACATAAAATTTGACTTTTTTTAATAATTCTTTTGTATTTCCTTTTGTAAATGTAGTACTTTGTCCAGTAGCTCTATAAGAGTTATTATAATCAACTTCACTTACATCAGTTATACTGCTATATGAACTTTTCATACTATTATAAGGTAAATATATAAAGGTTCCTTCATTTCCCCATGAATTTTGAAGTATCCACGCTCCATTTATCGTATATAAATCACCTTTAGTACAAGAATAGTCATTTTCTACCTTTGTAGCATCAGTTATTTCAAAATCCGTTTTATTTAAGCAAATATTATGCGTATAATTGTCATCCCAACCAATAACTGAAACTGCATGGTTCATTCCTTCACTAGGATTCCATTTATAAGGTATATAATATATAATGTTTTTTCCATTAGAATTTAATGCTTCTTCTGATTCAGTTGGTATATATTCTATCGATAAATTTGTATAAGCTCCAACAGAAACATATAAAGAACCATTATTAACAATTTGTTCCTTTATAAGACTTACTAAAGCATCAACATTGGACTGATTATTGGTTGATAGCGGATTAAAAAATAGAAATTCATTTAAACTATATTCAGTATTATCTATATTTGTGATTTCAAATGGTGAAAGTTTAGAATTATAGCTATAATCATACTTCCAATATTTATTACTATTTATAATTTTATCACTATTGTAATTTGACCCATCACTGCAATTTCCATCACATAAAATTGGGGAAATACCAATTGCTGTTGAATTAGCAAATCTTAACATATTTCCACCTTCATTTAAATTGTCACCAATAACTTGACTATTTTTATATAAAAAAGGGTTACTTCCTATATCTATTGAATTTGAAGGTGAAGTAGTTGCATAATCTATTTGTTTTTCAGAAAAAGTTAACATTTTAGTTTTGTTACTTTTTATAGCTAAATGACTTTCCAAAGAAGTCACTGAAGAAAATGCCCAGCATAATCCTTCTGAGCCTTGATCATAAACATTTGTAATATAGCCATCATCTCTTAAATTATAATATGATAAAGCTACTTTTTCGTTTGAATCACCTTGTTTAGTTAGTATATCATCTTTATATAAGTGATCTATTATATATATTTCAGGTATATGACCATATTCACTACTTTGACCATTTTTTAAATATTCAACATAATCAGGATTTAAATATGGTTCTTCATCAACTTTATTCTTTTCAGTTAAAATAATCTCACCGTTCTCATTATAAACATCCTCAATATACTTTTTTGCCTTTGATGGTAAATAATTATAACTTTCTGATTCTAATACTCTTTCTATTTTGTTAGAGCTAAAATATTTAAATAATATAAAAGTCCCTACAACCAAAACCACACTAAAAACTAAAATAATTTTTTTAACACAACTTCTCACAAACTACCTTCTTCCTATTATAAATAGTATCATATTTTAAATTTTTAATCTATAGTTTTCAATCAAATATATATAAATTAAAAAACTAAATTTTTCTATTATTTTAAAAATCTAGTTTCATTAATATTTTTATCTTTTACAAAAGATATTATTTAAAAGTACTTGAAGTTCTTCCCTATTAATAGGTTTAGAAATATAACCATCAAATCCCTCTTTTAAATAAAATTCTTTCATACCTACCATTGCATTTGCAGTAAGAGCAATTACTGGTGGAACTTTTACGCCTTCTAGTTTTTTAAGAGTTTTTAAAGTTTGAATTCCATCAATAATAGGCATCATATGATCTAAAAATATTAAATCATATCTTGCTCCACCCTTTATTTTTTCAATAGCTTCATTTCCACTTTGAAGACAAGTAATACTAAATTTATAATCAGATAATATTCTTTGAGCAACCTTTAAATTTAAAACATTATCATCAACAATTAATATATCATAAAGTGAACCATCAAAATGTACATTTGTTGAGCTTACTTTAGTTTGAGTATTAATTTCTTCTTTTTCAATTGCATTAAAATCTATTTTTTGTGGTAAAACGACAGTAAATGTAGTACCCTGTTTATATTTTGAAGTAAATGTTATATTACCATCTAAAAGTTCTACTAATTTTTTAGTTATTACAAGACCAAGTCCAGTACCTTCAACTTCATGATAATTTTCTTGATTATGAATTCTTGAAAATTTAACAAATAATTTATCATAATCACTTTCTTTAATTCCAATACCTGTATCTGTTACAGAAAATGTTACTGTAGCCATGTCTCCTACATTTTCACTAGTAATATTTAAATCAATATGACCTTTTTCTGTATATTTAACAGCATTAGATAATAAATTCATAAGTATTTGATATATTTTTAGTTCATCACCAATCATAAATTTAGGTACATCAGATGATATATTAATATTAAATTTTACTTTATTTTGATCTAATTTTGCAGTTATAACTGATGAAAGTTGCATAATAATCTTACGAGTTTCATAAGTAGTTTCTTTCTTTTCCTCTTTACCACTTTCAATTCTAGAAACATCTAAAACATTATTAATAATTCCTAAAAGTGTTGTCGCAGCATCATATATACTTTGTACTTCATTTTTTTGATTTATTGGCATATTTTCTGTAAGAAGACTTTCTGAAAAGCCAATTATTGCATTCATTGGTGTTCTTATATCATGACTCATATTTGATAAGAAATCCGTTTTAGCTTTTGATGCTTCATTAGCAACTTCTTTATCTTTTTCCAATTCATTTATAATCTTTAAATCAGGATTCTCCATTGTAAAATAAATAAGTGCTATTACAAGTCCCATTATTGAACTAGTTATTGAAACACTAGGATTTACCCAACTTATAATAATACCAATAAGGCCTAAAAATGCAAATGAAAAAACAATAATCTTTTTATTAAAATCAAGTTTTTCTTTTTTATATATAACATATATTACTAAAAGTCCATTATAAATAATATTAACTATATATGTAAAATATAAATCACTTCCATTTTGATATGCAATAAATTTATTAAAATCTAAAACATAATTTGATTTTAAATAGATGCTTATAATACTTAAAATTAAACTTATTATTAATAAAATGCTATAAAAAATATTATTTTTAAATAAATCTTTTAAATTTTTATATTCCTTTTTTAAAGAACTTATATATATAATTAACCAAGTACTCCATAAAATAGTACTAACTAAAAACCCTTTACTAATAATTAAATTAAATAATTCATACTTGTCTTGAAAAAATAATAAATAATTTTTTATACCATCAAGTAAAAGTACAGCAAATGTTATAATTGAAAAAACTTCAAAATTTGTATTTTCTAAATTATTTATCTTCCTTTTTTTAGTAAATACACTAAGAAGTAATAACAAATAACATATTGATATTATCTGAAGTAAACAAGATCTTAGCATTTAATATCACCACTTATTTTACTAAATATTTCTATGCTTTCCTCACTATATTTAGTACCACTTTTACTTACAATTATTTTAATCATTTCCTCTTTTGAAATGTTTTTTATTATGCCTCTTGCATATTCATAAGCAATATTTACAAGATATACATATAATGGAATCTGCTTTCCTTTTAAAAAATTAGGAAATCCTTTACCATCATATCTTTCATTATGCATCATGCTTATATTTTTAGCATATTCCTTAGTTTTTTCATCTAAAGAATCAATATTATTTAAAACTAATATAGATTTATTTGGATAAGAATATACTACCTTTTTTTCATCATCATTTAAATTACTAAATCCATTAAAATATGTTACGGGAACTAGTTTTAAACCTACATCATAATACTTTGATGCATTAATAATTATATTTTTATTATCATTAAGCATTAATGAAAGTAATTCAGTTACTTTTTCATAAACAGATTTATTATCTATTAAATATGCATTTACATAATTTTCTAAAATACTACTTAAATCTTTATTTTGAAATTTAATAATTTCTGATAAATAATTATTTTTAGAATACATTCTTATCATATTACTTAATCTTTTATTAATAATTTCAAAATTAAATGGTTTTTCTATCATATCTGCTATAGCATAAGAATAAACTTTTTCTTTAGTATCTTTGCTATCATCTGCAGAAATTATTACAACAGGCATTTTATTAAGTAATTTTTTTTCATTTAGAAAATCAAGCACTCCAAAACCATCCATAACTGGCATTTTCAAATCTAAAAACATTCCAACAATATTTTTCTCATTAGTTTTTAAATTATTACTTAATATTTCTACAGCTTCTTCACCATTTTTTGCCTCAATAATGTTATATGAAGAAAATGCTTTTTTAAATATACTTCTTGTTAAATTATCATCATCCACTATCAAAAGATATTCAGTAAAATTATTCATTTTACTAATTAATTTGCCTTCATAATATTTATTAATCTGAGGATTTTTCTTAACTACATCATATAAAAGAGATGAAAAATAGTTATATAAATTATTAATTTCATTATTATCTCTTGATATACTTTCTAAAGTATTTTCAATATTTAAAATTAAATCTGTTATATCACTACTTATTTCATTATTTTCCTCTTTTAAAGTTTTTTCTTCAGACTTATAAGATACAATAAATATTTTATTACCAGGTAATAATTTTACTAAATCTGTATAATTATCATAAATAAGTAAATTAGATAATTTTAAATAATTAATAATTTTATAATTATCTAAAGGTAAATTATTTGCACTTATCTCATTAAAATAAATATTTGTATAATCAGGATGAATACTTTTTTTACATCTTTCAAAATATTGTTCATAACTTATACTTGAGGGATTTTCTGTATATTTATCATATAAATATACTTTATCTTCATTTAAATCAATTAAAGTTATATCAATAATATTAAATAAATCATTTAATAAATTATTCATTATTACCTCCGAAGAAAGTATCTAATACTTTATATAATTCATTTGCCTTTACAAAAAGATTAGTAATATTTTGATTAATAAAATTTATATCACCATTTTTTGCAGCCATTTCATGATCATAAGCCATATTAGCAAAATTTGTTATACCAAAAGTTTTACAATTACTTTTTAGAGCATGAACCTTTATACCATAGTTTTCAATATCTTTATTTTCATATAAAGTTTTTATTTCATTCATCTGATTTATAAATCCATTTTTAAATTCTAATAAAAGTTCCTTAAATGATGTTTCATCACCAATAAATGATAACCCTAAATCTACATCAATTCCATTATTTTTTAAATATTCTAAAGTATTATTCATATTTTTCAGCCCTTCCTAGTATATAATACTATTTTAGCATAAAAAAACACTATTTAAAATAGCATTTTTATAAATTTAATTTAATATTTTCTCTTTTCTCATCATCAATTTTAAATAATTCTTTTTTCTCAAAATTAAATATTTTAGCAATTATATTTGAAGGTACTGATTCTACAGCATTATTATAATGTGTAACAGCATAATTATAAATTGTTCTTGCATCACTTAATTTATTTTCTATTTCTCTTAAGTTTTTCTGAAGATTTAAAAAGTCTGAATTTGCTTTTAAATCTGGATAACTTTCTGCAATGGCCATTAGATTATTAATTTGTTTGTCAATCTTTTCTGTTTCACCAATACTGAAACCATTATTTTTATAATCACTTCTTAATTTAGTAACATCTTCCAAAGTAGATTTTTCATGTTTAGCATAACCTTTTACACATTCAACTATATTTGGAATTAAATCAAATCTTTGATTTAAAAGTACATCTATTTGAGCTTCTTTTTCTTTAACTCTATTATTTTTTTTGACAAAACGATTATAATATATTAATATAAGTCCAGATATAATTATTATAATTATTAAAATAATATTTATTAGCATCTTACTTCCTCCTTACTTTGTTTCAATGGTTATTTTATTTATATAACCATTTTCGTCATAATCTGCAGATATTTCATAATATTGAAAATCATGACCATTTAAATCTTTAAGACTATCTTTTATTTCTTTAATTTTATCTGGATCTGTTCCATAAGACGTTCCATCAAATATAACTTCGATTGGATGTTCAGTATTCTTCTTATTGCTTTCAACTACTTCATCAATTTCATATTTTACCATTGTACCAGTACGGGTACCAATATAAAATTCAAGCATGTTATTGAAACTATTTATTTCATTTTCAAGTTCTGCTTCTTTTCTCTTTTGCTCAAGTTCCTCTTTTCTTTTTTTAGTTTCTTCTTCAGCTTGCCTTTCTTTTTCTTCCATTTCTTGTTTAATTTTATTAGTCTCTTGTTTAGCATAATCTATTTTTCCCTTTACATAAGAACCTACCCTATATGCAAAAGTTCCAAGCGATGCAATAAAAATTACTATAACTATATATATTATAAATTTTCTATCTTTCTTTTTTTCCATTTAAACTTCTCCTTTATTTAAAAAACTAGGTTATCCTAGTTTTTATACTTAATAATTAAGGTTCTGAAATAATTTGTGAATAATCTAAAGTAGCTAAAAATGTTTTAGAGCCATTTTGAATTTGATTATGCATATAATTAATTAATGTTACTCTAGCCATATAATAATCATTAACTTTACCAATAGTTTTACTTGTAGTAATAGAAACATTATCTGCTAAATTAACAGTACCTGTTGCATTTGTAATATCATGAGTACTTTGAAGTACATAACATTTACCATTAGTTTCATTATAGTAATCAGTTACCCATCTTTTATTGCCATAACAATCATCACTTGAAGTTATATCCTCAATTACTTGTCTACTAGTATCATAGCATTTTCCAGCATTACAATCATCTTTAGTTTTTGAAGCATCAACTTTATAGAAATCTAAAACTAACTCTGCATCTTGACTAGGTACCCAAATATACATATCACTTGCTGTACAAGAATACATATTATCTAAATGGTCTGTACTTGAAACAACATTTCCTTTTTCATAACATTTAAATTCTTTACCATCTGTAGCCCAAATATTTGTACTAGTACACATATCTTGTGTAGCATCTACAACAGTTCTTTTTTCATAACAAGTTCCTGAAGTATATTCCATATCATTTTTTTCAATAACTAAATCAATTTTATATTTTCTAGTTGACTCGGCATCACTATTTGTAGTAAATGTTATACTTCCAGATGATGTAGCACTTAAATCTTCACCACTTTCAGCTTGCGTTTTACCAAAATTAGTTGTATCCGCAACTAAAGTAATGTTACTTCCTGCATCAATTAAAAATAAATCGCTTGATACATTGGTAGTTACATTAATATTTGAATTCCCCTTTCCATCAACTTGACTAGCTAAATATGCAAATGTTGCTCCAACTACAACAACAAGCATTGTAACAATAGCAATTACCGTAAGAAGAACTACATTACTCTTTTTTGAATCTTCATTCATTTTAAAAATCTCCCTTCTATTATCAAATTAATCATATAATATTTTTTTCTTTTAGTCAACAAATTAAAAATATTTTTTTAAAATTATACATTTTTTTTACTTTTTTTGATATTATTATAATGGAGATAATAATATGATATTACAAATAAGTGATGATGAAAATATAAAAGTAAAAATAGCAAATAATTTTTATAAAAAACTAATTGGTTTTATGGGTAAAAAAAATTTTGATTATGGAATAATATTTCCTAAAACTAATTCAATACATACTTTTTTTATGAAAGAAAATATTGATGTAATTGGCTTTGATAATCATGGAATAATTATATTTAAAGCAGAAAATGTAGAAAAAAATAAAATAATTGTAATAAAAGAAAAAATAAAAAATACAAACATTTTAGAAATGCCTGCATTTAAATCAAAAAAATTAAAAATGTATGAAAAATTAACCTTTATACGTAAATAAATAATCATTTATTGCAACATCATCGCCAGGTTTAGCACCCATTTGTTCTAAAGTTTGTTCAACACCCATTGCTCTAAGTATTCTACCAAAACGAAGTACTCCCTCTTCTTCAGTAAATTTAGTCATATTAAATAATCTTTCAATTTCCTTACCAGTAACAACCCATGTATCTCCATCTTTAGTTATTTCATAAGGTTTATCTTTTCTAAATTTAATATAAACTTCTTCCTCAAATTCATCTTTATCATAAGTAAATTCTTCCTCAGTTTTTAATACTTCATTTATCTTTTTTAATAAATCATCAATACCTTGGTGCGTAATAGAGCTTATTTCATATATTTCTTTATCTGGATAAGCTTTTTTAAATTCTATTAAATTTTCTTTACTATCAGGCATATCCATTTTTGATGCAACAATGATTTCTTTTTTATTTTCAAGTTTTTTAGAATATTTTGATAGTTCAGACCTAATTATTTTATAATCATTAATTGGCATGTTACCTTCCATTTTAGACATATTTACCATATGAACAAGTACCTTACATCTATCAGCATGACGTAAAAATCTATCTCCTAAACCAACTCCATCACTAGCACCCTCGATAAGACCTGGAAGATCTGCTACAACAAATGAATTACTACCTAATTTAACCACACCTAAATTTGGTGATAAAGTAGTAAAATGATAACTAGCAATTTTGGGTTTTGCCGATGATATTACACTCAGAAAAGTAGATTTACCAACACTTGGCATTCCAATAAGACCAACGTCTGCTAAAACTTTAAGTTCACATCTTAAATATTTAATTTCTCCTTGTTCACCATTTTCAGAAAACTTAGGAGCGGGATTTTCATGAGTAGCAAAGGCTTTATTACCTCTTCCACCTCTTCCACCATGAGCAACTATTACAGATTGATTATCTTTGGTTATATCGCTTACAATAAGTCCAGTATCATCATCATAAACTGTCGTTCCAAGAGGAACTTTTATAATGATATCTTCACTATTTTTTCCATATTTGTTAGAACCCATACCATTTTCACCTTTTTTACCTTTAATAATTTTTTGGTATCTTAAATCTACTAAAGTTTTAAGTGATTTATCTCCAACAAAAACGATATTACTTCCTCTTCCACCATTTCCGCCATCTGGTCCACCCATAGGTACAAATTTTTCTCTACGAAAAGAAGTACATCCCATACCTCCATCGCCTGCAATTAATTTAACTTTAACTTCATCTACAAACATATTATCTTCCCCTTAAACTTATAATTATTTTACCAAATTCTTTATATTTTGCATAGTAAAATTTCAATATTTAAAAAAATGCCCTAAGGCATTATTTTTCATAAACAGATACTTTTTTCTTATCTTTACCCATTCTTTCATACTTAACGATACCACTTACTTTAGCAAATAAAGTATGATCTTTTCCCATTCCTACATTAGTTCCTGGGTAAATTCTAGTTCCTCTTTGACGGTAAATAATACTTCCAGCATTACAAGATTGTCCATCAGAAAGTTTAGCACCTAATCTGCGACCTGCTGAATCACGATTGTTCTTTGTAGAACCTTGAGCCTTAACGTGAGCAAATCTTTGAATATTTAAACTAATAAATAACATTTCTTATTCTCCTTTACTATTATATTTCTTCATTAACTTTAATATTTTTAGGATAACTTTTTTCTAACTCTTTGAGCATAGTCATCATATTTAAAATTAATGAGTTTGTAATATCATCTGATAAAAGCAAACGAACTTCCATATATTCATCATTATCTAGAAATTCAATGCTTTTGTCATTGATATTTAAAAGACCATTTACAGTTGTATAAACTATACTTGATACACTAGCACATACAATATCTTTGCCAGCAACATCATAATCTGCATGACCAGTTATTTTAATAATATTTTTATTTTTATTAACTTTAATCATTATTAACCATTGATTTTTTTAATTTCAACTAAAGTATAAGCTTGTCTATGTCCTTGAGTTTTTCTAGATTTTTTCTTAGGACGATAATGGAATATTCTTATTTTTTTACCTCTACCATTTTTAATTACTTCAGCCTCAACTGTAGCACCTTTTACAAATGGTTTTCCAGCTTTTCCATCAACAAATAATACTTCATCGAAAACAACTTTTTGTCCAGCTTCAACATCTAATTTTTCAATATAGATACGACTATTTTCCTCAACATAATATTGTTTTCCACCAGTTTTAATTATAGCTTTCATTTCTTTTCCTCCTTTTCATAAGTCACACCTTCAAGGTAAGATTTTTCTTTTTAAACCTTTTTAGAGTGGATGAAATGACTTAAAACAATATAATTATATCAAAAAATTCCTGATACAGTCAAGGATTTTTTGTCTCATTTTTGCATATTAATTT
>CAYSFJ010000004.1:0-52054 GCA_964430785.1 uncultured Mycoplasma sp. | reverse complement strand
GTCTTAGGCATGCCGCCAGCGTTCATCCTGAGCCAGGATCAAACTCTCAATAAAAAATGATTATATCTTAATCACTTATCTTAGTTTTTCTTGGCTTCTTAAATTGACTTTTTTTACTTAGTTTTCAAAGAACTTCTCGCACCTTTTTCTCAAGTGCAAAATTAATATACCAAACTATTTTTTTGTTGTCAACATGTTTTTTGCACTTTTTTTGAAAATTGTCGATTTTTCGTGTGTAAATAATGTAAAAATATGTAAAATTTATTAAAATAGTTACCTAATTTTTATTTTATTCATGTAAACAAAAAAAATAACTAGATTTTTTTACTAATTATTTTTTATCATTTTTTAATTTATCTGCATAACCCTTTACTGTTTCCAAAATATCCATTGGAATTGGGAAAAATATTGTATTTGATTGATCAGAAGATACATCATTAATTGTTTCTAATGTTCTTAAATGTAGTGCCCCAGGACTTTCTGCAAGTTTTCTTGCTGCATCTGCAAGGTTTTCGGCTGCTTCTTTTTCTCCAATAGATTTTGTTATTACAGCTTGTTTTTCCCTTTCAGCTTCGGCAGCCCTTGCAATAACTCTTTTCATTTCATCAGTAAGTGAAATATCTTTTAATTCTACATTTTCCACTTTAATACCCCACGGATCTGTTTCTTTATCAATTATTTCCTTTATTTGAGCAGAAACTTTTTCACGTTCGCATAATAATTCATCTAAAGTAACACTACCCACTATATTACGCATTGTAGTTTGTGCAAGCTGTGCTGTAGCATAATAAAAATCCTCTACCTCCAAAACGGCAAGTGACGCATCAAACACTTTATAATATATAACTGCATTGATTTTTACGGAAACATTATCTTTAGTAATTGCTTCCTGTTCTGGAACATCATCAACCTTTGTTCTTATATCAACTTTTTTATAACTTTGTAAAACAGGTAAAACAATTCTCCATCCAGGCAACATAATTTTTGTAAACTTACCAATAGTAAATTTAACGCCCCTTTCATATTCATTTATTTGTTTTAATGAACTTAAAATAACTAAAATAAATATCACTATTATAATAAATAATATATAACCATACATATTTTTTCTCCTCTACTTCAAATTTTGTTGTCTATACCAAATATTCATTATAAGATTATGGGGTAATAATTTGCATAGTATTTTTTGAAAATTTGATACAAATCCATAAACACTAACACTTTTGCCTTTTTGCATATCTATATATGCTTTTTTTACAACATCAGTTGGATTATACATTACAACATATTTTTTAATTACTTTATTTTTTTCTACTGCCCTATCAAAAAATTTGGTTTTTGTCCAAAATGGACACACTGTTAATACATGTATTCCATCCTTTTTTAACTCTTTTTCCAAACTTCTTGAAAAGGATAACACATAAGCTTTACTTGCAGCATAAACATTAATATATGGTACTGGTTGAAATGCTGCAACTGAAGCAATATTAATTATGTGTGAATTTTTATTCATATAAGGAATTGACACTAAACATAGAAAAGTAACTGCAATATCATTAACTTTTATCATACCAATAGAATCTTTCAAAGAAATATTAGTACTTTTTTCAAACTTTCCAAATCCAGCAGCATTTACTAATAATTTTATATTAGGTTTTTCCTTTTCTAGCAAATTTTTTATCTTTACTAAATTAGGCTCATCTTCTAAATCTATTGAGAATGTTTTTATATTTAAACTAGAATTTTCTTTTAAATTTTCAAGAAGTATTTTTTCTCTAGCAATTACCCATATTTCATCAATATCAATATTTTTTGGAATATTTAATAAAAATTCTTTACCAATACCCGATGAAGCTCCAGTAATTATTGCAATATTTTTCATTAAACACCTTTACTAATAATTTCATCGTGTAAAAGTTTTATAAATTCCTCTTTTGTTACAGTTATTGTTTCATCACTTTGACTGTGTCTATAACTCACTAAATCATTATCAACTTCTTTTTGTCCCAAAATTAATGTATAAGGACATTTTTTTATTATACTTTCTCTAATTTTGTAATTAAGCTTTTCATTTCGCTCATCAAGAAGTACTTTAAAGCCTTCATTAGTTAACAAATTATAAATCTCTTTTGCATATTCTAAGTGATATGCATTATTTACAGGTATTATATTAATTTGATTTGGAGCAAGCCATAATGGAAGATAGCCTTTACATTCTTCAAGTAAAAATGCTGTAAAGCGGTCCAATGAGCCTAAAATAGCACGATGGATAACAATTGGTCTTTCTTTTTCACCCTTATCATTTACATATTCTAATTCAAATCTTTCTGGTAATTGATAATCAACCTGTACAGTTGAAAGTGAAACATCATGTCCAATTGCACTTTTTACTTGTACATCAATTTTTGGGCCATAAAATGCTGCCTCACCTAATGCCTCATAAAATGGAACATTAAGTTCCTGCAAAACTTCACGTAAAGCAGTTTCACTCTTTTCCCATAATTCATCATTTCCAAAGTATTTTTCAATATTATTAGTATCTCTTAATGATAGTCTAAATTCATAATTTTTAAAGCCAAAATCTTTATAAACATCTAAGATTAAAGCAATAACACCTTTTATTTCACTTTTAATTTGATCTGAAGTGCAAAATATATGTGAATCATTTTGAGTAAATGCCCTAGTTCTTTCAATACCACAACATGCCCCTGAAGATTCATATCTAAAATCATTTGCTATTTCAGCTATCCTTAAAGGTAAATTTTTATAAGAATGTAAAAAATTTTTATAAATCATCATATGATGAGGACAATTCATTGGTCTTAGTACATAACTTTCATTTTCAAGTTCCATTGCAGGAAACATATCATCTTTATAATGCTCCCAGTGTCCAGATGTTTTATATAAATCCACATTGCCTAAAGATGGTGTCATAACATGTTTATAGCAAAGTTTGATTTCTTTATCCATTATATAATCTGCTAATATTCTTCTTAAAATAAATCCATTTGGAAGCCACATTGGAAGTCCCTTACCAACAAGATCTGAAAACATGAATATTCCTAAATCTTTACCAATTTTTCTGTGGTCGCGTTCCTTAGCTTCCTCCAAAAGTTGTATATATTCATTAAGTTCTTCCTCTGTATCAAAACAAACGCCATATATTCTCTGAAGCATTTTATTTTTAGCATCGCCCTTCCAATAAGCTCCTGAAAATTTCAATAATTTAAAATATTTTAATTCCTTTACAGTATCAACGTGTGGTCCACGACAAAGGTCTGTAAAATCACCCTGTGAATAGCAAGAAATTATCGTTCCGTCTGGAAAATTTTCAATAAGATCAAGCTTGTATGGATCTTTACCAAACATCTGTAAAGCTTCCTTTTTAGATATTTCATGTCTAATTATTTTTTTTCCATCTTTGGCAATTTTTTTCATTTCTTTTTCTATTTTAGGAAGATCTTCATCCGTTAATGTTACATCTCCTAAATCGATATCATAATAAAAGCCACCATCAATAACAGGGCCTACCCAAAACATAGCGTTTGGATAAAGGTGTTTAATTGCTTGAGCCATTAAATGAGCACAGCTATGATTTAATTTTGATAATCTTTCATCCTCTAATATTTTTTTCATTCTTTTTCTCCCTTTCAATTTCAATATTCAATATATCAATTACTTCATTAAAATTTTTATTAAAAACCTCATCATTTTGATTTTGACAATTAACGTCAATTAATAAATTAAGTACAATACGTGTCCGACTTAAATTATATAAATAATTATTATTTACATAATTTGACCTTACACCCATAGATTTAATTGTTTCTTTAATCGAACGAATTACAAAATCTATAGATGGCGTATCATAATCCTTTTTCAACTTTTCTAAAATATCAATGCCAATAATCATTTCGTTTGTTAATTCTGATTTCATTTATTAACCTTCTTTCCTTATATAAAAAAAACAGCACCATAAGGAGTTATTACTAACGGTACCATCCTTTATTTAACTTAATTATTTATAACGGCTACTAACCGGGATTTATTAATCCTCTCAAAAAGTAGTAACTATTATTTTCTTTATCAGTTTACATCAACCACTGACTTTCTATAAAAGAGCAAATAATAATCATGTCTTTTCTCATCGATTTACATAATTATATTAACACTTTATTTTCAAATAAACAAGATGTTTTAAATATTTCCACAGTCAATTTTATTTTCATAATCATATATATAATTAATTTCAGGATTATCGCCACTATATTTTGGCAACTCAATTAAATATAATATTTGTCTTCTTTTACACCAACCACACTTATTATACACTTTGAAATTAATATTAAGTAAATCATCATCTAAGTCTACATCTGTTACTAATTTATAACGCTCCTCACTACATTTATCATAATCTTGAAATGAAGCTAAATAATAATTTGTTACAAAATTATTTGCAGTTAAATCTTTTTTTATACCTAAATCATTTGCAAGGCTTTCATATTCACTATAACTTGTTAAGAAAGTATCGCTATAACCATAAGAGTCGTCGCCTAAATCATAAGTTAATGAATTACTTTCTCTAGCAATTTTTACAACATAAGAAGCAAGTAGTACCGCACCAATACATGCTACAAATATAATTGAGAGCCTAATAAAAAGTGAATTTCTCATATAATCATCTACCTTTAAAATTATTTTATCAAAAAAAAACTGATAATACAATTAGTTTATATCCAAATTACATAATATTTATATTTCAAATAACTATATTATCAATTATAAAATTATTCAAATAGCACAATATATTTACGCTTAATTTTTTGTATATTTTTTAAAATGATATACAAAAAAACTGTTAGAAAACAAACATTTTCATAACAGCTTCATGAAATCTTGAAACTAAAATTTCAAGTTTAAATCTTATTTGGTGGAGAATGTGGGATTCGAACCCGCGACCCCCTGCGTGCAGGGCAGGTGCTCTAGCCAGCTGAGCTAATTCCCCATAAGACTTAATTATCTTATCATAGATTATTTAGATAATCAAGACTTTTTTTCTTTTTTTATTACATGAACCATACCCTTTTCAATTTCTTCAAGGGCACGACCTAAAGGTTTCTTATTTACATATTCTTTTTTATCTAATTGATAATGATAGTATTCAAGCATCTGTTTAGATCTTTTTGCTGCAACATGTACTAGCATGTATTTAGAATCAACCATATTTAGTAATTTATCTATTGATGGATAAATCATATTTACCAGCTCCTTACAATAATATATTACCCAATTTATACTATTTATTGCAACAATTATATCATTTTTTTACATTTTATTTACACTTAATTATTTAATAACTTTATATCATACTTACCATCATTTAAAGTAATCCTTATTTTTTTATTATTGATTTCTTTTACAGAACTACCAGCTTCATATATTTTCCCATTATCATTTGCTAATAACCCTTTTTGCACTAAATCATCTACAGTTATATAAATTGTTTCTTTATCGTCAAATAAATTTTTATTAGAATCAGCATAAATTTCAGCACATTTTTTTATAAGTAATTCTTGATGTGTGGTAGACTCTTTTACTTCATCATAGGAAAAGGCATAACTATACTTATTAATAGTTACAAAGTAAAATACGGAAAATATAACCATAATAAATATACTCAAATAAAGCGGTAAATTTTTTATATTTTTCATATTACACCTTTTTCCTTTTCAATTTCACTATATCCATTGTATTTCCACATTGGTGCTTCGTTAATAATCCCTTTTACTAAATCAATAAACTTATTTTTATGTTTCTCACTTCTATATTCAAAATATTTGTCAATATTATTAGATAAATTTTCTTGCTTTACAGGATTATCAATCTGGACATCATTTAAATATGGAATAATAACATATTTATAAAACATTTTTAAATCTTTTTCATCTAAATAATAATATTTTTTTATAAATGATAGCAATTTCTTAAATGACTTAAATTTACTCATATATTTATAACTAAACATATTTGTTAATTCTTTAGAACTAAAAATTTTATAATTAGATTTTTTATTACAATATTTTTTTATCTCTTTTAACTGGATCCCTTTTTCTTTAAAAAATGCTTTATTGCAAACATAATTTTCCTTTTTTGAAAAGAAAAGTTCAAATTCTTCATAAAAGTTTGCTAAAACAGTAAGTCTTTCTAATAAACAACTTTTATCATAATGAATAACATTATTAAACATTTCATAAAATTTATCATATGAAAGTACTCCATATGTATTTAATAACCCAATAATTAAATTATATTCTTTTGTATTAGATTTAATCATTTTTAAGGAATCTCTATCTTTTAAATGCGACTTAAAATATTTTTGAATGTCTTTTGGCATATAAAATTCATTAATATCTATTTTTTTTACCATACCCTTTTTATTTAAATTATTAAGAAAATGTAAAAGAAAATAATTTGTTTTTGATTTAATATGTCCGTTACTATTCAATAATAATTTTAGATTTGCTACTTCATCATTTTGAAATAAATTAAAAGAATATTTAGTAATATCCTCAGCACTATTTGTAAGAATTTTAACTAAATTTTCTTTCTTACTATTTTTTCTATATTTTATATTAAAGAAAATTAAAATTTGTTCAATTTCCTCATTTGATAAACTATCTAAATATTCACTATATGTTAAACTTATCCTTTTCATACCTACTCCCATAGTAATTATAGCACGAAGAGAATCATTTTTGAAGATTTAAATATACTTTTATTGCCATTATAGTATCACTTAGGGTTCCATTTTCTTGAGATATTTTCCTATTTTTTTCTAAAAAAACTAATACTTCTGATTTTGGAATATATATTAAGTTAAAATTTTCATTTTTTTCTTCTTGAGTTAAATTTTGATTTTTAATATCCGGTATCAAATCATATTTTATAAAATAATAGTTTGTATTAATGTAAGTAATATTGTTATAATCTTTATTTATATAATTTGAAGATGCAATTGGTAATATATTTTTAAATTTTATTTTTACACCAGATTCTTCGTAAACTTCTCTTGTTAAACATTGTTCATCACTTTCATCATTATCTATATGTCCACCAATTAAAAAATATTTTGTTCCCATATGACATATTAAAATCTCACCTTTACTATTTTCAACAATAAGTTTTGATCTTCGAACAATTTTATTTACGTCCATTAAAGTTAAATTATTTTCATTATGTATAATTTGATTAAATTTTGGAAGCGTTTCAATTTCAATGCCTAAAACTCCATATAAAGTTTCATCTTCTTTAGAATAATAATTATATAAATTTTCATAACAAGAACTACCTAATATAGAATTATCAAAATGATTAAATAACATTTCAAAACTTTCAAAATGATATAAATTTGTAATCTTAACAAACATAATTTCTAAAGTAGAAATATTTGTAATTTCTATATAATCATTTACATTAAATAGACTTCTTTTTTCATCATTTAATCTAATTTCTATTTTTTTACTGCCACCTTCAATTTGTTTAAATGGTTTATTTTGAAGTTTCATTCTATAAATCATATATACCTCCGAAAAAATTATTATTCATCATCGTCATCATAATCTAAGTCATCCTTATAATAATCGTCATCTTCATGTGGATTATCTGGATCAAAATCCCATAGATTATATTCGCCACGTCTTACAAGCTCTTTTTCATTTTCATCAAGTCCATACATACCCATTTCTTTTTCAAGTTTATTTAATCTTTGTTTTTCTTCATTTTTTTCTTTTTCATCTAAAGTATTATTAACATCCTGAAGAAATTTTAAAAATTTATTTGCCATACAATGCTCCTTTTTATTTGATATTTAACCTAAATACATCATTTTATTTTAAAACTATATTTAATAATAATACTACTAAAATATATAAATATTATAGCATGGGTTGAAATAAATAAACATATTTTAACTATATAATAACTAAAATATTAATTTACATAATTGTAATAATTTATAAATTGTGAGAAAATTAATGTTGAAAAGGATGGTGTATATGGAAAAATCAAAAGTTTATTTTACAAAAAAAATAAATAGTGATTCCCTTATTAAAATATTTAATTATTTGGATATAACCCCAAAAGGAAAAGTTGGTATTAAAGTATCAACTGGTGAAAATGGCTCAAAAGGTTATTTAAAAAAAGAACTAATTGCCCCATTTGTAAAAATGCTTAATGGTACAATTATCGAATGTAATACTGCATACGCAGGTAAAAGAGAAACTACTGAAGAACATTTAAAAATTGCTGAAAAACATGGTTTTACTGAATATGCAGATGTTGATATTATGGATAGTGAGGGAGAAATTAAAATTCCTGTTAAAAATGGAAAACATTTAAAATACGATATAATTGGTTCTCACTTTGAAAATTATGATACAATCATTAACCTTGCACATGGTAAGGGTCATGCTATGGGAGGATTTGGTGCAAACCTTAAAAATCAATCAATAGGTATTGCCTCAAGAAGTGGTAAAGCATATATTCACAGTTGCGGTCAAACTACTCAATTACCAGATGCTTGGAGAGTAGATTATAAGCAAGAGGATTTTATTGAATCTATGGCTGAAGCTGCAAAAGCAGTTAGTAATTATATTAGTGATAATAATAAACAAATTTGTTATATAACAGTTATGAATAATATATCCGTAGACTGTGATTGCGATAAAAATCAAGGTGATCCTGTTATAAATGATATAGGAATTATTGCCTCACTTGACCCAGTTGCAAATGACCAAGCATTTATAGATATGATATGGAATACAAATGAACAAGGCAGCGAACTAATTAAAGAAAGAATTGATTCAAGATGTGGAAGACATATACTACCTTATGCTGAAAGTTTAGGTCTTGGTAATACCTCATATGAATTAATTAATATTGATTAAATTAAAAAAGTAATTAATTTCAAATATTTAATTACTTTTTTATTTGTACATAATTTCGTACTTAACTCACAATAAATAGCAACAAGTGTTTTTATCTAAAGAGCCATATATTGGGGAAAAATACAATTTTTATCTTAATTCAATATTATTCTTCATTAATATCCGTACTCAATAAATTTTTAATATCTTCAGCACTTAACTTGGATATAATATTTTTATCCCTATCTTCTCCCTCGATTAAAGTATCCGCCAAAAGTTTTTTCTTATTTTGAAGTTCTAATATTTTTTCTTCAATAGTACCTTTACATACTAATTTAATAACTTCAACTGTATTTTTTTGACCAATACGATGTGCTCTATCTGTTGCTTGATTTTCAACTTGAGGATTCCACCATAAATCTAAATGAATTACAACATCGGCACTAGTTAAATTAAGACCAGTTCCTCCAGATTTAATAGTTATTAAGAAACAATTTGTATCATCATTATTAAATCTATCTACAAGTTCATTTCTCTTTTTAGCATTTACACTTCCATCAATTACATATGTAGAAATTCCTTCATTGGTAAATTCCCTATTTAGTATGTCTATTGCAGTTTTAAATGAAGAAAATAAAAGAATTTTATGACCATTTTCAATAATTTGTTTACACAATTTTGTTACTTCAATTATTTTAGAACTTTCACCAATATAATTTTCATATACTATTTTGGGATCAATACAAAGTTGTCTTAATTTAGTAAGAAGTTGTAAAATTTTAAATCTAGCCTTTTCATAACCTTCATTTGCAATAATATCATCCATTTCCTTACGAGTCTTTTTAACTTCCATAGCATATACACCCTTTTGTTTTTCATTTAAATCAATAAAAATATTATTTTCAATCTTTGGAGGCAAATCTGTTAAAACATCTGTTTTTTTTCTGCGAAGTATAAATGGTGTAATTTGTTTTTGTAAGTTAACAAGAGCCTTCGTAGACTCATCATCAAAATCTTTTATAGCATATTTTGCATTAAATGCTTTAAGATTTGTTAAATAACCTGGCATAATATAATCAAATATACTCCATAATTCGGCAACATTATTTTCAACAGGTGTACCAGTTAATGCAAATTTTACTTTAGAACTAATCTTTTTTACACACTTAGTAATTCCAGTTGTGGCATTTTTAATAGTTTGGGCTTCATCAATTGCCATTACTTCAAAATTAAGTTTACTATAATATTGTTCATCTTCACGAATAAGTCCATAGGATGTAATAATTACATTTTCCTTAATATTTTCAAAATCTCCATGTCTTTTTTCTTTTAGCCCATACATTACTTTTATTGTAATATCTTGACCAAATTTTTCAAACTCTTTTTGCCAATTATAAACTAGAGATGTAGGACATACAATTAATATTTTAGCATCTTTATTTTCCTTTAGAATTTCTTTGATTAAATAAATTAACTGAATACTTTTTCCAAGTCCCATTTCATCCGCTAAAATACCTCCAAGTTCACACTTATAAATATTATAAAGCCATTTAACACCAGTTACTTGATAATCCCTTAAAATACTTGAATCTTTTTTAGATAATTTAATATCAACATCCTTATATTGATTAAATTTATTTATAAAATCATCAAAAATATTATTAGTTTCAATTATAGAATACTTACTATCTTTTAAACTAGCTAAATAAATAGCACGGTATTTGGGAATTACACCAGATAATGCTCCATTAATATCCATATCATCTAGTAAATTATTAAGTTCTTTTAGATTTTCATCATTTGAAAGATTAACAATATCACCACTTTTTAACCTATAATATCTTTTTTTATTTTTATAACTATTAATCATATCATTAATTTCTTTATCAGAAATACCATTTAAATCAAAATGATAACTTAGTATATTATCTTGACCTATTGAAAAAGAAGATTTTATCATTGTTTTAATCATTTTATTTTTTTTAAAATTTTCGGTTGAATAAACTTCATAATCATTTGCAAGAGATATCATATCCTCTTCAATAAAAGCACCAATATAATCAATATCATCCATTATGAATCGATTTTTTTCGTTTCTAAAATTATATGAATAAATATCTTCGACAACCTTATTTTCATATTCATTATCTCTAACTATATTTTTGTCATTAGCAAAATAATTTAATTGTTTATTACCATAATTAAATAAAATGTTACAAATGATTCCATCATATTTTGAATCAAAATACAATTTAACTTTTGGTTTATTACCAATAATTATTTCTCCATCTAAATTATCATCAATTTTAATTTCATTTTTTATTTTGGTTAAAAGACCAGTTTTAAATGTGTCTAGTTTATCTTGAGGAATTGTTATTGAATTTACATTGTACCTATATAACTTATTAATTAAATCAATCGTTTTATCATCAAGTTGAACAATACTTCCCTTAAAAAACACATATGGAGGATATGAACCAACATAATCAAAATTATTAATATTAGTAAACGTTAAAACATAATTATCGTTCTTTTTTTCTAAATAAGTTTCTAAAGGACAATTTGATGTAATACCAGTGTATATTCCCTTATAATTATCATCAATATAATATTTTATATCATAAGAGGAAAGCCTAGTAATTATTGAAGATAAATTAGCACCATCAACGTTTTCAAAGAATCTAGAGTCTTTTGTAGTAATATAATCTAGTAAATTACTATCTTTTTCATTAAAAAAATGAATATTTGGATCATAAACAAAATTCTTACCAAAGTTAACAACACCTTTTTTATATAAATATGAACGAGCAAAATCATATATTTTTTTATTTAAAATATACATTTTATCTATTCCTATTTTAAATTTTATATCACAAGTATTTGCATAATATGTATATTTATGAAGTTCAATTTCAATATGTACTTCTTTTTTTACTATAGGTGTGATAGTTTCTTTAGTGTTAAAAGTGGAAAGTAAATCATCTGTAATAAACTTTGAATCAAATTCCTCTTTTTTAAAAATTTCATCATAATAATTAATTAAGCATGCTGCTATATGTTTACATTTGCTAAATATTCCAAAATGATTGCAAGAACAATATATTTCATTTATTGAGCCATTAAATGTATCAATTTGAACATCAAGATTACCAAAATAATAATTTTTATCATTTACATTAAATTCAAATGTATGCTCGTAACCTTCTTTAGTATGTTTTAATAATTTAATAGCTTTTAATAAATCAAAAGCTTGTTCATAATCAAACTCAGAAGAATACTTTAATATTTTTTCTTTATGCTTAAACGTATTTTTATTCATGAGTCCTCCGTAAACGATAGTATTATATCAAATAATACTATGTTTTAAAAGGATTAAATGCTTATTATAGACAATATTATTAAGCATAATACTATTAAAACTAAAATAAACCATTTTTTAGGGGAAATTTTATCTTTAAATATAATATTTGCTAAAAGCGTAGCCACTATAATCGAAGAGGAAGATAAGCTTGATATAATAACAACATTTCCAGTTTTAAGTGCAATTCTTAAAAGTATCATAGAAATAACCTCTAAAGCTTCCATGATAAGTACTTCATTTTTGCTTTTAAATTTTTTAATATTTAATAAATCAATTCTATTTATTATAAGAAGTATTAATATAATTGAAAATATACTTGTTATGCCAGAATAAAATGTTATAGCCATTGTATTTTCGATTTTTAATGTTACTAATTTGTTAATAAAAGTAGCACTTCCATTAGAAAATAAATAACCAAAAGCATATATTATACCCAAATCTTTGCCTTTTCTTCCCTTTTGATAATTTAACAATATATTTAATAAAAGAATTATAAAAACTAAAATAATTTGAATAACTTTTAATCTTTCACTTGGCAAAAATATACCAGATAAAATTAGAACCCAAATAATTTTTAATCGCATTATTACACTTACTTTAGATATATTTCCATTTTTTAAAGCAAGTACTGAAAAATAATAACCAATACAGCTAAGCATTGAAACTGGCAAAACTAAAAATAAATCCTTAAATGAAAAATTATTATTTAAAAGAAACAACCCCAAAAAGATTTCAAAAATGCCAAAAATAAGACAACCAAATGCCCAAAATCTTAATTCATCTTTTTCACTTGCCTTTTTTTCAATGATATCAAGTACACCACTTATTAATACAATAATTAAAACATAAATTAAATACATAAAATCTCCATTTATATTATGTTACATTTTTATAAGAATAACCCCAATTATGATAAGAAAACTTATAAATAATTTAAATAAAAGGTCTTTTTTATTCTTATCAAAAATAAATTCATAAATAGTATTAGTAATCATTGATAATGTTAAAAGTGGTGCCACTACTGAAACAGTGCCATATTCATATGCTTTTACCGAAGAAATTAACATTATACACCATGAAAATGATGCAACAATAAATCTTTTTTTATCATATAATGAAAATTCTTTAACAAGTTTTTTTAAACTTAATCTACTAAATAAGAAAATATATATTGAAGGAATAAATACTGTAATAATAGTATAAAAAGCAATATTAAAATTACTTGATATATTTACATTTATTAGCATTGCAATTGCAAATAAAAAATTTGATATAAAGCACATTATAAAATATTTATTAAATGATAATTTACCTTTATTCATACCTAATAAAATATTTGCAAAAATTATAAGTATACCTCCAATAATTTTTTTTATTAAAAGTTTTTCTTTTAAAAATATAAAACTAAAGATTACTAAAAATACACTTGAAAGTTGCTTAAGCATTGAAAATGTTGATGTATTAAGACCATACCTTGCCTCAATATTTAATCTATCTGTAAAGGCATATATAATTGTAACTATTAAAAGTGTAAAATATACATTCGGATTATCTGGTAATTTAAACTTAAAAAATGGAATTAAAAGTATTGCAAAACAAGCTGTAAAAAACTCTAGCAAAACAGTTAACGCATTTGCATCTTTCATATTTCTATTAGCTTTTTTAAATGTTTGGGCATAAATAAGTGAAAAAACTAAATATATTATTACCCAATAAATGTAATTATTCATAAAAACACTCCCCTTATATTATAAACAAAAAAGTTATTTAGTTACATAGTTTAAGAAATTGTTTACACCCTATACAGTCAAATAAAAAAGAAAGGAATTACTTTAACATTCTTCCTCCCCACTCAACAATTGTAAATCCACTTCTTTCAACTTTTTCTAGTTTTTGCTCTTTAACACTAACCTTTTTGGTTAATGGTTTAAAATCCATTATCACTCTTATTAATGTATCTGGTTTTTCACTAATTTCTAATGGCATATATTCATTTATTTCTTCCAACGTTCTAAATCTTATATAATTATAGTTATTATTTTCCATCTTATTTAACCAATATACAATAAACTCATTTATCTCTCTATCATTTAAGCCTAAATAAGAAAGTTTTTCTTCAAGGAAAGAAGTTGTTTCATTTCCTTTAACAACAAATCCCTCACTCATATCAATAACAGAATTATCTATTCCTTCCCAATATAAAGCATAATAATTTCTTTTAGTTTTATAATCATAAATATTACCATCTTTTGTAACGTGAACAGTCCACTCATTATCATATTTTGGATATGTATGTAATAATTTATCATCATTTACAAATTTAATTTTTAAATCTACATCTTTTGTTGGATAAATATATATCATAGGTTTATCATCACATGTTTCTGAACATGTTTCTGAACTTACATTTTTATCAGAAATATATTTTCCTATCATAAATAAAGCGATAACGCATAAAATTACTGTAATGGCTATTGCCAAAATCTTATATTTTTTCTTCATAAATAAACAAACCTCACTACTATAATTAGTATATCAAATTTTTAATTACTTTGCACTTTATTTTAACCAAATTTTATATCTAATATCATGAAGTATTTTAATAATTTCAGATAAAGCAAAAACAAATGCTGAGCAAATATCTGAAATGATCCAATATTTTAGAGCAACAATAAAGTTAAAATCCATAGTATCATTACCACCCATAACAATGCCAAGCAAAAATCCCAAGGTAATTATAAGGCATGCAATTATACATAATAAACTTGAAAGAAGATTATTATCTCTAAGTATATCTTCATATCTAGTATTAACATTTTCTTTTCTATAATCAAAACTACCACAGCTTGGACAACCATTTTTAACATTTTTTAAAGGTGTATCACATTTTGAACAAAAATATTTTAAATTATTCTTATAATCTTTTAAATTATTATATATGTACATATATATCATCCTTTTCTTAATCAATATTATACCATGTTTCTAACTGCCAGTGCATATATTTCTAACTAACGGCTATTATAAAATTAATATAGGTGATTTAGATGAAGGATAATAAAAGTTTACATAACGATTATTATTACTATAACATTGTTAGGATAAACATTAAAAAACAGCGAAAAATGGCTAATTTAACTCAACAACAACTTGCAGATAAAATAGATGTCTCAATGCACTATATTTCACAAATAGAAAGTGCAAATCCAAATAAATATTTTACTTTAGTAGTTATTGGTAGAATAGCAGATGCCTTAAATATTGATATAAAAGAATTATTTAATGAAGATAATATAAATAAATAATTTATATATTTTCCACATATATACAACTTGCATCTTTTAAACAAATATACCCGCTTGGAGTTTTAGCCCAAAAAGATGCACCATTATTTATAATTTCAAGAGCAGTAAATACTGTTCCTTTTTTATATATAGCCGATGAATTTAAATTTTTATATAAACTATTTTCTTTACCATTTTTTGTAAGTTCTGATACTTTTTTTATTCTAAAATTAGTTCCTGGTCCACTTCTTATATACATATTATATAAAGTTTTATAATTTCCTTTAACATATTCTTCAATTTTTCTTATTTCACTTACTTTTTTAAAAGTATAATTTTTATTTTGAAATTTATAGTAATCATTTATAATTAAAGTATCATCATCCATAACCATATATTTTGTAGGATCTACAGCATTGGAAAGTCCCCAATCTCCCTTAATATTTTGCCAATTATTAATAATATTATTTTTATTTTCATATACGGCAACTTCAAAATCTAAATGTGCTTTTACATTACCAGTTGTACCATCATCAAACAAATAATCATTTTGATTAAACTTTTGACCAACTTTATAATTAATAATTTTATTGGGGTGAGTCATCATTACAACAGCAAATCTTGCAATGCCATCAGCACAAAGAACTTTTTCATTTGAGGTAAGCCATATTGTGTAAGAATTATTTCTTTTTACATAAATTTTTGAAACATATCCAGAAAATGGTGCATATATTTCTTTAAAACCTTTTCTTGTAGAAACATCCAATGCCTTTCTATTTTTATGGGAAAAAGTATTCTTTCCAAATCCTTGAGTTAAATAATAACTTTTTTTAGGAAATTTAAGTAGTTCCATTACTATCATCCTCCTTTTTATTAAAATAATATGTAAAAACCATACCTATAACCATGGTAATTGTATCTGTTGGTATTTGACTTTTTACAGATAAATAAACAAAAACAAAAGTAGCCGCTAAAGTAATAACTGTTTTAACGTGTAATAAACATTTTATTAAATTTTTCATAAATACCTCCATAATAATTTATGTAAATTAAAATAATATAAATAATTAAAATATATTAAATCGCAATAAAAATTTACTTCTTTTAAGAAAAATGTTATATAATAATACTATACGGAGGACATATGTTTTTATTTAAATTAGAAAGAAAATTAAAATCCTATTCAAGGTGGAATAAATGTTATACAAAAGAGGAAAGAAAAATGAAAGCAAAAGATGAAACAATATATGATAATTTTCACTCTTATGCTAGTAAAAATCTTAAAGATAATGCAATAAACTATTATAATAAAATTTTTTCTTATGAAAAAGTATTAAAGATGATTGATAATGCTGCACAAAGTTTATTATATTTAGGTGTTGGAAAGATGGACATTGTTACATTACTTCTTCCAAACATACCTGAAGCAGTTATATTATTTTATGCAATTAACAAAATTGGTGCAGTAAGTAATATGGTTCATCCACTTTCAAGTAATGAAGAAATTAAAAATATTTTAAAGAATAATGAAAGTAACATTATCATAGCAATTGATGCCTCTTATGATAAGTTAAACGATATCACTAATGGCACGAAAGTTACAAAAATAATTGGTGTATCTGCAGCTAATTCTTTACCGATAATTTTAAAAATTGGTTACAAAATTAAAATGTTTAATAAATATACTATCCCGTGTAAAGATAATTTTATAAGTTATAGAAAATTTTTAAAACATAAAAAATCATTTGAATATAAAAAATATTACAATGTTATTGATAAACCAGCTTGTATATTACAAAGCGGAGGTACTACAGGGATTAGTAAAGGAATTGTTTTATCAAATGGTAATTTTAATAGTTTAACTATTCAAGAAATAATAATGCTTAAAAAGCTTGAAAAAGGTGATAAAATTCTTGCAATTATGCCAGTATTTCATGGATTTGGTCTAGCACTTAGTATAAATTCAATGTTATGTCTTGGAAAACAGGTAATATTAGTTCCAACATTCAAAGCATCAGAATTTGCAAATATAATTGATAAATATAAACCTCAAATGATTATTGGTGTTCCAACATTATATGAAGCATTACTTCAAAGTGATACCAAAGATTTATCATTTGTAAAATATGCAGTTGTTGGTGGAGATTCTTTATCTAAAGATTTAGAACTTAGAATAAATGAATTTTTTAGAAAACATAATTCAAATGTAGAGATAAGTCAAGGTTATGGAATGACTGAGTGTTTGGCAGGTGCAATAGCAAATTTTGATTATCATTATAAAACAGGTGCTATTGGTATTCCAGGACCTGGTAATGATGTAAAAATTGTTAAACCATTTACCCAAACTGAGGTAAGAAATAATGAAGATGGAGAAATATGTATTAGTGCTCCCACAGTTATGCTTGGTTATTTAAATAATGAAGAAGAAACTAATAAAGCTCTTCAGGTACATAAAGATGGATATACATGGCTTCATACTGGTGATATTGGTTATATTGATAATGATGGTATAGTTTTTTACAAACAAAGACTTAAAAGGATGATAATATCAAGTGGTTATAATGTTTACCCTCAACACGTAGAAGAAATAATACAATCTCACGAAGCAGTACTTACATGTTCTGTTGTTGGTATTCCCCATCCATATAAAGTAGAAGTTCCTAAAGCCTGTATTGTCCTTAAAAATGATGTTATTGATAATCCTATACTTCGTATGAATATTAAAAAATATGTTGAAAGTAAACTTGCAAAATTTGAATGGCCATATAAATATGATTTTAGAAAATCACTTCCTAAAACAAAAATGGGTAAAATAGATTTTAAAAAATTACAAAATGAAGAAATGGAAGAAAAAGAAAAGAAAGACGTTTAATCTTTCTTTTTAATTTATATAAATATTATACTCTAACAAGTCTAGATCTTCCATCCTCGAATAAAGGTCTATGTATAGAATTTTTAATTTTAGAATAAAATTCCATTTCATTTTTCAAAAGATAGTTTGCATATAATACAAAATATTTACCCTTTTTATCATTATATATAAAAGCAATTCTACCTTCATCTGAATTTAATTTATAAGTAGATTTTAATATAGTAAAATCATATCCATCAATTACTACATCCTCTTTCATAACAAATTTATATTCATTAAGTGCTAAATCATTTTTAACAAGTTGCGTAAACTCTAATATATCTTTATTAGATTCTTTAAGATAGCCCTCAATATATTCTTTTTTTTCTAAATTTCTTGCAGAAAATAAATATACACTATTTCTAAAATATGAATGTTGTTGATAATATTCTCTAAACATTTTATCTGGAAATTTAATTGACATATTAAATTTTGTTAAATAAACATTATTCTCATCATTAGGTATATAACTTGTTTTAAACTTAATATCATTTTTAATAAGAGATTTATAAAATTTATGAAAGTTTTCTGAATTAAATGATACATCAAAAACTTTATTTTTTGATATTTTAACCATTACTTTAGCATTTGGATAATATGTTACTAAAGATATCTTTGAAAATTTTGTATTAAGTTCTTTTCTAAATAATCTTTGTACCTTAATATCATCCCCATTAACAGTTATACATTTATATTTACATAAAGCATATATAATTAAAAGCAAACACTCTATAGTTAATAAACTATAACTAGTAAATAATTTAATTGATAATGAAAAATATATACAAAATAATGCTATTGTAATCGTAGCCATGTAAACAATAGTACCAATCCATTTTTGATAAAAAACATTATAGTTATTATCATCATTTTTTGCAAAATTAAATTCGGGTTTTAAAAATAATATAATAGTATTAATTAATACAAAAAATACAGCACAAACTACACATACTACGCACTTTATAATTGGACTCATGCTTCACCTATTTTAATGTTACAAGACCACAATCATTATCTGCTTTACAAACTTTTTGTTCTTCATTAAGTTTAATTTCAACGTCAGTTCCATCTATTAATCTTATAACTATTTTATTACCCTCGGTGGCAATAATTTCCGCATCAAGATTAGTTAGTTTTAAACCAACACTAATATTTTTATATTCTTTTGTTTCATTGTTATAAGTAACGCTTAATAAAGAATACCCATCTTCTTTCTTATTATTGTTTTTGAAAATAAATAAGCCCACAAATAAAATTAGTATCACAAGTACAATTGGAATAATTTTTTTAGTTTCCATAGTCTCACCCTTCCTATACTAATTATTATAGAGGAAAAATTTAAAATAGTAAAGTGCTTTTAAAAAAATTTATGACTCATAATCATAAATTCCGTGTAACTTTTCTATATCTGAATTTGATAAACTACTAACTATCCAACCATCAGATGTATTTACTACATAAAAATCAATTGTATAATTAGTTTTCTCAGTTGTTTCTTTCATTTTATCAAGTTTATAACTAATAAATTTCTCAGCATCGTATTTACCATCACTATCCTTAAATTCCTCAGGATTATTTGCTAAAAATGATGTTGCATCTTTTTGCACTTTATATAAATCATAAACACTAATTTTAACAGTAATCGTGGCTTCATCACCATTATAATCCTCATTCGTTATTTCATAAGAAAGATCAGTATATTGTTTTTTCAAAATATCTTCATATTTTTTAGAATTTTCTTCATTTAAATTTTCTTTATCAATAACATTATTCATATCTACTAAAACTTTATCATCTAGATTCTTATAATTATCTAAATATTTTTTTACAGCATCAGATGCAAGGTTGCTACAACCAGATATAAATAATAAAGTAATAAATAACACTAACAAACATTTAATCTTTTTCATATTCTTATTATTGATATAATTTTAAAAATTATACAGTTTTATAGCATATTTTCAATAAATTATATACATTTTTTTCTAAATCAGATATAGGTCCATTTAATTTTTTTATAATATTTTTTTTCATAAATTCAAAATTTATCTCGTCTTTATTAAATAATTCATAATGGATAAATTTAAGTTTTTCAACATCATTATTTTTTATTAATCCATCAATTTCAATTAATAAATTATTTCTTATATTTTCATCAAAACGAAGGGTATCATACATAGTTTGTTTACATAACTTTTTATATATAACTTTTTCTTTTTTCATAAATCTAGTATAATTTAATATTCTTTCTTCATCACATAAATTTATACTACTTTTACTTTTACTTTCACCATCACTATTAAACATTATTCCTATAGCGGTATAATCGTCGCAAAATACAATAGGCATATTTTTTAGCAACAACTTATCTAAAATAATATTATATTCAATAAAAGCATTTATAATACTTGTATCAACTTTATATACATAACACTTTTTTGTTACAATTTCATCACTATTTAACCAATCATAAAACGGATAGTATTTATCTAAAAAATTAAATGTAACATTATTAATTGTCATAATTTTCCCCTTTCATAAATTAAAATAAGCATTAAAATTCCAATAAAAAAAATATTACAAAATAAATTACTAATAATAAAGTATACAAAATATTTAAAACTATACCCTAAAATAAATAAATTAAAATTAATTATAATAAAAAATAAGCCAATTACTGATAAAAAATTTCCAAGTATATAAAAAATTATTAACTTCATATTCTATTTATATTTATAAAATTTTAAAAATATTATATAATTTTAATGGTGATAGAATGAATTTAATAAATTATATTATTGTGGCTATATTACAAGGTTTAACAGAACCATTACCAGTATCATCTTCAGGACATATGTATTTATTTAAAAATATTTTTAATGCAAATATGTCTACAGATTTAAATTATGAAATTATATGTAATTTTGGTTCATTTTTAGCAATTTTATTTTTATTTAGAAAAGATGTTATAAAACTTATTAAAGATTTTTTCTCTTATATTTTTAATAAAGAAAGTAGAAATAAAACAAAATATGGATTTAAGTATGTGCTTAATATAGTAATAAGTACAATACCAGTAGGAATCTCAGGACTTTTATTAAAAGATTTTATTGAAGAAAAACTTACAAGTATTAAAATACTAGGATTTGCATTTTTACTTACAGCTATAGCATTATTCTTTGTTAAAAATATTAATGGTGACAAAGATGACAAAAATATAACAATAAAAGATGCTATAATCATAGGTCTATTTCAAATGATAACCATTATGCCTGGCATTAGTCGAAGTGGTACAGTACTTGTTGCTTGCCTACTATGTAAACTTAAAAGAGAAACCGCTTTAAAATATACATTTATGTTATATTTTCCTGTAAGTGTTGCGGCAATGGGGCTTGGTGTTAAAGATATGTTGAATGCTGCGAATATGCCCTCTTTAATACTTCCATATGCTATTGGTATGGTAATTGCTTTAGTAATAACATTATTTTCTTATGAATGGCTTTCTAATGCCGTTAAAAAAGGAAAATTAGTTTACTTTTCAATCTATTGTCTTTTACTTGCAGCATTCATATTCATATATTTTAGATAAAAATAATAATAAATTTGTAATAAAAAAACAGATAACTAGTATCTATTTCTTCTTTGGTTTATCCTCAACAGTATCAGCTAGTTTTCTTAAAGTTTCAGCAGCAGAATTTCTAACTTCTTTAGCGGCACTTTCAACTGCAGGTGTTGCTTTTTCAGCAGCAAGTTTAACAAGTTCAGTAGCTTTATCTTTAATTAAGGTAGCTTTCTTAATAGCAATTTCCTTTACTTTTTCCTTATCTAAAGCTCTAATTTCATTTTGAAGTTCAGTAACTTTTTCAGTTATATTTTCCTTAACTTCATCAGCATCCATATTTTTAACTTTATTTAATAGTTCATTACACTTGTTCATTAAATCTTTTCTAGTTTCTTTACCAGATTTTGGTGCTAAAAGCATTCCTAAACCTAAACCTAAACCCGCTCCTAAAATAAATTTACCTTTCTTATTCATTTTCATCTTCCTCTCTTTCTTTTCCTTTTAAAAATATTTTAGAAAATACATTTGTAAAAAAATCAATAAATTTATCAATAATCTTATTTGCTTTAAATGAGGCAACATTGATAATATCAAATACTGGATTAAGTGTATTAATTTTTTTATCAACATTATCTATAATATTTTGTGCTTTTGTCATAAAATTTAATAATTTAATTCCAATAACAATACCAATAATAATTAAGATAATCAGTAATAAATATATTATAATTGGTAGAAAATCATTCAAAAATTGCATAATTATTCATCCTCCTTAGTATCATACATTGAGTCTATTAAATCAAATAAATCGCTTTCTAATGTATCTTCAGACTTTTCTATTTTTGGTACTTCTTTAGTAATTTCAATATCCTCTTTTGGAGTAACTTTACTTTCAACTTCTTTTAATTCATTCTCAAGTTCTGCATCCATATCAATTATAACATCGGAAGTATCTTCCAAAAGTTCATCAATAGTTTTTACCTTTTCAGCTGTTTCAGTAGGTTTAGAAATTGTAACTGTTTCACTTTGTTCATATAATGTACTAGATAATGGTTTTTCCTTTTTTTCACCAAATGCTTTATCTCTAACTTTTTGAACATCAACAGTATTTTCATATTTTTGAATATCTTCTTTTTTATAATCTCTATCAAGTACTCCATATACAGGTGATATTATTGGGGAAGGTTTAAACTTCTTCCTTTCTATATTTTCCGCAGATTCTACTTTTTCATACCTACCAAAATTTTCCCTTTTTTGAGTTTTCTTTTTATTTTCATATTCTAAAACATTACTATATCTTTTCTGCGTTCTAATTGGTTCGGCAGGCTTTTCTTTAGGTATACCTGGTTTAGAACTATCAAATTCCTCTTCGTCAAAATCTAAAAATGGGAAAGAATTATTTTTAAAAACTTCTTTTTCACTTTGAACTTTTTCTTCAACTTTTGTCACTTGAGGTTTTTCTTCAGTTTTAATTTCTTTCTTTTCTTCTTTTACAGGTTCATTTCGCATTTCTGGAGTGATTTTTATTTGTTCAGTATACTCTTCTTCTTCAAATAAAATATCTTTTACTTTTTTAAATAATCCCATATTTTCACCTTCCTATTTTACTAAATCTGTATCAATTTCTTCATTTTCTTCTTCAACTACTTCATCCTCATTTTCAATAATATCTAAATAATTATTATCACTACCTTTTGGATTAAAAATATTATAAGTTTCTTCATTAAACTTTTGAGATTTATTACTAGCAATAGACTCAACAGTCATATCATTATATTCTAAATCTCTTAATATGGTTACAGCATTTAATACTGCTAGATTAATATCTTCATAATCTACCATTACTTCTATTTTAGCATAATTATACATAATTTCAATCAAATATTTATCATTTTCTTTTAAATTAATCTCAATATATCCCATTTTATTATCAAAATCAATTTTTTTACTATAATATGCATTATTATTTTCACTATATTCAAAAGTCGTTTTTTCATAATAACTTATTAAATCTACATAAAGATAATATTTATAATTTGATGAAGATATAACTGCATTGTAATCATCATAACTATCTATACTTAATCCATTTGGTAAATAATATTTAAAAGCACGATTTACTTCATTATATTTGCCTGTTTTATTAGTAAGTTCATTTAATAAAGAATCAGTATTCATATTTTTTATATTACTGCATCCACATAAACAAATAAGTAGCAATATTAAAAATGTTTTTTTCATTTAACCATCCTTACACCATTATTATAACACTATTTTTTTATTACTTCTATATATTTTATTTTAACGCCTTGTAATGAAAATTTTTCTTCATATTCAGTTTTAGGACTACCTGTTACATCACTATTATGTAAATCATATGTTTCATTAACTATTTCATAACCATATAATAAAAAACTCTCTTTTGAAAATTCATAAAAATCTATATTATCAGTTTTTAAAATTATATGTTTTTCTTCTTTAAATAAATTATCATATAATTTTAGAAAGTTTTCTGAGGTAAGTCTTCGTTTAATATTTCTTTTTTTAGGCCATGGATCAGAAAAATTTAAGTAAATTGTCTTAATTTTGCCATATAAATACTCGGGAATATCTAAAATATCAATATTAAGTATTTTTAAATTATCAAGTTCATAATTATTAATCTTTTTTATTGCACTACATATAACACTAGAGTATTTTTCTACACCGATATAATTAATATTTGGATGATTTAAACTCATTTCAAGTAAAAAGTTACCTTTACCCATACCAATTTCTAAACATATATCATTTTCATTATTAAATAATTTTTCATTTAAAAAATAATTACAACTTTCTAATATTTCATCCATATTTTTAGGATTTCTCATCCTCATGTTAACACATCCTTTTCTTAAACATACAATATCATTAGAAAGGAATGCCTATGAAAAAAAATAGAAACTCATTTTTTGATTCTCAAAATATGATAATGCCTCAAAATGGTTATATGCCTAATATGATGCCTAATCCTTATTATAATCAAAATAATATTGACTTAGATGAAAGACTTGCTAAAATTGAAAGACAAATTGCAAGACTTGATAAAAGAATATCTAATCTTGAAAATACTAATTATTCCACAGACGATATAAACATTGATTCTAACAATATGTATATGCTTTAATTATAAATTATCATAGCACTAAAACAGTATATTTGCTCCTCACCACAAACTGCAATAGCAACTTGAAACTTAATATCTATTATATCATAGTTTCCCTCATTTAAAAAAAGATTTATTACCTTTTCTAAATCTTTTTCATGACTTTCATCAAATAATTTTACTTTCATATTTTATCACCAATTATAATATAAAATAAAATATATAAAAAGTTTGTCGAAGAAAGAAATTAACTTTCTTTTTTTATATTCATGTAATTAGGAATTTTTGACTCAATAATAATTTCTTTTTTTGTAATTGGATGAGTAAACACTATTTTATATGCATGTAAACATAAATTTCTTATACCATCTTTTTTTCCATATTTTTTATCTCCATATATTGGATGATTTATACTTTGCAGTGCCACTCTAATTTGATTTTTTTTACCTGTTAAAATGTTTATTTTTATAAAAGTTTTATTGTTTTCGTTTTTAATGACTTCAAAATTAGCGATAGATTTATCACCTGTTTTTTCATTTTTTGTATCATATACCATAAAAGTTTTAGTTTCTTTTAAATAGTTTATGATAGTGCCACTTTTACATTTGAAATTTCCATGACATAATGCATAATAATATCTTTGAACATTTTGCCAATTATCTTGCATTAATTTTTTTATTTTATCATTTTTTGCAAAGATAACTATCCCACTTGTATCCTTATCAAGTCTATGAATTATAAACACTTTATTATTTTTATTTTTTCTCCATAAATATTCATGTACCTTGTGATATAAGGTTTTATCTTTTTCTTTATCATTGGCAATTGTAAGAATTCCACTTTTCTTATTAACTATTATTAAAAATTTATCTTCATATAAAATATCTAATTTTTCCTTTTTCATAATAAAAATTATAACATAAAAAAGAAGATATATAAATCTTATAAATTTTTATTTAGTATCTTTTAAATATCTTTTTAATAGAAATGTCATAAAATAAGGGAATGTATAAAATTTACCATTAAATCCAATATTTTTATTACTTAGTTTTATACCATATTTAATATCTTTATATTTATCACTATCAATTAAATTATTTAGTGAAATTGTAGAATTATCGTTTGCTTTAACCTCTACAGGAATCAAAGAATTTTTATCTCTTATAAAATAATCCATCTCTATAGTACCCTTTTCATTTTTGTAAAAAAATAAGTTATAGCCAGCTTTAACAAGCATATCGCCTACAATATTTTCATAAATTGTACCTTTATAAGTGTTAAAGTTTTGATTTTTTCTTAAATCATCCTGGGCTTCATCGTCAAGTGAAGCAATTAATAAACCAGTATCAGCAAAATATAACCTATAATTTTCAGAATCGTTATTTCCTTTTAATGGTAATGCACAATCCTCCATACAGTAAGATATATTTATTATACCAGCATCAGAAAGCCAATCAGATACACCACGATATTCTCTATTTCTTGCACCTGTTGCAATTTTTGAGACTTGAAATTTTTTATTTTTATTTCCAAGAAATACCGGAACTTTTCTATATGCATTTAATATTCTCATTTTGTAGACCACTTGCATATTTGGCAATATCTTCTTCATAATCTAATAAAATTTGTTTTTGCATATTTAAAATACCACTAAAATTTTTATTTTCAATATATTTACTGACTATTGCTGGCATACCACCCAAAATCATATAATCTTTAAAGTTTTGCATCATAACATCAAATGCTGTTGTTGATAAGGGAATGCATTTTTTCATACATTCATAAAGTTCTTCAATTTGATTTTCTTTGTAACCTTTAGCCCATAAAAATTCCTCGAAATCCATTGAGTGCATTATATAATCTTACTTATTGCCAACACTATTTGATTCAATTTCTTTATAGTTAATTCCCATCATAGAGCCAGAACATATAACATCATATCTTTTATCAATATTAAAGGCTTTCAAAGAAGTAGCACAATTAATACAATCTTGCATTTCATCAAAAAATATTAAAGTTTTTCCTGGGTCAAATACAAAATCGTTATTGATAATTGATATATTACTTATAATTTTATCAACACTAAATCCATCATCAAAAATTGTTTTATATTCAGGTTGCAATACAAAATTAATATTAACAAAGTTTTCATATTTACTATTTGCAAAATATTCAATAGCATTGGTTTTACCAATTTGTCTAGCGCCTTTAACAATAAGTGGCAGTTTATCTTTAGAGTTTTTCCATTCAATCAAATAGTCATCAATTTTTCTTTTTAATCTTCCCATTTTTATCAACTTCATTATGATTATACACAAAATTCCAACAATATTAAACAGATTTTACACAGAATTCCAGTTATTTTTAACATTTTCACACAAAATTCCCACTCTTTTCTTAAATTTTTACACATTTTTCCAAAATAAAAAGGGGGTTTTACCCCTTTACTACAATATTTACTATTTTATTTGGAACAACTATAACCTTTACTATTTCTTTTCCATTTGTGAAATTTTGTACATTAGGAAGGTTAAATGCTTTTTCCTTAAGTGTATCTGTTGGTAAATCAACATCTACCTGTAATTTACCTCTTACTTTACCGTTAACAGATATAGCAATGGTAACAGTTGTATCTTTAGTTTTTTCTTCATCATATACTGGCCATGAACTATTAACAATCGGACTAAAACCAATATTTTCATTCAACTGTTCAGTAATGTGTGGTGCAATCGGATTTAATAGTGTAAGAAGAAGTTTATAATCATCTTTTGAAATAGATCCTTCATCTTGATAAGCATTAGTTAAAATCATTAAACTTGATACTGCTGTATTATATGCCATGTTGTCTAAATCATAAGTGACTTTCTTTATAGTTTGATTTTGGATTTTTTCCAAATCTTTAGTAAAGCCTACATTATCATTTAAATTATCTTTTAATCTTATAACTTTATCTACAAATCTTTTACATCCTTTTAAACTTTCAGTACTCCAAGGAACATCCTCTTTATAATCACCCATAAACATTTCATAAATTCTAAGTGTATCAGCACCATATTCATTTACAATATCATCTGGATTTATAACATTGCCTTTACTCTTACTCATTTTTTCATTATTAGAACCAAGTACCATGCCATGGCTTACTCTTTTATAAATCATTTCCTTGTTCGGAACTAAACCAATGTTATATAAAAATTGTACCCAAAATCTTGCATATAATAAATGTCTTGCTGTATGCTCCATTCCCCCATTATACCAATCAACTTTACCCCAATATTTCATTGCGTCCATTGAGGCAAATTCCTTATCATTATGAGAGTCCATAAATCTTAAAAAATACCAACTAGAACCAGCCCAATTAGGCATAGTATCAGTTTCTCTTTTTGCATTCATACCACATTTAGGACATTTACAATTTACCCAATCAGTAATTTTTGCAAGAGGACTTTCACCATCATCTGTAGGTTCATAATTTGCAACATCTGGAAGCATTACTGGAAGTTCATTTTCAGGTACTGGAACCCAACCACAATTTGGACAATTAATCATTGGTATTGGTTCACCCCAAAATCTTTGTCTAGAGAAAATCCAATCACGCATTTTATAATTATTGATCACTTTAGCTTTACCCATATTAACAAGTTTTTCGGTAATTTTTTCTTTTGCTTCGCTAACTGTAAGACCAGTAAATTCTTCACTATTAATAAGTTTTGAATTTGCAGGAATATACTCATCTTTCTCATAAGCTTTCTCACTTATATTTCCACCAGAAATAACCTCAATCATTTCCAAATTATGCACTTTTGCATACTCATAATCTCTTCCGTCGTGAGCAGGTACAGCCATAACAGCACCAGTTCCATAACTGCCTAGTACAAAGTCTCCGACAAATACAGGAACTTTCTTACCATTAACAGGATTAATTGCTTCGATTCCCTTTAAAACACAACCAGTTTTAGTTTTATTAAGACTAGTTCTATCCATATTAGATTTCTTTGATGAACTTAATATATAATTTTGTACTTCTTCTTTATTCTCAACCATTGGCAATAATTTTTTAATTAATTTTCCATCTGGTGCGATAACAAAAAATGTAACACCATATATGGTTTCAATACATGTTGTAAATATGGAAAATTTTTCTCCAGTGGTAAGGTTAATTTCAACTTCAACTCCGGTAGATTTTCCAATCCAATTTATTTGTCCTAACTTAACTCTATCTGCAAAAGCAGTATCATCAAGGCCATCAAGAAGGCTTTGAGCATACTCACTCATTTTTAACATCCATTGACTTTTTTCTTTTTGAACAACTGTACTTCCGCATCTTTCACAAACTCCCCCAGCAGCATCCTCGTTTGAAAGAACAGTTTTACAAGTATTACACCAATTAACTGGAACAGTTGCTTTATAAGCCATATTATGTTCATAAAATTTTAAAAATTGCCATTGAGTCCATTTATAATACTCTGGATCAGTCGTGGAAAATTCTCTATCCCAATCAAATGAAAATCCAAGTGTTTTCATTTGCCTTTTAAAAGTAGTAATATTTTCTTTTACGGCATCTTTTGGATGAATACGATTTTTAATTGCATATTGTTCTGCAGGTGCCCCAAAAGCATCCCAACCCATAGGAAATAATACATTATAACCTTGAAGTCTTTTCATTCTTGCCTTTGCATCTTGAGCGGTATAACTTCTTACATGACCAACGTGTAGTCCAGAACCAGATGGATAAGGAAATTCAACTAATATATAATATGGGTTTTTTTCACCACCATTAATTGCTTTAAAACATTTATTATCTTCCCAATATTTTTGCCATTTTTCCTCTATATTTTTAAATTCATTCATCATTTTTCTTCCTTTCTAAATATCTTCCAAGAAATTCATACATTGCATATATAAGTCCAAAAAGTAATGTAAAACCTATAATAATTAATATATAAAATGGAAAATTAATAAGTTCTATTATCATAAATACAATAGTTATTATAAAGGCATCTATTAAACTATAAATAAAAGCCATTTTATTTTGAATTAGTAAATCTTTAGGCAGTTTAAATTTTGCCATTAAGTATCTAACAGAGAATAAATATTTTTCTTTATTCTTTTTGCTTTTTTTATTTTTACGCATTACATTAAACATGAACATATCATAAAAATAAAATATTATACATAAAATTACAAATACAATTAAGCAAACAATTAGTGTTCTTTTCATTTTTCCTCCAATAAAAAAAGTAGTACAAAAGGGTGCAATTGCACGGTACCACCTTTAATTTTACTTATATAATTGATACGGAAATTACCCCATTTGCATCCAAAAGCAAGTTCAATATACTAGTTTACTAATTTCCATCAACCATTAGTTTTCTATAAAAACAACATATATTTACTACTCTTTTTTCCTTTGCTCAAGCACATTATACAATACTTTTTATTAAATTTCAATTAAATAATCATATAATTTCATGAACATTCTTATAAACTTAGGTTCTAATCCTTTACTTTTCAGTTTTTTTATAGCAATTCTCTTTTTTTTAATTTCCATATTACTAAAAACTATTTTATAAAGTTGTTCTTTTAGCTTAGTTTTAATTTTTAAATCAGTAATTATTGAATTTATATCTTCATTAATAATTCTTGCAGCATCTATTTCAATATCTTTACCACTACAATTAATTGTTAATTGTTTTGTTGTATCAATTCCTGGTACGCTTACAATGAAACTATCTTCTTTTACATTTGAAGTATATGCACTATTTTCAAGTTTTTCTCCATTAATAAATACTTCAACTTTACTTGCTTCTTTAGTATTTCTAAATATAATATTATAATCTCTAGTCGCAGGTATTATTGCAGTTTTACCCTCTAAAGGGTGAATTATTAATGTATAATTATTTTGCATATAATTATAATCAATTGCACTAATTACATAATAACCTTGTTCATAAAGTCTTGTTATTCCATCATCTTCATATAAATTATATGAATTACTTTTACCAGGAAATACATGAATATCTAGTTTTTCTGGATTACCGGTAAAATTATAATTCGAAGAAATATTTGCAATTGGAATGATTGCACCCGCTTTGGCAAATACAGGATAATCTTCATCTTTATGGAAAGTTATATATCTTTTATCTCCAACATATTTTTTACCAGTTTTAAAGTCATACCAAATACCTTTTGGTATAAAAGTTCTTTGAACTGTTCTATTCATTATATCATCCATTGGTTTGGTTATAGGACAAACAAAGAATTCACTTCCAAAATAATATTCATTTTTATATTCAGGTTCATCATACATTTCAGGATAATTATAATAAATTGGTTGAATAAGTGGCATACCCTTTTTAGCATAATAATAGTTTTCTGTATATAAATATGGTATTAATTTATGTCTTAAATTAGTATATTCCTTAACAATATTATAGGTCTTATAATCCCAAAGCCAAGGTTCTCTTTTATAATAAATACCCCTTTTAGCACTAAATCTAAATATAGGACTAAATGTTCCAAGTTGAACATACCTCATATAAAGCTGGGCATCTTCAATACCATCTTTAAAACCACCTATATCATGACTCCACCATGAAAGTCCTAGATTACTAGCACTACTATTGAAAAATGGTAAATATTTTAATGTATTCCAACTTACAATAGTTTGTCCAGAATATAATACAGCATTTTTATGTGACGCAGTCATAGTATTTCTTGCAAGAAGCATTGGTCTTTTATATTCACTTTGTAAAAAATCTTTTATATGATAATAAGTAAGTGCTCTAAGTGATTTTATATCCTTTTTATAATCAATAAAATAAAAATCAACATCTAACTTTGTAAGGGGATTAATTAATTTTTCAAAATATAAAATTATAAACATTTTATCAAATGCTAAAAATGGAATTGTTTCATTATTTTTATAATTTAATTCATCGGCAAATTCAGGATAAGCATCTTCACTAGCTCTTACTCCCTCCGTGGGATCAATCTCAAGTCCAAGTCTTACCCCTCTTTCATGTAAATATTTTACAAGTTCTGTAGGACTATAAAATAAATCTTTATTAAATGTAAAACCTGTTTTATTTTCTAAAATATTATCTTTATTTTTAGTATGCCAAAATTCATTTAATAAAAGTACACTAATAGGTATTTCATTATTATTAAATGAAGTCAAAAGAGCTTTTATATTATCCATAGAATAAATTATATCTCTATTCCACCATATACCAAAAGCATATCTAGGAAGTAATGTAGGAAGACCAGTAAGATCAAAATAATCTTTTAAACAAAGACCAAAATCTCTTTTATACATAAATAAATATATATCTACATGTTCCTCAGTAGATTTATTTAATAATCCAGATTCATTTGTAATTAATGGATTTGAATCATCTAATGTAGCAAAACCATCTGTTGAATATAAACCTTTTTCAAGTTTATTAAACATTCCATTAAAATTATCAAGAGAAAATGAACTTGCAAGAAAATTTCTTGCTTCTGGGTGTTCATAATACCACACCTTATCAGTATTAAGTAATTTAACTTTTAAATTGGTATCTGGTGCAAAAGAAGGACCTTTAAATGGTTTTTCTTTCATATATTGAAGCGAAAAATACTTTGTAGTTATAACCATATACTTATCATCCTCTTCAAAAGTATAACTAGGCACAGGAAAATTTCGATTTGAAACTAAATCAGTTAAATTATCTACAAAATTACCTGTTACAGAATACTCAAGTCTAACAAGTCTATCAGTAAGAACCGTTATTCTATAATAATTACCTTTATGTATCGCAGTGGGTAATGATAATCCATTTTTTTCATTTACTGCAAAATGTTTTCCAAAACTAGCCATAATCTATCCTTCCTATCATAACAATAATACCATATAAAATGTTTTCTTTCAATTAGATATAAAAAAAATTTGGCTTTCCTTAATTGAAAAAACAAATAAAAATGGAAAACAACAATACAATCTTATTTAATTATTATTGCTAAATTATATTAATTATATTTTAATGAATTATTAAATCTTCCATATCTTCTTTAATAATAAGATTTTGATTTTTACAATTAAGAAGTTCTTTTTTAGAATTTTTACCCATATGTGAGGGAATAATCTTTAAACTTTTATATTTAATTAAAAAAGTTTTTATATCGTCTACTCCTAAATGGAAATTATTGCCCAATTTATTTGTTGCATCACAAATTAAATAATCTGCATCTAAAATATTTTTAAGTAAATTATCACATATAGTGGTATCTCCGGTAAAAACAATCTTTTTATTATTATATTTAAAAACATAACCATAACAGTTTTTCATTACACCATGAATAGTTTTATAACTTGATACAATTAAATTATCAATTTTAATATGCTTACTATTATCAATAAAATTTATTGTTTTATTATATAAAATTGCATAAAACATTCCAGGAAACCCAAGTTTCAAAACTTTTAAAACTTTCTTTCTATCTTTTTTACATATAACAATATTTAACTTTTGCTTTCTTTGATAAAAATCAAGTATTATAAATGGTAAATCAAAAAAGTGATCTGCATGAGTATGTGTTATAAATATATATTTAATTTGTTCATTTAAATTATTTTTTTTAAGCAATTTCATTGTACCTTGTGGAAAATCAACCATAATATTGTTATTTATTAAATATGATGCCTGATTATCATTTGATATCAAAGAACCTGTTCCAATATATTTTATATTCATCTTTAACCTCTTAAATAAATATTAATAATTTTTTCTAAAATAGTCAACTTTAATCTATTAAAACCAAAAATATTTGCTATAATATTTATGAAGAGGTAATATATGAAATTAATTGAAATAAATGAAAAAGAATATAAAAATTTTTTTGATAAATCAAACTATACGCATTTTATGCAGTGTTATGAATGGGGACAAGCTAGCAAAGGTAAAGGTTTAAAACCATTATACTTAGGATTAAAAGATAAGGATAAATTAAAAGGTATATGTTTATGTTTTGTAAAAGAAATGCCATTTAAATTAAAGTATTATTATGCACCAAGAGGACCAGTATTAGACTTTAATGACAAATCCTTAATTAAGAATTTTACTTTAGCAATAAAGTCTTATTTAAAAGAAAATAATGGAATTTATTTTAAAATAGATCCAGGTGTTATACTACATACTTTAGATGAAAATGCTCAGCCTTTAAACGAGGGAATTAGTAACGAATGGTTACATGATTATTTATTAGAACTTGGTTATAAATTTAAAGGTTATACAAAATTATTCGAAGCAAATCAACCAAGATTTACCTTCAGAATTGATACAAAAAAGCCTATCGAAGAAATAGAAAAAAGTATGAATAAAACATACTTAAAAACAATCAAAAGAAGTTATAATTATGATTTAGAAATTATAAATGATTATGATAATGAAACATTTTATAATTTAATGAAAGATATTGCTAATAGAGATAATTTTAATGGATATCCTAAAAAATTTTATGAGTGTTATGATAAATTCATGACAAATGGTGGAAAAAGTGTAAATATTACAATTAAAATATATCCTGATAAACTTCTTAAAAAAGCTAAAAATGAATTAAATGATTTAGAAAAGAAAATTGAAAATAAAGAAATACCAGAAAAGAAAATGGCTGATACTAAAAATATTATTGCAAGATTAAAGAAAGATATTGAAGTATTTTCTGAATATAAAGGAAATGAAAACGGAATTGTTTCATTAATACTTATTTGTCCAATTATAAATAATCAAATGTGGACATTATATATTGGAAATAATAGTCTTGCGACTTATACTTTTGCAGTTAATAGATCTTACTATGAAGCAATGAAAATTGCTAGTGAAAAAGGATGTACTTTTTTAGATTTATTTGGAACTTGTGGAGAACCAGGAACTAAAGAAAAAAATTATAATGGAATCCATGAATATAAAAGAAAAATGGGTGGTACTTATACAGAATTTGTTGGTGAATATGATATAGTTAATAAAAAACTAATTAATTTTTTGCTTCCCATTATGTTAAAAATATATCGTAAATTAAGAAGATAATTCCTCTTTTTTTATGTAAAACATATATTACTTTTTATTTATATTTTTATATTTACAATTCATTAAACAATTACTACATAATGGATTTTTTGCTTTACAATAATATCTTCCAAATAAAAGTAACTGATCATTTATTTTATTATATTCATCCTTATTGAAAATTTTAGTTAATTTCTTTTCTATTTGCAAACAATTATCATTAATATTTACAAGTCCAAGTCTTTTAGATACTCTTTCTACGTGTGTATCAACGGCAAAAGTAGGAATATTATATAGCAAAGATAAAACAACATTTGCAGTTTTTCTTCCTACACCTGGCATATTTTCTAACTTTGCTCTACTTTTTGGAACTACTCCACCATATTTTGTTAATAAAATGTTACTAATTTCTTTAACATATTGTGCTTTTTTATGATAAGAACCTAAAGGTTTAATAATATTTTCTATTTGTTCTATATCTAGTAATGCTATTTCTTTTAAGCTATATTTATATAAATTTTTTGTTACTTCATTTACTCTTTTATCAGTTGTTTGTGCAGAAAGCATTACAGATAATAAAAGTTCATAATCATTTTTATATAAAAGTTCACACCTAGGAGTAGGTATATAATAATCTAGGTTTTCTCTTAAATTAGTTATCATCCTCTAACCAATTATACTCAAAAACCCTTGTTTCAAAGTTCTTAGTATCTTTAAATTTGTCATCTGCATACTCATCAATCTTTTTTAATTCATCTTTTCCTTTATAACCTTTTTTATTCCAATCAAATAATATTTTATCTATATATCTAAGTGATGAAGCATCATTTTTTATTGCCTCATCTAGAGCTTCTAGAATAAGTGACTCACTAAAACCTTTTGAAATCCAAGCATTGATTATTTCATAATCCATACCAGATAAACTCTTACCAAATTTTTCTTGAAATTTAAAGAAAATACTATTTTCATCATTTTCTTCTTTTTCTAAATCAATAGATTCTTTTAAATTATTATAAAAGTTTTCTAAAGATACTTTATCAACAAGTTTTCCACTATCATTTTTTACTTGATTTAATTTAATTAATCTTTTAGTAAGTAAATTATTAAAAGCAATCAATGTATCATTTTCAGATAAACATGTTGATTTAGAAATTTTTTTTACATCAAAAGTTAAATCATAATCATTATCAAAATACATTAAAATTATAAATTCTTTTAAAGTTAAATTATATTTTAATGTTTCCTTTAAAAAAAGTGTTTCTACTATAAATTTTTTGTTGTCTTTATTCATTTTGTGTACCTACCTAGTATATATTTTTTAATTTCATTTTTCTTATTTTTTAAATTTCCCTTTAAAATTTGTACTTTAACATCATTTATTATTTCACTTATCTTCTTTGAGGGAGTAATATTTAATAGTGTTATTATTTCTTTTCCAGTAATATCAATATCCTTCATACTTTTTATGGGAAGGGTTTTATAAATTTTGTTGATAGTTTGTTTATTTATATTTAAAACATCTCCGGCTACATAAGAAAGATATAATCCATAATTAAATAAAGTAAAACTATTAATTTTATTTTGATTTAATATTTCTTTAATCTTAATTATATTATCTTTTTCTTCTTTAGTATACTCAATTTTTTTTACATCAATTTGTGAAAGCATACCTAAAATATCTACTGAAAAAGTTATATTTTCTTTATATTTAAGACCTATAACTTCACTAATTTTAGTTTCATCTAAAAGATTTAATCCTTTTTTAAAATTTTTATTAGAAAGAAGTTTAATAAGTTCCTCTTTTACTCTTTTAGGGCTTAAAGAGCTTACCTTTTCATAGTTATTTTTTATTGCATTAAGAGTATTTTCTTCAATATCAAAATCCAAAATACTAGCAAATCTTATTGCTCTAAGCATTCTAAGTGGATCTTCAGTAAATTTATCCTCTGCATTTTCAATAGATCTTATAATACCATTATTTAAGTCTTCAATTCCATTTAATAAATCTAGTAATTTATCATTTTTATCCAAGCATATTGAATTTATTGTAAAATCTCTACGATTAATATCTTCGAGTAAATTACTAACGTATTCTATTTCAATTGGTTTTCTTTTATCATATTTTTTTTCTTTTCTATATGTTGTTATATCAATGTTGTATTTTTTTATTTTCATATTAAGTCCACCATAATTATTAAGATTTTGTTTTACATTAAAAAGATTAATTAAATCTTTTGGTTTAGCATTAGTACAAATATCAACATCATAAGAGTTTTTTTTAAGTAAATAATCACGAACAAAACCACCTACTATATAGGCTTCATATCCTTCACTTTCAATTTTTTTTAGAATATTTTTTATAATTTTATCCATAATCTCTCCGTAAATATTTTAACATAATTTTATATTAAAAAAAAGGACATATAGTCCTAGATTGTTTTTAAAGCAAATTATTTCTTAACATCTGCATTATTTAAGTTATCTTTAATAGATTCTGTTATTTTACCAACACTTTTAGCAATTGTTGGAGTTGCTTTATCTATTATTTCATCCGCAATAGACATTACCTGTAGTATTTAGAATAGCAAAAGCACTTGGAACAAGTGTTGAGGGTTTAGTTAATGGTAATGATATAATTGCCAAATATTATCCTTTATGTAATGCAGATAAAGAAACGGTTAATATAATAATTGAAACTTTATACAACAAATAATAGGAAATTTAATCATTAGATTATTTTCATTTAATTATATAAAAAAGATGATTGTAAATTAATAATTATAATTAATGTATTCCAAAAAAACGAATTAAGTATCAATCTAGTATAATAAAGTATGAAGGCAATAAACCCCATACAAATATTAATAACTATTATAAATGTAATAAAAAATAATATAATAACACCATCAACAATATTTTATACATTCTTATTACCATTAATATTACCATTAAAATAAGTATTACTTAAAATCCAAGTTTTTGATATACGCTAATAATGGTGAATAAATCTTTGATTAATCAATTCATTGATGAAACTACAAAATATTGTATAATTATTATGTAAATAACAGATAAAAAGTATTTTGCATCAATTATAAGGAGTAGAATTATCAAAAAATCAATTTTAACTATTTTATTATGTGTGGTTATGGTTTTAGGATTAACAGGTTGTAATTATTCAAAACAAGATAATTCAGATGATATTAATTCTTTTGTGGCAACAATAATAGAATGTTAAGAAAAAATTATGATTGTTAGTCCAAACGAAAATGAAGAAGGATATAAATCTGGTGACAAATTTAGAATTGAATATGTTGATGGTTTTAATTCATGTAAAATTGGTAATAAAGTAACTATTACTTATAAAGGTATGATTAATGAAAGTTATCCTGCACAAGTGGAAGCAACAAAAATTGAATTAATTAAATAACAAATTACAATTTATGGATTAGTTTGAAATATAACTAATCTTTTTAAAAAGAAAAAAACTAACTATTTTCTAGTTAGCATTACACTCAGAATTAATTTCCAAGTTAAGTATCAATCTGGTGCTTGTAATCGGGGTCGAACCGATACTTTCTTTTGGAAAAATAGATTTTGAGTCTATCGCGTCTACCAATTCCGCCATACAAGCAACAAACAAATACATTATATCATTTAATTTTTATTTTTTAAATAGTTTAAAACAATTTCTTTATCATCTAAGTGATGTTTTTCGTGTCCTATAATTTGATAGTCCTCATGACCTTTGCCAAGAATTAATAAAGTATCATTTTTCTTAAGTAAATCAAGTCCTTTATTAATTGCTTCTTTTCTATCAAATATTATTTCATAATTTTCTTTATGAACACCACTTATAATATTATCCATTATTATTTTAGGGTCTTCAGTACGAGGATTATCGTTAGTAAATATTACATAATCACTTTTCTGTGTAGCAACATTTCCCATAATAGGTCTTTTTTTAGGATCTCTATCTCCACCGCAACCAACTATGGTAATAATTTTACCTTTTTTATTTTCTAAAAAAGAATTAATTATTTTCTCAACAGCATCTGGTGTATGTGCATAATCAATAACTGCTTCAGCATCTCGTACTTTAATTTGCTCACATCTTCCTTTCGGAGGAAAAACATCTTTAGTTATATCAAATATTTTTTGAATATCTATTCCATAAGTATTAATTATGGCAAGTGCTGTCATATAGTTATAAACATTAAATTTACCTCTTAAATTTGTTGTAATACTTAAATTCTTTCCTTGATAAACAAAATTAATTATTGTACCATTTTCAGTACTTTCATAACTTTTTACTTCATAATCAGATTTAGTAAATCCAATTGTTTTATAATTTTTCTTTTCAAAATATTTACTATATTCATCATCAGTATTAACAATAATCGTTCCATTTTCTTTTAAATAATCAAGAATTAAAAGTTTAGCATTTAAATAATTTTCCATAGTTTTATGGTAATCTAAATGATCCTCGGTCAGATTAGTAAATGCCTCAATAGTAAATTTTAAGCCTTCAATTCTTTTAAATGATAATGCATGTGATGATACTTCCATCACAACCGTTTTACATCCTTTTTCAACTGCGGTAGTAAGCATTGAATAAATCTCTGTTATCTCAGGAGTTGTATTTGCAAGAACCTGTACTTCATCATCAACATAAAAACCTATTGTACCAATATAAGCTGTTTTTATGCCTAGTTTATTAAGCATTTGATAAACAAGAAAGCAAGTAGTTGTTTTACCATTAGTTCCAGTTACACCAATTATATCTAATTTATTGATAACATCTTTATAATTTTCAACAATATAATTTTGCAAATATTCTTTTGAGTTTGGAACAATAATTGTTTCTACATTATAATTTCCATGTTCACAAACTATTTTTGAAGCACCATTTTCAATTGCTTTTTCTATATAATCATGTCCATCTACAGTATTTCCTTTTATCGCAACAAAAGTATCACCTTTTTGAACTTTTCTTGAATCAGTTTTAATATTTATCATAATAAATCCTTTCTATATTTCATTAAAATATATGTCGTACCACACTAAAAATGTGTATATAGTCCAAACCTTTTTATAAGAATCTCTTTTCCCAGTTTTATGTTCATCAAGAAGTTTATTAATTTTTTTAATATCAAAAAATAATTGTGCACTATCTCCATTAAATTTTTCTTTAATTATATTATATAATTTATCAGTTTTAATCCACTCTCTTAATGGAACTGGAAAACCAAGTTTTTTCTTTTTATAAGCTTCATTAGGAATTACCCTTTGAGCGGCCTTTCTAAGAGCAACTTTTGTAGTTTCTTTGTTAATTTTTGCATAAGTAGGTAAATTTTTTGCTACTTCATAAACCTTATTATCCAAAAATGGTGTTCTTGCCTCAAGTCCAAACATCATGGTATTTCTATCTACAGCATGTAAAAAATCATTTACTAACCAATAATAATAATCAATCATTTGACGTTGAATTAATGTTGAATTATCTTTATATCTATCATAAACACTTTTTACAATATCTTTTGTATTTGTTTGATTTGGAAGTTTAACAATACTTTTTGCCTCTTTATCACGAAATACTCTACCTAAACCAATATTATAATTTTCAAGTTTTTGACCTCTTCGATAAAGAAAATTAAATCCTCTTATATCCGGAAAAAGGCTTACAATATTTGAAACAATATGTCTTATAAAATAAGGTATTTTCATGTATCCTTGCATAGTTAGTTCCTCTTGATAAGAATTATACCCTGCAAAAAATTCGTCAGCACCCTCACCAGAAAGAACGACTTTTACCTTTGATGAAGCAATCTCAGATACAAAATATAAAGCAATGGCTGATGGATCTGCTAAAGGTTCGTCCATATAATACATTATTTTAGGAAAAGCGTCAATATATTCATCCATTGTAATTTTCTTTGAAAAATTTTCAATTCCTAACTTATCAGATAAATCTTTAGCATAACTTATTTCATCAAATTTAGGATTATCATAACCAACTGTGAAAGTTTTATCTGGTTTTGCCAATGAAACTATATATGAAGAATCTATACCACTAGATAAAAATGATCCAACTTCAACATCACTTATCTGGTGATATTCTACAGAATTTTTCATTACCTTATCAATATTATCTACAATATTTTCTATATTATCATTTTTTTCTTTAAAATCAAGTTTAAAGAAACTTTCTGTTTTAATATTCCCATCTTTATAAATTAAATATGTTCCAGGTTCTAACCTAAAAACACCTTTAAAAAAAGTTTCAGATGTTGGTACAGAGTTAAAACATAAATATGCAGATAATATATCTTTATTTAATATTTTTTCAAAATCTGGATTTACCAAAAATGCTTTTGGTTCCGAAGCAAACATAAACGTATCATTAAATTTTGCATAATAAAGTGGCTTAATACCAAAACCATCCCTTGCCATAAATAATTCTTTTTTATTTTTATCCCAAATTGCAAAGGCAAACATACCTCTTAAATGGCTTGGAAGTTTTTCGCCCCATTGTTCATAACCATGAAGAATAACCTCAGTATCTGTTTTAGTTTTAAAAACATGTTTCTTTTTTAACAAAGTTTTTTTTAATTCTTTAAAGTTATAAACTTCACCATTATAAATTATAACAATACTTTTATCTTCATTATAAATTGGCTGAGTACCAGTATTTAAATCAATAATAGCAAGTCTACGATGAGCAAGAGCACAATTTTCATCAATATACACTCCTTCTCCATCTGGACCACGATGTTCTATTTTTTTTGACATATCTTTAATAATTTTTTCTTTATTATCTTTATTATTTACAAATCCTACGATTCCACACATACCATCACCTTCTTGTTAGTTTTCTTTATATGTACTTTTGTATAAGTCAACTTCTTCATTAGGATTTTCTTTTTCAAATTTAATTTCAGGTAAATCATTTAATGAAGCAAGACCAAAATAATCTAAAAATTCCCTTGTTGTTTTATATAAATTTGGATGCCCAGGTAAATCTGATTTCCCACATACTTTAATTAAATCCTTTGCCATTAATTTTTTTATCATAAATGCAGAGGAAATACCCCTTAAATTATCAACACCTGCACGAGTTATTGGTTCATTATATGCAATGATTGCAAGAGTCTCTAGTGCTGCTTGTGATAGTGTTTCTGCTCCAGAAGTATCCTTAACTAATTTTTGATAATATTCAATATGTTCTTTTTTTGTCGTTAATTTAAAAGAATTTGACAAATAACTTATTCGAATACCCCTATTTTCATTTTCATATTCTTTCTGAAGATTATTTAAAAGCTTTCTAGATTCTTTTTCATCTATATTTAAAACATCACAAATTTTTTCTATTGTGATACCTTCATCACCAACTACAAATAGTATACCCTCTAAAATTGCTAATTTATTCATTATTAACCTCAACATATATTTTACTAAAATTTTTATTTTGTGACAAGGTTATTAAATTATCTTTACTCATTTCCAATATACTTAAAAAAGTAACTACAACATCCTCTTTAGTACATTCATTAAAAAGTTTGGTAAACTCAATCTTTTTTTCTTTACTTAAAATATCTTTAATATAATTAATCTTATCTTTAACACTAATTTCTTTTCTTGCAATTTTAGTGTTCTTTGGTTTTTTATATTCAAGTCTTTCTGATATTTCAAGCATTGCATTAACAAGATCCTGTAAAGAAACATCATCACTTAAATAATTTTCATTATTAGCATAATTTTTTAAACTTTCTGGTACTTTAGTAAAATAATCTTGTCTATTTTTTTCAAGTTCACGAAAATCATTTGTTATAGTTTGATATTTTTCATATTCAATTAATCTATTACGCAAATCTTCTTCACTATTAATCTCGTAATTTTCATCATCTTCTTCTTCATCAAAGCCAAGTAAAATTTTACTTTTTAAATGAATAAGTTCTGATGCCATAACTAAATACTCACTTTTATTATCTAAATCGTTTCTATCAAGTGAGTTTATAAAATTTATATATTCATCAATTATTATTTTTAAATCTATATCATATATATCAAATTGATGTTTTTTAACCATATGAAGAAGTAAATCCAAAGGTCCTGTAAAATCTTTTATGTTAAAATTCATTTTTCCCCCTTACTAACTACAAGTAAAGAAATTTGCTTTCATCTCATAACTAATCTTAATAGGGCTTACTCCTTTACTATAGTAATAAACATTATCTATTTTATAATCGCCTGCATTATAATCCATTGTTAATCTATATCTAAATCCATTATCAATATCAGCTACATATACACTAACACCAGATTTGCCTTCATAAGTGGATACTAAATTGCTATATTCGGCATGTAAATCTGAATAACTTGGATTATCATTTGTAACTACTATTGTATCCTCAAATTTATAAAGCTTATCATTTTCAAAAAAATATAAAATAGATTCTCCTGAACTATTTTTACATGTCATCGCAGATTTATTTTCATTATCTACATCAAGACTAATTAAATCATAATCACTTTCCTCAAGTCTTGCAATATTATACTTTGTAGGATTAATACTTAATTGAAAAGAAAAATTTTTATTAGATTTATTTGCTATTGAACCATTAATTTTAACAGCACCAAGTTGATTATTATTATCGTCATATAATCTAATGAAATACAAATCATTTGTCATATTTAATTGTTTATCAACAGTATTACTAACTAAAAAGCTTAATGTACCTGCATCAAAATTAATATTTGAAAAGGTAACTTCGCTTAAAACAACTTCATTATTTGTAAATGCATAAATTGTATTTTTATCATTATCGGTAACGTTTGTTGTGGTGTTAGTCTCATTTTCAGTAATTGCATTATTATTTACATAATTATTTGTAAATGCCTTGTTATATAAATAATCACGATAAGCTTTTTGTATATCTGGTAAAAAATAGATAACTACAATAAAAATAATAAATAAAAAAAGACTACCAATCCAACCATATTTTTTTTTGTCAGTTCTTCCAATAGTAACTGATTGTAACGGATTTGCATCTATATTAACTTTTTTCCTTCTAGCCAATTTATTTCCTCCTACTCTTCAAAGTAATTATACTATATTTGAAAATATAAAACAAGAAAAGTATTGCACTTTAAAATAATTATTGTTATAATATATCTAGTTTTGAGGAAACAAAACATTTTTGGCGGGGTATATCAACTGGCTAGATAGTTCGGTTCATACCCGAAATGTTGGGGGTTCGAGTCCCTCCCCCGCTACCAAATAAATACTAATAGATAGAAATATCTATTTTTTTCTTTATAGACAATATAAAATTTTTATGATATAATCAATTTGTTTTTGAGAAACTTTTAAAAAAAGAAAGAAGGATTTTGTATGAAAAATGAAATAGATGAGACATCTATAATTGCTTTAGGTGGCTTAGGAGAAGTTGGAAAAAACATGTATGTAATTACTCATAAAGATGAGTTAATTATTATAGATTGTGGTGTATTATTTCCTGAGGATGAATTACTAGGAATAGATTATGTTATTCAAGATTATACATATTTAAAACAAAATGAAAGTAAAATAAAAGCACTAATAATAACACATGGACACGAAGATCACATCGGTGGAATACCATTTTTACTTCAAAGTGTAAATATTCCCGTTATTTATGCACCAAAAATAGCAACTGATTTAATAAATAAAAAGTTGGATGAAAGAAATATAAATTATAAAAACATTGAGCTTATTAATAAAGATTTAGTTTTACAATATAAATATTTTAAAATTGAATTTGTAAATACTACTCACTCAATACCAGATAGTTTTGCAATATGTATTCATACTCCAAATGGAACAATTTTTGAAACTGGTGATTTTAAATTTGATTTAACACCAATTGGACCTATGGCTGACATACATAAAATGGCTAAAATAGGTGCTGAAGGAGTAACACTACTACTTAGTGATTCAACCAATGCATTATCCGAAGGCTATTCAAAAAGTGAATCTTCGGTTGATGGTACTTTAAATGATATTATATCTAGGCATCATGGAAGAGTGATAATTGCTACATTTGCCTCAAATATATTTAGAATAAAACATATTGTAGAAACATGTAGACAATACGGAAGAAAAATAATTGTGTTTGGTAGAAGTATGGAAAATGCAATTGAACTTGCAAGTAATAATGGTTTAATCGAGGATAAAAATATTTTTATTGATGCGTATCAAGCAAAAAGTTTAAAAAGAAATGAAGTTTGTATACTATGTACAGGTACTCAAGGAGAACCACTTGCTGCCCTGTCAAGAATTGCTAATGGAGTACATAAGCAAATATCATTATTAAATGATGACTTAGTAATATTTTCATCAAGTGCAATTCCTGGTAATGCAAATAGTATAAATAAAATTATTAATAAACTATATTTGAAAGGGGTAAGAGTATTTACAAATACAGAATTTAGTGATATTCATACATCTGGTCATGCTAAAGAAGAAGAACTTAAATGGATGCTCAGAATAATTAAACCAGATTATTTTATGCCAATGCATGGAGAATATAGAATGCTAAAAAAACATGCTGAGATTGCTAAAATGTGTGATATAGAAAATTCAATAATATGTGAAAACGGTAATGTTGTAAAAATGTTAAATGGTAAAGTATATAAAGATGGAAATGTTACATCTGGAGATGTATATGTTGATGGCTTAAGAGTGGGAGATGTAGGATCTGTTGTATTAAAAGATAGAAAACTTATGAGTCATGATGGAATTCTAATAACAATTTTAAATATAAATACATTAACAAGAAAATTATTAATTAAACCAAACGTTACCGCCAGAGGATTTGTAACAATAAATGAAAATATAGAATTAATTAACAAAATAGAAAATAAAATTTCTGATATTACTAATAATTTTTTAGCAAAATCAATTTATAGTTATACAGATTTAAAAAATCAAATTATTTTAGAGGTACTTCCTTATATTAGTGAACTAACTGGAAGAAGACCTATAATATTGCCTGTAATTATGGAAGTTAATCAATCATTATACTAAAAAAACTGCAATTAATATTGCAATTTTTTTATAGATATTTTTCTATTTGTTCATCTTGACTATAAAATCTATCAAATGTTAAATATTTTGAACCATTTTTTATTAACACCTGAGGACTTTCCACCTGACCATTTTTAAAAACAGTTTCACATTTTAATGTAAAATATTTAGGGCTAAAAATCATACATAATTTATCTTTTGCCCAATGTTTTTCTAAAACATCTCTATCTACATTAGAAAATGTGCTTGGATATTGTCCATGAGAATGATAGCATCCAACTACTTCAAGTTTTTTAAAATTAGCAAATGCTTTTGCTCGCTGTTCATAAAAAAGTGGAAAAATAAATTCACTATCCTTGCCTTTTATACTTTTTTCATAATACATTTGAGTAACATAAAAATATTTTAATCCATCTTTTGAAACAACATTTCCTAATAGATAACCACCACATTCGTGGAATTCGTCTATAAAAGCATGATTAATTATTTCATTAGATACATTTAAATTCATTATAACAATTGATTTTTGATTTTCCATATATTCCTTTCAAAAAGAAGAAGTAATTATTTTGCTTCTTCTTGTGCTCTAGTTTCCCTAATAACAGTTATTTTAATTGTACCTGGATACTGCATTTCTTTCTCAATTTTTTCTTTCATATCTCTTGCAATTTTAAAGCTAGTTAAATCATCAACCTCTGAAGGTTTAACCATAACTCTGACTTCTCTTCCAGCTTGCATGGCATATGTTTTTTCAACACCCTCAAAAGAATTGCCAATACTTTCAAGTTGTTCAAGTCTTTTAATATAGTTTTCAACAGAGTCATTTCTTGCACCAGGTCTTGCCGCACTTAATGTATCAGCAATAGCAACAAGATTTGCAATAATTGTTTTTGCTTCTTTTGCACCGTGATGTGAAATTATTGCATCAAGTACAGTTTCGTTTTCATGATATTTTTTTGCAATATCATATCCAATATCAACATGGGATCCCTCAACTTCAAAATCAATTGCCTTACCAATGTCATGCAATAATCCAGCTCTTTTTGCAAGTGAAATATTTTCACCAAGTTCCGATGCCATAAGCCCACATAAATTTGCTACCTCAATAGAATGTTGTAATGCATTTTGGCCATAACTTGTACGATAATTTAGTTTTCCTATTAAATGTAGAAGTTCAGGATCCATTTTTGTTAATCCAAGGTCATTCATAGTTTTATTGCCAAGTTCAGTAATTTTACTATCTATGTCCTTCACAGTTTTATCATATACTTCTTCAATTCTAGCTGGGTGTATACGACCATCTTTTATAAGGGTTTCAATAGTAATTTTTGCAATCTCTCTTCGAAGTGGGTCAAAAGATGATATAACTATAGCTTCAGGAGTATCGTCAATTATTAAATCCACGCCAGTAATTGATTCAATGGTACGAATATTTCTTCCTTCCCTTCCAATTAAACGACCTTTCATATCATCGTTAGGAAGTTCAATAGTACTTACAGTCTGAAGACCTACAACATCATCAGCATATCTTTCCATTGATCCAACAATTAATTGTTTTGCTTTCTCATTTGCCTCAAGTTTAGCCTTTGAAGTTTCCTCTGAAATATATTGAGCAATTTCCTTACTCATATCATATTCCACTCTTGACATAATTTGTTTTCTTGCATTTTCTTTGCTTAAACCAGAAATTTTTTCTAATTTCTCAATTTCCTCTTTTAAAAGAGTATCCATTTTATCCTCTTTTTCTTGGATAGTTTGATTTCTTAAATTTAGAGAATTTTCTTTTGCATCCAAAGACGAATCTCTTTTCTGAAGCATTTCTTCCCTTTTATCAAGATTATTTTCTCTACTAATTAAACGATTTTCAGTTTCTTTAAGTTCAGCTTTTTTTTCCTTTATCTCAGCATCTGTTTGTTGTTTTAATTTAAAACTTTCTTCTTTAAGTTCCAAAAGAGAATCCCTTTTTTGTTTATCAGCCTCTTTTTTCGCTTCCTCAATTAGTTTAAAAGCTTTACTAGTACGTTTTTTATTCATAATGAAAAATATTACGAATACTAACGCACCACCAAATATTAATCCAATAATAAGAGTTAAAATGGAAGTTGTAGTTAATTCCATTTTAATCCTCACTTTCTTTTTATATAGAATTTATTTAATTCCTACAATTTAATTATATATTTTTTTTCAAACTTAATCAATAGAAAAATAAATATGATTTTAAATTTGCCTAGATTACATATAAAAATATTGAAAAAAAGAATAATATGCTAGCGGCCAAAACAAAAAAATGGAAAATTGAATGCATATATTTTTTCTTTCTACCTAAACCATAAAATATTGCACCAACTGTATATATGACACCGGCACTTAACATTAAATAAATACCAGCAATATCAATGCTATTAACTAGTGTTTTAAAAGTAAAAACTATCATCCAACCCATTATTAAATAAAGAACCATAGAAAATTTCTTATACTTCTGTAAATTTATTGAATTCAAAGTTATACCTAGTGCTGCACATCCCCAAATAATTCCAAATACAATCCATCCCAAAGTTTTAGGAAGTGAAACTAAAGCATAAGGGGTATATGTGCCCGCTATAAGTAAAAAAATTGAGTCATGATCTAATATTCTAAAAACCCTCTTAGCATTATTAGGTTTAAAAGAATGATACAAAGTTGACATTGTATATAATATAATAGAACTACAACCATAAATAACAGAGCTTACTACTGCATAAGCATTATGGTGAATTGCACTAAAAACAGTGCATAAAACTAATGCAGTAATTGACAAAAGACAACCTATGCCATGACTTATTGCAGACAAAAGTTCCTCACATAAATTATATTTAGGTATTTCAATCTTATCTTTTAATTTCATAAATAAATAATACCACAAATATACATTTTTTTAAATGATAAATATTTAAAAAGATGATGCTATGCATCACTTTCACTTGTTGTTAGATTAATATTTCCAACTCCACCCTCAATTGTTAAACTAACTAATCCATTTCCATTTTCATAATTAGATTCTATTTCCTCATCGTTGACCTTAATATTACCTAATCCTTTATTTATCTTTATTTTATAATCACTTAAACTATTAAATAAATTAATATTAAATTCACCAACACCTGCGCTTATTTTATTACTACCCTTAAATAAAGCAGAAATATTTGTTTTACCAGCACCCATGGTTAAATTCAAATTGTAAATATTTCCATATTCAATATCTAAACTTCCTGCACCACCAAAAACTTTTGTTTCATCTAAAACAGTTAATCTTTTAAAGTCAATTTTACCTGCACCCTGTTTTAAATTAAGTTTCTTAGTTACTAAATTATCAGCTTCAATTTTACCTGCACCAGTTGTAAAATTTACTTCACTAAATTCCATTTCCATTGGTAAATAAATAATTAAATTACTATCTTTTGTATCAAAAGATACATTAATTTTTTCTTCATTAATTTTTATTAAACCATCTTTGTTTTCTAACTTAACATTTTTATTGTTAGTTTCTATTTTAAATGTATCAGATTCCATTATAATTAAATTTGTATATGATAATGTAACGTTTAATTTAGTAATGTTTTCGTTTCCATCATAAATAACCTTATTTTCTTTTAAAAGGGCACCAGTACTAAAAATTTTTTTAAAAATATTATATTTTCCAGTATATAGTCCATAAATAGTAAATACTATTATTGCTAAAATAATTAATCTAATTAATCTTTTTATCATTTTAAATCAACTCCACCGCAAATACAAATCGAATTTAAATAAATAGTAATAGTACTTTTTCCATGTTGTTTAACTCTTTTAATATTAACTCCGCCAAAAATTGGAGTTGATGATACCTTAACTTTCACATTTTCTGGCACATATATGTCCATTTTTCCAAAAACAGATAAAGTATTAATTACAATATCTTTTTCAATAATAGATTTTCTTAAATCAAGTTTTATATCGCCAAAAATGGATTTTAAATTAATGTTTTTAACCTTTTCATCCTCAAATTTTAAATCTTGCGACCCAAATAAAGCTATATATTTATTATCACTTTCATTATTTACATTAATATTTTTTATTTCTTTACCATTAATACTTAATATATCCTTAAATACTAAAATAAGGCCTACAGAAATTAATACAACGGGTAACAATAATTTAAATAAAAGTCCATATTCAATTAGTTCTCTTTCAGCCAAAAAAAGCCAAACTCCAATAACTAAAAATATAAAACTTGAAGTTTTTTCCTTATCATTTATTAATCCTATAAATGAAGGAATAATAATTAAAAATGTCCACCATCCAGAAAAGAGTAAATTTATATTAGAAATTCCAAAAGCATTTAAGCCAAGAATTACACCAACAAAAATCAATAAAATTCCTACAATATATTTTGTATAATCATTCATATATAACCTACTTTCTAAAAAAATTATATCACTTACTAAAGAATATGTAAAACTTTTTTTATAATGCATTTTTTATTATGTTGGAAATTTGTTATATAAAAAATATGAATTATATTAAACTCATATTTTTAGTGTTTGACCAATTTGTAAAACATTTGAAGTAAGATTATTTTTTGATTTAATATTATCAACAGTAGTGTTGTATTTTATTGCTATAGCCCAAAGCGAATCACCTTTTTGAACAATGTACGTTGAAAGATTAGATGGAACAATTAACTTTTGGCCAATAGTTAATATATTACTCTTTAAATTATTTAATGTTTTCAAATTATCCACTGTTGTATTATACATATTTGCAATCTTATAAAGTGTGTCTTTATTTTGTACTATATAAATATTTTGATTATCAAGGTTATCATTATTTTCACTTATTTTTAATCGTTGTCCAATTGACAATAAATTTGTTTTTAAATTGTTGATTGATTTAAGTTTGTCAACTGTCGTATTATATTTTTTTGCAATACTCCATAATGAATCTCCTTTTTTAACTATATAATAATTATCTTCATCATTTGTATTTTTTATTGAATATGAAACACCAATATAATTTGCTAATGCTTTAACCACAGCCTCTGCTAAATCTTCCCAATTATTTTTTATAAGATTTACATCATCACCAGTACTATCTAAAAATCCATATTCCACAATAATTGTTTCATTATTTGGCGTATCTCTAAGTAAATAATAATAATCCTTAGATGGATTACTTGGAAGCCTGCGTTGATAATATTTTCTAACATTTTGACCAGATGATTCAAGTTCTTTTGCAATTAATTTAGATAGAGAATCACTATTACGAAGCGCATATATTACTTCAGCACCATCTCCACCTGTCGATAGTCAATGTGTAACTACTTTTTATTTTTCGCGATTTTGGTGTTAACACCAAAATGGAAAATAATCTATATTTTCTTAATTCAAGTAAATCTTATAGATATTTTACATTTTTGTAATTTGAGAAAAAGCATAAGAAGAACTAACAATATTAATAAATTCTTCTGCTTCTTTTGGATTTAAGTCGTGCATAGAATCTACAGCATCTATAAAATCTTTCAAAGCTTTTAATATTTTTTTATAACTATCATTATTTTCCTTTTCCAATTTATCTTTAATTTCATTAATACTTTGCATAAAAATTGCGTAATCTCTATCCATATTCATTTCTCCTTTTTAAATAATCTAATTAATTACTTCCAATTTTTTGTAATTCATCTTTTTCTAATTCTTTTATGGATTTTTCTGGAGTTGGTAAAGTTTCTGGCATATTAC
>CAYSFJ010000003.1:0-53154 GCA_964430785.1 uncultured Mycoplasma sp. | reverse complement strand
ATTTTAAACGATATTTGGGACATAAATTTTCCTAAATCTATATGATTTAAGAAAAAATATGCTAGGTAAATACTGGGTTTAAAGTGTTTTTACTATATTTAAAAATGCATAAAAAAAAGTAGTATTTTTTACTACTAATTACTAATTAATTTATATGGATTATCTATTGTTCCATCTCCTTCGACTAAAGCTGTTTTTATAATAGTTATTACTGGTCTAACACTTCTTAAAAAAGAACCAGAAACATCACTTAAAACCTTACCATTTTTTGAAAGTGTAAATGGATAATATACACCATTTACTATTTTTGAACTACTCATTAAAAATGAATCTGTTTCTATATTATCATTAAATAGATAAAAAGATGTATTTTCATCATTCGAAGAGGCTCCGGCAAAGAGTACTTCATCAACAGTTAAAAGAGCAACTTTACTTGATACTTTATCGCTTAAACATATAAACGAAGGAATATAATCTTCGACTACTCTTGTATATGCATAAAATGTGTTTTCATTTAATAAAACATCATTACAATATTTTTGAGTTGCTAGAAAAGATGCATAATCACCAAGATTAATATCAATCCATGAATCTAAATATGCTTTAATAACTGAATCTTTATAACCATATTTATCATTTGAATCAACATATTTTTTTAGCTCTCCAGTATCACTTGCAAGAACAAGTCTAACACTACCATCACCATTTATTCTAACAATTTTAAAATTTAAATTATTTATACTAACATTATTATTTTGAACATTACCCCTAAAATAATAGGTTGCACCATAATCATCCACTGTTTTAATTAATCCTTCATCCTCCGTAGCTATTTCCTTACCCACTACTGTCTTACTTTCACTTTTTATTTCATTATTTTTAAGAATTGTTTCAGCAAACGTATTATTATTAAGAACTTCCTGTTCACAATTTAATTCAACACTAGCAATATTATCAGAACTATTTGTAAATGTTAATTCATAATCATGTATTTCACCCTTTTTAATAAGAATATAACTTGATATAATTTCATTATTTTTAGGTAGGTCATCACTTACATTTATAAGAGCATTATCTGTTAAAGAATAAGTAACACCACCGGCATTTTTAGGATTAACAAACTCAATATAATAATATATATCCTCATCACCATTATTAATTACGGTAATTTTAGTTTTGAATTCTTTATCAATATTAACCCTTTTTCCATTATGAAAATTAATTGATAAATCCCCAGTTATTTTTATATCTCCATCACTTGAACGTACTTTTTTATAAACAAAATAAAATGCAAATAATACTATTGATATTATTAAAAGCATTATTATAAATCCAAGTGCACTTTTAAATCTTGCTCTCATTTACTTCATCCTTACTAACTAAAGTATATCATTTAATTAAAAAAAACAAAAGACAATTTGTTAAAAATCTTTTTGTTTAACTATTTCTAGTGTCCTAATAAGTTCATAATTACCATTAACAATATTAGGTAAAGTATCTAATTTATCAATTCTATTTAAATAGCCTACTTTATGAGACCAAGAACCATCTCTATAATGAAAATCATTAAATAATAAATAAAATGCTATTTTATAACCTCCATGATTATTAGGTAAATCAATCCTTGTTTTATAAGAATCGATATTAAGTTCTTCGAAATCTTTTGCAAGGCCATATAAATATTTTTCTGGTGTTCCTTTATAAACTAAATTTTTACTTAAATAGCTAATATTTAAACCTAGCTATATAATTACATTAGATATACCTTTAGGATTAAAAATATCAAGTGCATATGAATAGCAATTACCATTTACATACCTTTTTACATAAAAAAATCTAGGTTTCCCTGGACTTAATTATTTTTTATTTTTACTAAATAAACCTTTTTTAGGTTTTTCTTCAGAAGTATTTTCTGATTTAGGAAGAGCCTCTTTTCTTGAAAGATTTAATCTTCCTTTATTATCATAACCAAGAGATTTAACAATTATTTCATCACCTACAGATAATATATCAGATGGTTTTTCTACACGTTTTGTATCTAGTTGAGAAACATGAACTAATCCTTCACATCCTGGCCAAAGTTCTACAAAAGCACCAAAGTCTTCGACTTTAACTACTTTAGCATTATAGATTTTACCAGTTTCAACTTCTTTAGTAATATCCTCGATCATCTTTTTAGTTTTTTCAATAACATCACTATCCATATGATAAATAATTACTCTACCATCATCATCAATGTCTACTTTAACGGCATCTTTATCATTAACGCTTTTTACATTTGATGATTCAAGAATAATTTTGGTAATCATATCTCCACCCTTACCAATTACATCTTTAATTTTATCTGGGTTAATCATGAAGCTTTCAACTTTTGGAGCATATTTAGAAAGTTCTTTTCTTGGTCTTTCAATAGCCCCTGCCATAACATCAAGAATTTTCATTCTTGCTTTTTTTGCTTCCTCAAGGGCCTCTTTTAAAATAGCTTTAGTAACGCCTTTAATCTTAATATCCATCTGAAGAGCTGTAATACCTTCCCTAGTACCCGCAACTTTAAAATCCATATCTCCCATATGATCTTCAAGACCTTGAATATCAGTTATAATAGTATATTTTTTACCATTAGATATAAGACCCATTGCAATACCTGCAACTGGAGCTTTAATTGGAACACCTGCAGCCATTAATGATAAACATCCAGCACAGATTGTTGCTTGAGATGAAGAACCATTACTTTCAAGTACCTCAGAAACAACTCTAACAGTATAAGGAAATTCTTCCTCAGTTGGAATAACTTGTGCAAGAGCTCTTTCTCCTAAAGCACCATGGCCTATTTCTCTTCTTCCTGGTGAACCATATCTTCCTATTTCACCAACACAGAAGTTAGGGAAATTATAGTGAAGCATAAATCTTTTTGTATCTTCAATACCAAGTCCATCAAGAATTTGATGATCTGAAAGTGGTCCAAGAGTAGTAGTTGCAAGAACTTGAGTTTCTCCTCTTTGGAATAGTCCACTACCATGTGTACGAGGAAGAAGGTCAATTTCAGCCTCAAGAGGTCTAATCTCATCCATCTTTCTACCATCTGGTCTAATATGTTTTTCAATAATTAATCTTCTTACTTCATTACCTTCGATTAAACCAACTACTTTAGCTACATCTTTCATTTTGCTAGCAAAATCTTCATCTTCGGCATAAACTTCTTCAAAATGAGCAATAGTATTTGCTTTAACTTCATCGATTTTAGCATATTTTTCAAGTTTTTCTTTAATTTGAATTGCTGAAAGCATATCGTCTGTAGCATACTCTCTAACAGCTTTTTCAACTTCAGCATCAATACTTGCAGGTTCAAGAACTACTTTTTCTTTACCTATTTCACTAATAATTTCATTTTGAAATTCACATAAAGTTTTAATATTTTCATGAGCAAACATTAAAGCCTCAAGCATAGTTTTTTCTGGAAGCTCTTTACATCCTGCCTCAACCATACATATTGCATCGTGAGTTCCGGCAACAGTTAATGCAAGTTTACTTTTTTCAGCTTCAGCTGTAGTAGGATTAATAATAAACTTACCTTTTTCATCCATGCCTACCATAACACCCGCAATTGGGCCATCAAATGGAATATCTGATATTCCAAGGCATAAAGAAGAACCAAACATTGCAGCCATCTCTGGACTATTATCTTGATCTACAGATAAAACTGTATTGATAACTTGAATTTCATTACGTAAATTTTCATCAAACATTGGTCTAATTGGTCTATCAATAAGTCTTGCAGCAAGAGTTGCAGAATCTGTAGGTCTTCCCTCTCTTTTAATAAATCCACCAGGAATTTTACCTACTGAATAAAGTTTTTCCTGATATAATACTTGAAGTGGAAAGAAATCTTGAGTAACTGGGGTTTTACCCATAACACATACAGAAAGTACTACAGTATCACCATATCTTACAAGTACAGAACCATTTGTTTGTTTTGCAAGTTGACCAGTTTCTACAATTAAATCTCTTCCTAAAAAATTTAATTTAAATACCTTTTTCATTTTTACCACCTTTCTACTAAAAAAAGAACACTAAAAAATTTAGTGCCTATTTTCTTAAATTTAACTTTTTAATTACTTCACGATATGATTTAACATCGTTATTTTTTAAATATTCAAGTAATTTTTTTCTTCTTCCAACTTTCATTAAAAGTCCTCTTTTAGAATGATAATCATGTTTATGTTCTTTTAAATGTTCAGTTAATGTATTTATTTCTTTTGTTAAAATAGCGATTTGAACTTCGGCAGAACCACAATCTTTTTCATTTCTAGCAAATTCCTTAATAATTGAAGCTTTTTCTTCTTTTTTAAGCATACTTTTTTCCTCCTTTATTATAATTGGTTTAAACTGAGTAAGAATCTTGGAAAACAAGTTCAAACTAAGTAAAAACTTACATGACTATTATATACAATTTATTTTACTTTAGCAAGTAAATTTTCTCATTTTTTTATTAGTTTTAAAATTTCATTATCTTCAACAGAAACCATATTTGTAAAAGATAGATTATTTGAAATATCTTTATTATTATGTAAAAAATTTTGTCCAATATATTTAGCATTAGGAATATATAATTTTTTTAATTTTTTATTACTAAATAAAAAGTTTTCTCCAATTACATTAATTTTAGGCAAAGATAAATATTCAAGTTCTTCATTTTTCATTAAAAAGCTTCCCTCAATAACCTCTACATTTGGAGCATTAAATTCTTTTAAAATAGTATTTTTTGCTAAAAACCAACAACCTATATAAGTAAGTTTAGGAACATCGCACTTTTCTATAGAATTATTTTCATTCATAAAAGAGTATCCAACTTTTTCTAATTTTGGTAAATATATTGATTTTAATTTTTCATTATTATATAAAAAATCATTATCTGTATACTGTAAATTAGGCATATATAGGTTTTGAATATTTTTTGCAAATGCAACAAAATTATAACCAACACTTTTTACATTTGGAAGATTAATATTTTCTAATTTTACTGTTCTTAAAGCAAAACTATCTCCAATAACCTCACATTTTGGCAAATATATATATTCTAATTCAAAACAATCTTTTAAAACTCTATCTTCAATAATTTTAGTATCTTTCGAAGAAAATATTTTTATATGATAACATTTTTCAAAAGCATCATAAGGTATTTTTTCTACTCCATCTAAAATTATAGTTACTACTTCATTATATTTATTTAATTCTAAATATACTTTAACATTATTTTCACAAGTAATATAAATTTTTTTTATATCAGTACTATTTTCAATCTTTATTTTTTTTATATTTTTAATAAAACTTTCTGAATTATCATATCTACTTTTATCATAACATTCAAATGTTTTTTTAGTTAAATCTAAAATAAAACCATCAAATAATATGTATTTCTCTTTTGGAAAAGATACCTCTTTAAAGTTATCTATAATAATATTATTAGCACAATAATAGACATTATTACATTCTACACTATATCTATAATATTTACCTTCACTGTTTTTTACATAATTTGGCATTTCAAATGATAAATTTGTATTACTTTGTTTAATACCAAAATATCTTTCAAATGAATATGTTAAACCCTCCGCTATATTTTCTAAATTATTTTGATATGTTGCATCAGGATTTATAACGGAATGATTATATCTATTTTTAATTGATAAAAAATTTGTATCATTGGTAAATTGCAAGGAAAGTACACTTATACCATATTCATCTTCTCTTTCGGGAACAGTTTTTCTTTGAATATCTAGTGCATTATCTTTAACAGCAAAAAATACTCTATTAGTTTTAAGTCTATTATCAGTAAATGTACAAAGTTGTTCCTCCTTACTATAATATTTTTTATATGATAATAACTCGTGGCTAGTATGACATTCTTTTAGGGTATAACCATTTTCTTTAAAAAGTTCATAAGGGCTTTTTAATGTTTTAACAACATCTATAGTTTTCTTATTATATTCATTCATAACTAAATTTTGAAAATTATGAACCATATTATATTTAATCAAATCATCATAAATAAAGTGACTTTCTTTAAATAAAGAAGTAATAATAGATACTAATGTACCTTCAGATTCTAAAATACTTGGAAATAATTTTCTACATAATTTACTAAAATTTTCACCATATTTTTTCTTTATAATTTTTAAATCGTTATTCATATAACCCCCAAAAAAGTAATACAATTATAACACTATTTATAAGCAAAAGATAGTCCTAAAAATATAGTAATTATTTGTGTGATAAAGTTACATGAAGTGTTAAATCGCTAGTAACTTGTGTATTTTCTACAATTGATTGACTATTTACATATCCAGATCCTTCATATGTAAAATTAATACCTATTAAATTACATAATGTTTTTACTTCACTAAGAGAATAACCAGTTAAATTTGGCATTACAAAATCCTGTTTATTGGTAAGTAAAAATATTTTATCACCCTTTACAATACTTATATTTTTTAAAGGATATTGATTAATAATGTATTTACCAGTTCCCAAAACTATAACATTAATGCCCTCATTTGTAAGAGTATCCTTTACAACATTTGTTTCTTTTGAAATATAATTTTCAATTTTTATAATTTTATTTTCATTTTCTGAGGTAGTTTGTGTTATATTTGCATAACTTGCTATTTCATCAACTGCTTTAGTAACTGCTCTTGCAAACGTACCTTGAGTAGCCTCAATTTTTTTAACTGCAGCGTATATTATATATTTTGGTTCATCACTTGGAAAAAATCCTGCGACTGAGTAAATTTGATCATACTCACCGCTTAGATAACCACCACCATCTGGGTTTGGTATTTGAGCAGTTCCTGTTTTCATTGACATGGTAACAGTTTTAGGCTGCCATACTTTCATAAGTCCTTCATAGTTTGCACTATACATTAAATTTCTTAATTTTTCAGCAGTTTCACTTTTCATTTTTTGGCCTAAAGATTCCACTTTACTTTCATAAGTAACAGTGCCTTCATCATCCACAATTTTATTTATTACATACGGTTTAAGCATTACTCCACCATTTGTAAGCATTGTAAGTGCCTGAAGCATTTGAATTGGAGTAACTGTTACTCCTCCTTGACCAAAAGATGCAGTAGCAACCTCACTTTCATACTTAAATTTAGTGGTACCTGCAAGTTCACCAGATAAAGTTATACCAGTTTTTTGACCAAAACCAAATTTATTATAATAATTAAGAAGTTTTTCTCTGCCTAAATTTTTTGCAAGTATCGATGCTGCAACATTTGATGAATACATGAATCCTGTATCAAAAGTTATTTCACCCCAACCAACTTTATTATAATCAGATATTACTACATCCGCTACCTCGATTGATCCAGATTTATATGTATCTTGTCCATTATAAATGCCCTCTTCGATTGCTGCAGCCCATGAAAATATTTTCATCGTAGAACCCGGTTCATAAGTATATGAAACAAGTGGATTTAAGTAGTTTGTAAGAGTATTTAAGTCATTAGGATTAAATGTAGGATATGTACTTGATGCCACAATTGCACCAGTTTTAGCATCCATTACAGTAAAGATAGCAAATTCAAAATTAGTTTTTTCTTTTAAATCATTAATAGCATTTTCCGTAATAAGTTCAATATTACTATCAATAGTTAAATAAATATCGCTTCCAGACTTTGCCTTTTCTTCTTCATAAGGTCTATTTGGAAGTTTATAACCTTTTGCATCTTTTTGATAAGTAATATAACCATTTGTACCACTTAATATATCATCATAATAACTTTCTATACCAAGTTCACCTTTTATAGAACCGTCATCATAGGTTTTTGCATAGCCAACTAAATATGAAGCAAAACTACCCATTTTATAATATCTTTGAGTACTTTCAATAAAATCAATACCAGGAAGTTCTAAATCAACTATTTTTTGTTTAACTATTTCAGTTAAATTTCTTCCTTTCTTACCAAATTCAACTTGATAAGCATCTTTATTTAAATAATTAAGTATTTCGCTTTCATCCATATCAAGTATTGGTGCTAGTGCTTTAGCAGTACCCTCTTTATCTACAACATGCTGAGGATTACTATCATCTGTTGTACGTGAGGGCTCTAAATATGCAATTAAAGTATAAGAATTTACACTTATTGCTAAGGCATCTCCAGCTGAATCATATATTGTACCTCTTTTGGCATATAAAGTTTCAGTAACCGTGTTTCTAGAAGAAGCAAATTTTTTCAAATTCATGCCATCAACATTATTAGATAAAGAAACGTATAAAAGCCTTGCAATTGCAAGGCATAGTAAAAGAGAAACTATTGCTAAAATAAATTTATTGGGTTTTACAGTTACTCTTTTTTTCATATTACTTTACTTGAAGTATACTAGAGTTATTATAAGAAAGTCCATATTCCTTAGCAACACTAAATATATTATCTATTGATGCAAGCTCGTCAATTTGCATTGAAAGACTTTCATTTTCCTCTTCTTGAGAAGAAATCTCTTTCTTAAGTTTTTCTACATCAATATTTGTTTTAGTAACTAAACTAGATGTATAAACATTAAGTATTGGAATAAGACATAATAAAAGAATAATTATGGAATACATAAATTTTTCGCCTTTTAAAAATCTAACTCTTTTTTGATTTTTCTTTCTCATCTTATATCCTTTCTATAATTCTTAATTTTGCACTATGACTACGAGAATTTTCTAGAATTTCTTTCTCGCTAGGCAAAATTGGTTTTTTATTAATTATTTTTATTTTAGGTTTATATTCATCTGGAATATCTACCATTCCTTTTAAAACATCATCCACTTCACTATATTTTTTAAATATTTGTTTAACAAGTTTATCTTCCAAAGAATGAAATGTTATTACGCATATTCTTCCTCCACTATTAAGCATATCAATTGCATTAGGTAAAGCCTTTTCAATAGCACAAAGTTCATTATTTACTTCAATTCTAATTGCTTGAAATATTTCTCTTTCAGGATGATTTTTATAAAAATATGAAGCACCAACAGCTTTTTGAATAATTTCCACTAAATCAAATGTTGTAACTATTTTTTTATTTTTTCTTTCCTTACATATACTATTTGCTATTACTTTAGAATATTTTTCTTCAGCATATTTAAAGAAAATATCCGTAAGTTTTTCTAATGAGTAAGTATTTACAACATCTTTTGCAGTAAGACTACCATTTAAGTCCATTCGCATATCAAGTGGTGCATTTAATTTAAAAGAAAACCCCCTTTTTGCATCATCGATCTGAGGTGAAGAAAAACCTAAATCAAATAAGAAACCATCCACTTTTAAAATATTTTCTTTTTCTAAAGTTTCTTTTAAGTTTGCAAAGTTTTCCTTAAAAATAGTAAAGTTATCACCAATTAATGAAAGTGCTTTTTTAGAATAATTAATTGCATTTTCATCTTCATCGAAGGCAAATAGTTTTCCCTTTTTATTTTTTTCTAAGATAACCTTAGAGTGTCCGGCATAGCCAAGTGTACAATCAACATATATACCACCATCTTTAATGTTTAGCATTTCAATAGACTCATTTAATAAAACACTATAATGCATCGTTTTCATCAAATAAATTCTCCGCTATATCTGTTAGTGATGAAGAATTATCCTCTAAATATAAATTAAATGCATCTTCATCCCATATCTCTAGATGGTCATTTACCCCAATAACTACGCATTTACCTTTTAATCCTGCATAATTAATTAAAGGTTCGCATATACTTACTCTACCACTTTTGTCTAAACCTATATCAGAGGCACCGGAAAAGAAAAAGCGTAAATAACCACGAGTATCTTTCTTATTAAAAGAAAGAGTACTTAGTTTACTAACAAGTTTTTCCCACTCTTTATTTGAGTATACATATAAGCATTTTTCAAGTCCCTTAGTAATTATAAAAGAATCTCCAAGTTCTAATCTATACTTAGTAGGAATAACTAAACGATTTTTTTCATCTAAATTATGATGAAATTGTCCTATTAGCATTTTATCCCCCACTTTCTTCCACAGTATGCCACTGTCTACCATAATAATACTATAAACAATAAAAAAAGTAAATGTTTTCATCTACTTTTTTACTAAACTCAATTAAACTTTACATTAGTTTACATTTTAATTTTCTTCTTTTACTACATTAAGTACTTCTTTTCCATTATATTTACCACATTTAGTGCATGCTCTATGAGGTCTTAAAGTACTTCCACAACTTGGACATTTTGTTAATGCTCCAACTTCTTTTTTAAGATGAGTTCTTCTCATTCTCTTTTTTGTTTTACTTGTTCTTCTAAAAGGAACTGCCATATTTATTCACCACCTTCATTACTACTTAATACGCACCAATTATCTCCCTTTAATTTTTCAGCATCACACAAGGTATATCTAATTGGGACTTCCAATACAATATTTTCCCACAAAAACTCATTAATATCAAGAGCATTTTGATTTTTTTCTATAAAATCTGTAATTTCTTCATCAATATTTATATCATATGGATAATCTATTTCTTCAAGAGAAACACTATCTAATAATGTCATATTTCCATAAACATGTACATTAATAAAATACTGGTCAATATCATTTCTTGTTATAAAACCTAAATAATTAACATCATCAAGTTTTTTTATAAGACTACCATCAAGAAAATTTGAATCATATGACACTTTACCAGAAATATCTATCTTATCTTTATAATTTAATGCACTTAAATCTAATTTCATTTTTATTTCCTTTCTAGAAAATTATACCATACTTCCTATAATTATAAAATATAATCTTTAGCATTTTACAGACTCATTTATTAAAATTTTGTCATCACTATCTTGTTCTAGAAAATTGAGTTTCATAATCTTGGCCAAATTTTTCATTATATGAAACTACAGCTAAATTTTTTAAATCCTCTAAAGACAAATTTAAATAATTTGCTATGCATTTTAATTTATATAAATATTCTGGACTTAAATTTAAATTTGTAAATTTCATCTTTCCATAACCACATAATTTATCGAATTTTTTATCTAGGCTAAAACTATTTATTTCATTATTATAGCATTCAAAGTCTAAATCAAAATAATTAAACATACCTAACATATATAAATTACAAAGGGCATATTTACATCTTTGTCTATCTTCAATTTTTGAAAAATCTGGATAATCTTTAAATATAAAATTATATATTTCTATAATATTTTTTTCAAGTTCAGTTATTGGTAATACTGACATATTATTAAGATTATAATCTAAATCTGTTTCTTTTTCTAATATTTTTAATACATTTTCTTTATCATATATTCTATAATCATAACCTGATTCATTATTATAGCTTACTTCACTTATCTTTTTATCCTCTTTAGTTTTACTACTATAGTAATTTATAATCTTTTCATTTTGCATAGATACTAAGTATTCAACATTAGTTCCATTTACAATAGAAATTTTAACTAAACTATTATTAGCCCCTTTAGTAAATATTTTAGTCATATAAATAAGTTTTTCTATATCATTTGTATAAAATCTTAAAACATTATTTAACACTTCTTTTGCATTTTGTGTAATAGTATCACTTTCTATATCAACAGATATTGCTTTATTTCCCTCATATTCATATTTTCTTTTTATTTTCATTTTCAACCTACTCCCTACATATTAATGATATAAAAAAATGTCTAGAACTTCAATAGTACTTGACACAATTTTTACATATTTATAACTAATTTTAATCCATAACTCTTTTAAACATCTTTTCTAAATCATAAATACTAAATTTTATAATTGTGGGTCTTCCATGAGGACAATTATATGGATTATCACATTTAACAAGTTCATCTAAAATATAAGTAATTTCCTCCATTGAAATATGATGATTTGCTTTTATACTCATTTTACATGCAAGAGTAATTGCAATCTTTTCTTCAAATTTAACTCTATCAAAATCTTTATCAGTATTTATAACAATTTCAATTATTTTCCGTATACTTTCTTCTTCATAACCCTCTTTTAAATAAGAAGGATGAGTTTTTATAACAAGTGTATTAATACCAAAATCTTCTGCATCAATACCAATACTTTCAAGAATATCAAGTTTACTTTTTATAATATTATATTCTGAAGAAGTAAATTCAATAGTAATTGGAATAAGCATACCTATTTTAGATACCTTTTTCTCTTTTAATTTTTGCATATACCTTTCATAATTTATTCTTTCATAAGCAGCATGTTGATCAAGTAAATATAAGCCGTCATCATTTTCCGCTATAATATATGTACCAAGAGCAAGGCCTACTGGATAAAGTTTTAATGATTTTAACTCTTCGTTTTTTAAAAACGTTTTTTTCTCAAAATCCATAAAATATTGTTCTGGCTTTTTAACTACAGATTCAGATAAAATAAGTTGCTCATCACCTTTTTTTTCAAAAATATTTTCTACTAAATCACTACTTATTTTATTATTTAACTGTAAATGCTCATAATTATTTGTTTGTGTTTTTTCATCCTCTAAGGGTTTAACAATAAGTAAGCTTTCATATAATGCTTTTTTTATTGTAGTTGTAATAATAAGCTTTAGATCATTTATTTTAGATATTTTAACATCTTGTTTTGTTGGATGAATATTAACATCTACAACTGTTGGATCCGTTTCAATATTAAGTATTACAATAGGAAATTTACCATCTGGTTTATAAGTATAATAAGAATCATTTATAGCTTCATTAATATCATAGTTTTTAATTACTCTATTATTTATAAAAGTAATCATATGATTTTTCGTACTTTTTAAAATATGAGGTTTACAAGCGTAACCATAAATTGTAAAATCATTATTACTATTTTTTATTTCAAGCATATTCGAAGAAATATTTGCTCCATAAATTTCGTGGATAGCCTTTAATAGATTACCTGAACCACTTGTTTTAACTATTTCTTTGCCATTATTAGTAAGAGTAAAAGCAATATTTTTTTCTGATAATGCTAACTTTTCTACATAGTTTGTAATACTTGCAAGTTCACTTGCTTCGCTTTTCAAATACTTTAATCTTGCGGGAGTATTATAAAATACATTAGTAACTGATATACTTGTACCTTTTCTTTCTTCACAAGGCTCTATTTTATCAATCACACCCCCTTTTAAATGAATATAAGTGCTTTCTTTTCCATTACAAGTTTTAAGTTCAATTTCTGATACTGATGCAATTGAGGCAAGTGCTTCACCACGAAAACCTAAGGTATCAATAAAATATAAATCATCCTCTTTATATATTTTTGAAGTTGCATGACGTAAGAAACACTCTTTAGCATCACTACTATCCATACCTTCACCATCATCAATTACATTTATTTCATCCATACCAGCATTAAGAAGTTCAATAACAATTTTACTAGAACCTGCATCTATAGAATTTTCTGTAAGTTCTTTTACAATTGAGGCAAGTTTTTCGATAACCTCACCAGCAGCAATTTTATTTGCTAAAAGCTCATCCATTACTTTTATTTTACTCATATTTTTTACCTATAATACTTTCTCTTAAATTATAATTTTCATTATTTATATAAATAGTTGCACCTTTTTTAAAGTAAATAAAGAAATTATCAAATACTAAATCTGTATTATTATTTATTTTTACCATTTTATAGCTTTCTTTATTTTTATATGTTTTTACAATTAAATTAGGCATAAAAATACATATATTTATATCTTCATCACTATATAATGAAATATTATTAATATTTACTTCAAAACCTTTTTTTAAATTAACAATTTTTTCTTTCAAAATATTTTTAGATCTTTGAGTTACTATTTTTGTATCAAATCCAGGACTATCTATTATAAAAAGATTATCTTTATTTATTTCAATAAAATCAAGTGTAGTATTACGATAATGTGAAACAGTAATATTTTCATCAAATAAAGTATTTATTAAAGTTGATTTACCACTTGATACAATACCCGTTATTAAAACTTTTTTATGTTTTTTAATTAGGGAAAGCAACTCATTTTTAAATTTAATATTTTTATAAGAAAATATAAGTGGTTTTATACCAAAACTATTTTCTATATTTTTAATAATATTTTCATATTTAATATTTTTAGGAAGAATATCTACTTTAGTTAATACAAATGTTTTTTCATTTTTTATATTTTCATATATTTTAAATGTATCGTTTGAAACAGATAATATATCACATAAAAATATAGTAAATATATTTTTTTTATTAATATTTTCTAATAATTTATTATTATCGATATAATTATTAAGTTCTACATTTTTATTATAATGTGTTAAATCAAAACATCTTTTACAAATTTCACTACCTATAATGGTATAACCTATATCATTTGGTTTTTCATATTGTAATATTTCACCACAGCCTTTACATCTATTCATAATATGCTCCCCTTATTAAAACTCCATTTTTATTAAACTTCTTATAAATAAATTTTTCAAAAAAACGATTTATTTTTGTTCCAAAAGGTTCGAATGCTCCGATAGGATTTACTAAAATACTTACACTTCCAACTGTATTTGCCCCTAAAATATCTGTTATAAGTTGATCTCCTACAAAAGCAACCTCCTCTGGATTTAACTTATAAATACGAAAAATCTTTTTATATTTTTTTGAAAAAGGTTTGCATGAAGAATATGAAGTATCTAAATTAAGAAGTTCTTTAAAAGGTGTAAGTCTTTTTTTTGAGGCATTAGAAAAGATAATGACTTTAAAATCATCAGAAATAATTGAAAGAAGTTCTTTTATATCCTTGGAGGGAACATCTTCTTTATAAGAGGCAAGCGTATTGTCTAAATCAAAGGCAATACACTTAATCTTCATTTTTTTTAATTTTTTATAATTAATATCAAATATGCTTTTATAATACATATCTGGAATAAATTTATCCATACTTTTTCCTTTCTAAAATAAACTTAATTGGCTACTTTCAGGCATACATTTAAATATACCCATAACTCTCATCTTATCAATTAAAGTTGTTGAAACTTTGCATCTTGATTGAAAATCTTCGATTGATATAAAAGGATGTTTTTTTGCTTCATTTTCAATGTTTTTAGCAACTGTTTCTCCAAGGCCATCAATTGTAATAAATGGTGGTATAAGAGATTTATCGTCGGCTACATCAAATGTCATTGCTTTGCTTTTATATAGGTCAAAAGGAAGTACTTTAAGTCCCCTTGCAGCCATTTCTAAAGCAACAGATAAGCTTTCTAATATACCGCCTTCTTTATTTGTTGCCTCAAAACCTTTATTTCTTATATCAATAATTTTTTCTTTAATGTCATCATATCCCTTAATCATTGCCTCAATATCAAAGGCAGTGGCTTTTGTTGAAAACCAAGATGCATAAAAGTATACAGGCATATGCACTTTATACCAAGCAATTCTAAAAGCAGATGTAACGTATGCAGCAGCATGAGCTTTAGGGAACATATACTTAATTTTTTGACATGAATTTATGAACCAATCTTCAATACCAGCTTCTTCCATGGTTTGTTTATGTTCTTCCCAAGTTGCAGGATCTTTTGAGGCTTTTCCTTTACGAACAAATTCCATAATCTTAAAGGCTTTAATTGGTTTAACTCCATGATAAATTAAATATACCATAATATCATCACGACAACCAATAACCTCTTTAAAAGGAACAATATTATTTTTAATAAGTTCTTGTGCATTACCTAGCCAAACATCAGTACCATGAGAAAGACCCGCGATTTTAACAAGTTCTGCAAAAGTAGTAGGTTTAATCTGTGAAACCATACCTATTGTAAAGTTTGTACCAAATTCAGGAATTCCTAAAGTACCTGTTGGACACATAATTTGTTCATTAGTTACACCAAGTACATCAGTCGAAGAAAATATTGACATAGTATCTTTATCATCAAGAGGTACAAGAGAAACATCAGTTTTTGATAAATCTTGAATAAGTCTTAGTTGTGTTGGATCTGAATGACCTAATATATCAAGTTTTAAAAGATCTTCCTCAATTGAATGGTAATCAAAATGGGTAGTTCTCCATGCACTTTCTGGATCATCTGCAGGAAATTGAAATGGTGTAAAATCAGATACTTCCATATAATCTGGAACAACAACTATTCCTCCTGGATGCTGACCAGTAGTTCTTTTTACACCAGTACAACCAAGTGCAAGACGTTCTATTTCTATACTGCTTTTATTCATTATACCTTTATCTTCAAAATAACCTTTTACAAAACCATAAGCAGTTTTTTCTGCAACAGTACCAATTGTACCAGCACGATAAACATTATCAACCCCAAAAAGAACTTTTGTATATTCATGAGCACTAGCTTGATTTAAATCTGAAAAATTTAAGTCAATATCAGGAACTTTATCAGCATTAAAGCCTAAGAACGTAGCAAATGGCATATCTTGACCATCTTTTTTCATCATTTCTCCACAGTTAGGGCATTTTTTATCTGGAAGATCAAATCCAGATGAATATGTAGCACCTAAAGTATTACCATTTTCATCTTCAAATATTGAAGTTTTACATTTTAAACATCTATAATGAGCAGAAAGCGGATTAACTTCAGTAATACCCATCATTGTGGCAACAAAAGAGGAACCTACTGAACCACGGGAACCTACTAAAAAGCCTTCATCATTTGAATGTTTAACAAGTCTTTGAGCTATAAGATAAATTGGATCAAATCCGCCTCCAATGATACCTCCCAAAGTTTTCTTAACTTTTTTCTTAATAGCATCCTCAGACTTTTGCCCATCTTCATCACTCCAATGACTATCAACATACTGCGTAACAATTTCATTTACCTTATCATAACCCGCGACTATTGTTTCATGTAAATTTTTAAATGTTTCTTTAGTAAGTTTTTCATCAGAAATATTTGGATTTTCATTTAAAAGTTTTTCATGCCAATAAGTATAAACAATATCACCATAAAGTTCTTTAGCAATTCTTTCCTCAATATTATAAGGAAGATTTTCTCCATACCATGATGATGCTTTTTCATATACAAGGTCTGTTACAACTCTTTTACAATCTAAATAACTTTGACCATCATCACTTCTTACTCTTGGTGAAAATGGAACTCCATGTGTATCAATAATGACCTCGATTTCTGAAACCATATCTAAAACTTTATTAGTATTTTCTACAACTATTTCATAAGCAAGTTCATCTGCTAAAAAGTTAAAATCTGAAAGCATTTCTTCAGTAGTTCTAAAATGCATCGAAGGTATTACTTTAATATTATTTTTTGCAAGGGGATGTCTTCCTCCACCAGGTACTTTTTGATTAATAATGATTTCACGATATATTTTATCTTCTCTAGAAAAATGATGTACATCTCCAGTTGCTACAATAATCTTACCATTTTTCTTAGTCTCATTAATAATTTTCTTCAAATGATTTTCAAGTTCATAATCATTTTTAAAATCACCTGTTTGAATTAAATGTCCATAACATTCTTTAGGTTGAACTTCAACATAATCATAAAAATCAATGATTGATACAAGATCCTCACTTGACTTACTTCTTGCTTCAATAAATACTTCACTTTCATAGCATCCACTTCCAATAAGAAGTCCCTCTCTAAGTTCATTTAAAACACTTCTTGGAATTCTTGGTGTTTTATATAAATAAGTTGTATTTGCAAGAGAAATAATTTTAAATAAATTTTTAAGTCCTACTCTATCTTTAGCAATAGCATTAAAATGATATGTTCTACCAAATTTAAATAATTCTTCTTTAGAAACTAAATTTTGTAGTTCATTTACATTATATATCTTTTCATTTTCTAATTTATTAATCATTTTATTAAAGACAAGTGCAGTTCCTTCGGCATCATAATCTGCTCTATGATGACTTTCTTCATCAAATGGAACATTATATCTTTTTACAAGTGCTGATAAACTATGACGTGCAAATCCTCTATCTAGACTTCTTGATAACTCTAAAGTATCAATTACAGCATTTGTAAATTTACCTAAATTATATTTTTTCATTGCCATCTCAATAAAAGAAATATCAAACTTAGCATTATGTGCAACCATTGGAAGATTACCAGCCCACTCAAGAAATCTTTTAGTGACATTTTCCTCGTTATCACATGTAGACACCATATCATCAGATATTTCAGTTAAAGCGGTAATATTATCTGGTATATGAAATCCAGGATTAATAAGTTCATCAAATCTATCAGTAATTACACCATCTTCAATTTTAACTGCACCAATTTCAATCATTACATCACCAGATGCTGCATTAAATCCAGTTGTCTCAGTATCAAATACAACAAATGTTGAAGTTTTAAGTGGAGCATCTATTGGAGATTTTACAATACGTACTACATCATCAACAAGTGTAAGTTCTGTTCCATATAAACCTTTAAAGTGTTTATTAGGATCTTCAATATTTTTATTATGTGCTTTAATAAGTTGATAAGCAATTGGAAAACCTTGGCATCCATTATGATCTGTAATTGCAACACCTTTATAACCCATATTAATTGCATTTGTAACAAGTTCATTTGTGTGTTTTGCAAGGTCCACTTTAGTTACACCATCCATTTGACTCATCATCGTATGAGCATGAAGTTCTACTCTTTTAACTTCAGCATTATCTGTAATTGTCACATCCTTTGAGGCAATCTTTTCAATAGAGCGAGGTTCAATAATAAATGAATGAAGATAATCATCCATTTTAACACAGCCAAATACTCTAATCCACATACCCTGTTTAAGTCTTCCCATAATACTATCATTTTCTTCTTTAACAAACTTAACTATTTTCATTAAATAACTATCAGTTTTATCAGAAACTTTTAAATTATTAATATAAAATGGGCCTTTCTTACCCTGCCTTTCAATAGTTTCCATGCCAAAAATATATACCTCAAAAATAATATTTTTTACTTCTTCATTTACATCAATTAATTTAGTAACTTCTCCTTCAATATGAGCACCCATTATCATTGGATTTTCTTTTATTTTTACTACAGGTTCTTCATTTTCTTTTTCAATTTCATCTTTGATTTTTTGAGCTTCTTTATCATCTAAAACAATTTTTACATTAACACTAATTCCATACATATTAAATAAATTAATGATTTTAGATAAATCATTTTCAACTATCTTAGTTTCAACAGGAAAATGGGTAATTATAGTGGCACTATCGCCATCATAGTTAATATGAACCTTTGATAAAGAAGGTTTATCACTATAAAAGCATGTAAGAAGTTCATTTAAATAAATACTTATCATATCTTCATCAATATTTTCATATTCTAAAGTTACATAACATTCACTTTTACCTTTTATTTTATTTTTGCATGCTAAAAATAATGCATCTACATTTTGTTTATCAACTATATTTGGGCAAGTTATAACCACATTATATACTTTACTTGCTCTATTAAATATTACTTTTTTTATCGTAGAGCCTATAAAAGCATCATTATTAAAATTTATACTATCAAAAAATCTTTGTACTTCATCATCCATAAACTACCATATCACTTTCTTTTAATATTATTAACTAAAACATTTATTTTGTCAAACCTCTTTGACACTTTTACATTTACATTAATTAATTCATTAACTTTTAATGATTTATTTTTTTCATACACAAAACAAAACATTACTAAATCTACTTTACCAGTTTCATCTTCACATTCTAAAAAAGCCATTTCACTTCCCTTTTTATCTTTTATAACACGAATATTTTTAATAAGTAAAACCATATTTATATTTTTAAATAAATAATCTTTTATATTTTCTGCTTTAATGACACCAGTATATTTACTACAAGGATGATTAGTAATATACATTCCATATGATTTAATTTCAAAATCTCTTAAAATAGTTTCATCATATTCATTATAATTAGTTAAAATAGGTTTTTCTAACCCATCAGAATAAATACTTGCATAATTTTCTAATACATCAATATTTTTAATCATAGTTTGTTTATTTATTTTAAATATATCTAAAGCACCACTTTGAATTAAAATGGTATATAGATCCGCATTTAAAAAACTACTTGTTTTAACAAAAAATGTATATATATCAGTAAATCCATTTTCTCTTACGTTAATAATTTTATTTATTATATCATCGTTTAATCCTTTTATTATATTAAATGGCAATAAAACATATCTATTTTTTTCTATATATTTATTTACAGAATAATTAATATTTGGTTTTAATAATTTATAACCATTATTTTTTAAAAAGTTAAGTAATTTTTCACATTTAGAAATATCTTTATTATTTTCTAAAAGATAAAAAGTAAACTCTTTAGAATAATTTGCTTTTAAATATGCCATTTGATAAGAAACAAATGCATAAGCTACTGAGTGAGATTTATTAAAACCATAACCTCCAAAGTCTTTTATTTTAGTAAAAAGACTTTTCATAAATGATTTAGAATAACCATTTTTAACTCCTCCAGAAATAAACCTATCATGTGATGCATTAATAATATCTTCCTTTTTTTTAGAAATTGCTGTTCTAATATCATCCGCCTCGAATAAAGAAAAACCACCAATTTTTTCAAAAATCTTCATAACTTGTTCTTGATAAATAATTGTTCCATAAGTTGAGGATAAAATATTTTTTAAATCACCAGTTAAATTAATACCATCCATTTTATTTTTTAAATATTCATCAATTTGTTTATTTGCTCCAGGTCTTACAAGTGCCAAAGAAACTATAAGTTCATTAAAACTAGTTATTTTAATTTTTTTTAAAACACTTTTTGCATAACTTGATTCAAATTGAAAAATATCATCAGTATCAGCATCATAAAATATTTTTAAAGTTTTTTTATCATCAAGTGGTATATTATTTATGTCAATTTTTACATTTTTAGATACTTTACTTATTATATTTAACTTTTCAAGTGCTAAAAAGTCCATTTTTAAAAGACCCATTTTTTCTAAATATGGCATTTCAATTCCAGTTTTTAATGTACCATCCTCATTTGATATAGGAATAATTTTGCCAAGTTTTTCACTGGAAATAATTACCCCTGCGGCATGAGTCGAGGTATTTTTCTTAAGACCCTCAAGGTGATAAGCAGTATTATATAAATTTTTAAGTTCACTATACATATCTAAAAACTTTTTAACTTTTTCATTTTGATAATTTTCTTTTAAATTTAATGAACTATCAATGCATTTAATAAATTTTTCAAATATGTTTGTATCTACTTTTAAAAGTTTAGATAAATCTCTTAAAATAAGTTTTGCTTTATAATTATTAAAAGTAAGACCTACAGCCACTTTATCAAAACCATATTTACCCTTAACATATTCAATCATATTACTTCTTTTATCTGATTCAAAATCAATATCAATATCAGGCATCTTTTTTCTATTTACATTTAAAAATCTTTCAAATAATAAATCATATTTAATTGGATCAATATTAGTAATTCCAAGAGTGTAACTTACTAAACTACCCGCAGCACTTCCCCTACCAGGGCCTACAAAAATATCATTTTTTTTGGCATATAAAACATAATCATAAACTATTAAGAAATAATCTACAAAACCCATTTTATTTATAACATCAAGTTCATATAAAAGCCTAGATTTATAATTATTAGTTGCTTTTCCATTAAGTCTTTTATTTAATCCTAAAATACATAATTTTCTTAAATATTCATAATTATTATCACTATTATTAAATTTAGGAATATATTTTTTATCAAAAGGTATTTCTAAATTAATATGTGATGAAAAATCATATGTTGTTTTAATATTTTCAAGTGAAGTATTTTTATAATAAGAATTATCATTATAAATAAATTTATCATTAAGCATCTTTAAGTATTTAAGATATGAAACATCTTTTTTATAAAGACATCTTATATTATCAACATATACAATTTTATCACTTATTAAAAGTGCATTATTTTTTTCTATATCATTACAAAAACCTATATAAACATTATCTTTATATTTAAGTTTTTCATAAATATCAATACTTTTAAAAGGAAGAATTACAAGTAAGTTAGGATTTTCTAAATATTTAAGTTGCATATCATTTTTTAAATAATCTATTTTAAGAAGATGCTGATAACCAGAATAATTTTTGGCATAAACATAGATATGATTACTTTCAAAAATAGTATCAAGACCAATAATAGGTTTTATATTATTTTCTTTGCATTTTAAATAAAATTCCATAAAGCCATTTAAATTATCATCACAAATACCACACTCTTTTATTTTATTTTCCAGTAAAAAGGAAATTAAATCTGGTAATTTAATTAAACTTTTAAGTAGTGAATACTCAGTTGTAATTTTAAGTGGTATTAATCTATTTTCTTCCATAAGTTAATTGTAACATTATTAAGAATAAATATCTATAATTAAATTTTATAAATTACTTTCTATTTTAAATTCTCTTGCAAAGATACATTTTTTAAGCAATATTTTGTAAAAAATAACATAATAACAATAAAATAATTGCTGAAATATTGTGATACTTTTTTCTTAAAAGTTATAACCGCATCATTTTCTTTAAAATTGTTGTTTTACACTTCCTGCTTAACTCAAAAATAAGCTTTTTATAACAAGGTAATATAAGACTAAATCATACATTAAACTAGTGATATGCTAGTCATTTGGTAAATCTTTTTAAAAACATCAATTTAATATTTGCGAATTTAATCAATTCAAATAATGAAAGATTTTATTTTGTTAAGATTGGCTTTTTCTTTTTTTCTTTTACAAATAATAAAACTAAACCAACAATCACAAATAATATACTAATTATCTGGTTAACTGTTATTACTTTCCCTAAATGATTCATCCTAAAATAATCTAAAATAAATTTAGAAATACCACATATTATAACTGTTTTCCCAATACTTATTTTTTTATTTTTTATAACCAAATAGATAGCAAAGAAAATTATTGACTCAAAAAGTTGAACAGGAAATAAGCCTACCCCTTTAGGAGCACTAAATGAATAATTATAAGTAACATTAAATGGACCATTATATTTAATTCCATAACAACATCCAGATATAAAACAACCAATTTTTCCTAGTGAATACATAAGGGGAACCGATGGTAATATACTATTCATTAATTCATATAAATTTTTTTTAAATTGTTTAGCAAAAATTATTAATAAAATTATTATGCCTATTACAGCACCATATGATGATAATCCTATATTAATAAAATCCGTATATTCTTTATATTTATTATAATTTGCAATAAGTGTAAAGTATTTTGCTCCAAAAATAATTCCCAGTAAAACATATAAAATCAATCCATAGTTTTCATTTTTTAAATAATTTAATTTTTTTATATTTTTATAAATTACAAATAATCCTGAAATTATTCCAGTAACTACAAAAATGCCATATAAAGGTAATTTAGTATTTATCATATCAATAACATCCTGTACACATTGATCGTAGCATTAATACAAATAAAACTGCGTATATCATATAAACTATAAAAAATATAAAGAAAATTCTAATTATAGTATTTTTAGTTGTTATTCTAGCATATATTAACGTTATTATTCCATACAAAAATATTAAACTGGAAATAACAGTAAGAGCAGCAGATACTATTTTGAAAGATTCATCACTTGTAAAAATAAACGCAACATAAATCAAGATTCTGGAAAATACTATTGAAATAGCAATTGTTTTAATATATTCATTTTCTTTATTTTTTTCAGATAAATCTGGCTCAATATTCTGTGCATTATTCATATTATTTTGAGATAATTCTGGCTTAACATTTTGGGTATTGTTTATATCATTTTGAATAACACTTTCACTAACTATAGTTAAAACCTTTTTACAATTTGGACACTCACTAGGATTATTTTCTAGTTTTGTTCCACAATTTGAACAATAATTATTCATATTAACTCCTTTCATTATTTAAATAATAATTTAATATTTTTGAATAATTTTATTTAAACTATCAATTTCTTCATTTAAAATGTAATCACTAAAACCATCTTCTAGATAATGTTTTGCTAATCTTTTTTTATTTTCTGATAACATTACTATACATGGCACTTTAAATCCTTTTATTTTTTGCATTTCTTTTAATGTAGAAAGTCCACTTATACCTTTCATTTCATCACTTATAAGTATAAAATTATATTTTTTATGTGATTTTATTTTATCTACTGCATCTACACCATAATATAATACTGAATATGATATTTCATTTTTATTTAATATATTTTTTATTTTACCTATCAATATTTTATCTTGTGATACTATTAATACTTTTTGATAGTTATTTACCACATTTTCATATCCTGTTATTATATTTTTATTTTCATCATGATATACTCTTTGATCTATTGTTAATATAAATTCACTACCTTTTCCCATATCACTTTTTATCATTAGGTTTCCACCCATTAATTTTGTTACTTTTTGACATAATTTTACACTTACTTCTTTTTTATTTAATAACTCTACCTCCTCTTTATCTAATGAACCAGTCGCAGATAATATTTCATTTATTTTATCTATTTCTATTCCCTCACCTTGATCACTAATCATAAATATTATTCTTGCATAATCATATTTTTCTATAACATTTACTTTAAATTCTACATACCCTACATTTGTTTTTTCTAATGAATTTGTTATTAATGAATAAAGTACTTGTTTTATTTTCATATCATCGCCATATAAATATAAATCATGTGATAAATTATTATATTTAAATTCAATATCTTTTTTATTTTCAAGTAATACTCTTTTTGTAAGTTCATCAATCACTTTCTTTAAATTATATTTTTTATCTATTATATTTATTTTTTGTCCATCAAAAGTAGATACATTCATTACATTATTTATTGTAAAATCTAATCTTTTTGCTAAATTTGATAAATCTTTTATACTTTCTTTTACTTTCTTTATATCGTTTTCATTTTCTATATCATTACATATACTTTCTATACTTTTTAATGGATTTCTACTTTCTTGTGTTATTTCAAATAAAAAGTTATATTTATCTTCATAATTTGATTCAATTATTTCTTTGTTTTTATATAATTCATTAAGCATTTTTACATCTGGATTTTCTATTGTAAAAAACATAATTGCAGTTATAATAGATTCAGAATAAAGAAGTAATAATATGGTAGGAAATATCATTTGTATAGCCATTACCCCTACTCCAAAAAATACAAATAGCAGTAACGGAATAAATTCTTTTTTTGTAGCTTTTTTTAAATTTTTAAATAAGCAATATATAATTAAAATAGTAAATAAACTAGATATAGCATAAACATAACTTGCACCAGGTCCATAGGAATAAACCTTACCATTTTTATTATTTATATATAAAGGTAATAGTAATATAAGTAAAGTATTAATCATATAACATAAATATTTAAATTTTGAAATTTTTGAAAATAGAATATTCTTAGAAATTTTAGATATATACAAAATATAAATAACAAAAAGATATAACCAAGTAAAATAATATAATAGATTAAGTTTAGAAATAATAACATTTATAATTGAGTTATAACTTAAAGTATTCATAGTTATATAACCAATTATATCAATTATAAGGCCAACCATATTTGCAATAATTAAAAAAGAATATATTGAATTATCTTTATTTTTTAACCTTTTTTTGGAAAAATATGTAATCATAAAAATTAGCATAAAAACTAAAGAACATATAGAAAATGAAAATGTTACCATGATTTATTCCTACCTTTAAATTTATTTTATCAAAAAAATAGCAATATGTAAACCTGCTATTTTAATATTTTGGAATATTCAAAACCCTTTTAAGAGACTTATCTTTATTTTTAAAATAGTCTATTTCAGATAATTCTAAAAGTTTTTTTGCATTAACTTTGCCTCCTAGATTAAGAGGTAAATCAGACACAAATACTATTTCATACGGAATAGATGTTTCCTCTAAAAACTGATAACAACTTTCATTAATTATATTTTCTGCATCTTTTAAAGAAACATTTTCTTTTAATTTTACAAAAGCCACTGGTACCATTTGTTCTTCAGGATGACTAACTCCCATTACATAGGCTTTTTCTACAATTGGTAAACTACTAATAAAATCTGTTATTGAATTAGGATGAACATTAAAACCTCTTCGAGCAAAAAGATTTTTAATTCTATCTTTAATAAATATTTGTCCATCTTCATCCATATACCCAATATCTGCTGTATGAAGCCATTTTTTACCATCAGAATGCACTTTTAAAACTTTATTTGATTCACTTTCATTATTAAGATATTCTTTCATTACAGTTGGACCACTTATACAGATTTCACCATCTGTATTAAATCCAAGTTCTTCATCGGTTCCTGGTTTAAAAATACCAATTGTTTCATATAGAAGTGGAATACCAACACCATAAGGTTTATAAGCACCCTTTTTAGCATAAGTACTAGCTCCACCATTTTCTGTACATCCCAAACCTTGTCTTACAAAAACATTTTCTTCATTATACGAACCATCATCATTTATTTTATTTAATTTTTTTTCAATATTTTTAGGAAGTGTTGCCCCACCAGAAACATAATTTTTACCATAAATCAAATCATCATTTTCATGCTGTGAAACTAACGTTTCATAATGGATTGGACCTCCAGTAAAATGCTCAGGTTTATACTTTTTTAGCAATGGATAAATATCACTATGAAGTGTAGGAATTAATACGGTTTCAAGACCACATACACCCTCATAATGCATAACAGAAAGTCCATACCCAATCGATGGCATAAGAATATCTAACATCTTATCTCCAGGTTTAAAATTTAAACTTCCATTTAAATGCTCAAGAGCAATTGAATTAAGATTTTCATTAGTTAAACATACTCCTTTTGGAGTTCCTGTTGTACCACTTGTACCAATTATTACACTTGCAACATCTTTTTCGTATACTGGAATAATTTTTTCCATCCCCTTCGAAGATATAAAATCATCCCATGAAATTACTGAATCAGGTATTAAGTTTTTTTCATTTTTTCCTTTTAATGTATCCAATAAATTTTTAAATTTTAAAACATATTTAGGAATCAAATCAGTACCATACGTCATAATTACATTATCTACAGAACTATTTTTTATTGCAGGTAAATATTTTTCATAAAATAAATTAAATATAAATACATTTTTTACATCATTATCTTGTAATATTTTTTCAAATTCCTTAGGAGGTAATAAAGGATTTATTGGATAAGCAATAGCTCCAATAATATTTAAAGCATAGATTGTTATCCTTGCTTCTGGAATATTTGGAAGAAAGACAGGAACTATTTCACCTTTTTTTACACCCAATTTTTTAAGCGAATTTGCCTCATTAACAATTTTTTCAATATATTTTTTAAAAGATAATTTAAAATTCATATAATTAATTGCTATATTATTTGGCATTTTTTTAGCATTTTTTTCAAGCATCATAAAAATAGTTTCTTCAGGTACTACAAAATTTTCATCAAAATTTTCATAATATTTTTTCCAAGGCTTAATATTACTTGGATACTCAGTTTTATTCATTTTATCCCCCACTCAACTAAATATAGTATACATTAACCACGTTTTATTGTCAAATTTATGTCAACATAAAATATAATTTAATATTTTTGAATAATTTTATTTAAACTATCAATTTCTTCATTTAAAATGTAATCACTAAAACCATCTTCTAGATAATGTTTTGCTAATCTTTTTTTATTTTCTGATAACATTACTATACATGGCACTTTAAATCCTTTTATTTTTTGCATTTCTTTTAATGTAGAAAGTCCACTTATACCTTTCATTTCATCACTTATAAGTATAAAATTATATTTTTTATGTGATTTTATTTTATCTACTGCATCTACACCATAATATAATACTGAATATGATATTTCATTTTTATTTAATATATTTTTTATTTTACCTATCAATATTTTATCTTGTGATACTATTAATACTTTTTGATAGTTATTTACCACATTTTCATATCCTGTTATTATATTTTTATTTTCATCATGATATACTCTTTGATCTATTGTTAATATAAATTCACTACCTTTTCCCATATCACTTTTTATCATTAGGTTTCCACCCATTAATTTTGTTACTTTTTGACATAATTTTACACTTACTTCTTTTTTATTTAATAACTCTACCTCCTCTTTATCTAATGAACCAGTCGCAGATAATATTTCATTTATTTTATCTATTTCTATTCCCTCACCTTGATCACTAATCATAAATATTATTCTTGCATAATCATATTTTTCTATAACATTTACTTTAAATTCTACATACCCTACATTTGTTTTTTCTAATGAATTTGTTATTAATGAATAAAGTACTTGTTTTATTTTCATATCATCGCCATATAAATATAAATCATGTGATAAATTATTATATTTAAATTCAATATCTTTTTTATTTTCAAGTAATACTCTTTTTGTAAGTTCATCAATCACTTTCTTTAAATTATATTTTTTATCTATTATATTTATTTTTTGTCCATCAAAAGTAGATACATTCATTACATTATTTATTGTAAAATCTAATCTTTTTGCTAAATTTGATAAATCTTTTATACTTTCTTTTACTTTCTTTATATCGTTTTCATTTTCTATATCATTACATATACTTTCTATACTTTTTAATGGATTTCTACTTTCTTGTGTTATTTCAAATAAAAAGTTATATTTATCTTCATAATTTGATTCCATTATTTCTTTGTTTTTATATAATTCATTAAGCATTTTTATATCTGGATTTTCTATTGTAAAAAACATCAAAAATGTAACTAAAGTTTGCATTGGTATCATTAAAGTAAGTGCAGGATTAAAATATTGAACTAACATAACTATAATGCCAAGAAATATAAATAAGAATACTGGAGTATATTTTTTAGTTCTAATATTTTTAAAATTACTAATAAGCATAAAAATTATAAATGTTATCATGATTCCACTTAATAAATAAACATAATTTGCACTTGGTCCATAAGTATAATTAATATCATTTGCATATAATGGTAAAATAGTAATTAAAATTATAGATATTATAAAAATAAGATACATAATTTTTTTCATTTTTTTAGTTTTAAGTAAATAAGTATTTTTATCTTTATACTTATCTTTTGAGGTAATAACATATATATAATAGGTAAATATTAATATCCAAAGAGCAAAGTAATATAAAATAAATTTTAAAATAAATATTGCTAATGTAGTATTAATATTATAAATAACTCTAATTGCTAAAGTCGACGGAAATATTTCTATAACAAGTCCTAAAAAGTTTGCTAAAACTAGTCTTTTATAAATAGCATTTTCATCACTATCTATTCTTTGTTTAGAAAAATATACTATAATAAGCATTATGCTATAAAATAAACTAACTATTGAAAAAAATATGTTATCTCTCATACCACATCACCTAGTATAAGAATAACATATTTTATTTTTTATTTAAACTGTTTCTTTAAAACTTTTATATTATTTTTTTCAATTTCAATTGTTTCACATTCAATATTATTTGTAAGATTATCAAGCATTTTATAATCAACTTTTCCAAGTGGAGTTCTAGGAAGTGATGGATAAATTACTAAATATTCTGGTATTTCTTCACTAGTAAAGGCCTGATATAAATAATCAAGAAGTTCACCAGTGCATTGCTCTTTAGATTTACCACATAAATCATCAAAAGATACATGACAAACTATTTTATCATCTTTATGATTTAGTTTACATAATTTAACGCATTCAAGTTCTTTTATTTTTTCAGCAGTTAAGATAAGATTAACTTCATGAGAATTTATTTCAATTGGTTTTTGGTCTCTATCAAGTACAAATAAACTTCCTGTTTCATGTACATATCCAAAGTCTTTAGTATCATACCATCTTACTCCATCTTTATCTGTATATATAACGCTATCAGTTAATTCTTGATTATTATAATAACCATTCATCATCGCAGGACCTGTTATCCATATTCTTCCTGGTGTATTATAACTTAAATCATTAAAACTACTATCCTTAATCATTACATTATTAAATGGAAGTGGAAGTCCTGAAGAACCAATCATATTACAATTTGGATGAGCCACTGTAAAACAAGAATCAACTTCACTTGCACCATAACCCGCTTCTTGAGTTATGCCAGTTTCAAGTTTAAAACGGTTAACTTGATTAATATCTGGTCTTTCTCCACCAATAACAACTTTTCTAAGGTTACCAAGATATTCTTCATTATTTTTATCATAAAGTACAGAATCCCATAAATATTGACTCCATATACCATAATTAGGTTTATGTTTAGCTAAATATTTAGGCACACTTTCATAACTTAAATCCATTTCTAATATATTTTCAAGTCCAAGACTCATAGCCATGCCTATAATATCAGCATCCCAAAATGCTAAAAATGGTGGAACAAGAGCTAAATTTTTTTCACCACGTTTAAGGCCTAAATCGGCAATTTCATGTTGCTTAGCAAGAGCATTATTTGCATCATGTGATAAAAGTATTGCTTTACTTTCTCCAGTTGTACCTGAGGAAAGTGCAATATTCGAAGCAAGTCCATTTTCATATACACTTTCTAAAGGCTTTTTATAACTTTTTCCATTATTTATAAATTTATTTAAACTTATGGCTCCATTTACATTTTTATTTTGAAATTTATTATTAAGTGTAAATAAAGCAGTTTTAAATTTTTCATTATTAATAAATGGTGTTGATTGTGATACAGGAAGTCGTAATTTAGTTATATCTTTAAATTCCAAATTATTTAAAACATTACTTATATTAGGTTCTAAAATATCAAGAAATATAATTAAACTAGGATTTAAAAGTTTAATTTGTTTAAATAATTTTTCATTTTCTTCGGTAAAATTTAAATGTGCAGTAATAGCACCAACATAAGCACAAGCATATTTAAATGTGATTAATTCTGGAGTAGAAAGTGCAATAGAAACGACTTTATCTCCCTTACCTATTCCCATTGATTTTAATGAACGAATGTATTTATCACGCATCAAAATAAACTCGCTATTAGTAATTTTTTTTAAACCACGATTATTTAAAATAACATCATTTGGATAATCTTTATTACACATTTCTTCATAATCTGCTTGATTCATCTTAGGTAACTTTGTCTCCATCTTTTTAGGATCATACCATTGTTCCCATATTCTATCATTTTGAATAACCCCAGTAATAGGTCTATTTAATTCATATTTTTTATCATTTCTTACGACATTATTTGAGGTCATATCCCTCCCCCTTTGCTACAAAAAGTATAGCATTATTTACACTTAGTGTCAAATTTAGGATTTAATTCCATAAAAAAATATGTTATCATTAATATGTTAAACCGTGTAGAGAAATATTTAGAAAGGACTTATATATGAAAAAGAAAGATAAAAAATTTATTGCTTGGTCATTATTAATATTAATGGTTGGCTCTGTAATTGCAAGTATTCTTGCATATCTTGCTAGCTAAACAAACCTAAAATATTAATAAACTTTTCTTGAAAAAGAAAAACTATAAATAATGAAGATACTAGGAATGGTCCAAAAGGTACTTCATTATTTTTTTGTAATTTTAATGAGGCTACAGAATAAGGAAGAGCTAAAAATGAAGATAATATTATAGATATTAATGATAATCTAAATCCTAAAGTATAGCCAATAACAAAGGCAAGTTTAATATCTCCCCCACCTAGACTTTCTCTTTTAAAAATTTTATCGCCAATAATTTTTATTAAATACATTACTAAAAATAAACTTATTCCACTTACTATACTTAAAAGTGCCTCTTTAAAGTCAAAATAAATAAATTTTAAAATAAAAAGTAAAATACTAGATATTATAAGTGGAGAATCTAAAATAATATAATAAGAAAAATCTGAAATAAAAATAATAATCATTAAACTTAATAAAATAAGATATGCATAAAAATTATAACCTACAGGTATAAAATGATAACCAAGAGCAAATAAAATTCCCATTGAAAATTCAATAATTAAATTAAGAGAACTAATTTTTTCTTTACAATATCTACATTTTCCTTTCAAAAAAATATAAGAAAAAATAGGTATTAAATCATACCACTTTAAATTTTTTTTACATTTATCACATCTACTTCTTGAAAAAATTATATCTTCATTTATAGGAAGTCTTTTCCCAACGACAAGGAAAAAAGACCCTAAACATGAACCTATAATAAATAATAATACTTCCATAAACTCCTCTTATAAAATTTGGTTATACGCATTAAACATAGGAACTATAACAGCAAGTAATATGCCTCCAACCATTACGGCTAAAAAGACTATCATAACAGGTTCAATTAAGCTTTTTAAAGCATTAACAATATTTTTATGCATAACCTGATAATAATCACTAACCTTTTGCATCATATCTGCAAGTTGTCCTGTAGATTCTCCAGTAACTATCATATAATAAGCAACATCTGGTACAGCCCAATGATCTTTAAATGCATCAGATATTTTTTCACCATTTACAATATTATCTATTGTTTTATACATAATTGATTTATAAATCTCATTATTTGTAATTTTACTTAAAATTCCCATACTCTCCGTAATAAATACGTTATTTCTTAATAATGAAGCAAATGTTTTAGCAAATAAAGCAATTTCATTATAGATAATAACATCTTTAATAACAGGTATTTTCATTGATATTTCTTGTATAAATACCCTAAACATTTTTACTTTTTTATATAATATAAAATTGAGTACTATTAATCCTACTATTAATAATATAATTAACGTTAAATTATTAGTTAAAAAATTACTAAAGGTAATTAAAAATAATGTTAATCCAGAAATTGTAATACCCATTTGTTCATATATAGTAGAAAACTGTGGTACAACATAAACAACAATAAATGTTACAACCGCAATTGCAAAAACCATAATAATTACAGGATATGTTAATGCACTAACAACTTCTTTATGAGTATTATTAATCTGTGTATAATAATTAGCCATATCCTCTAAGGTTTCTTGCAAAGTTCCTGTTGCCTCAGCGGCTTTTATCATATTAATAAGTAAAGCTGGAAACAAACTACCTTGTTTTGAAAGTGCATTAGAAAATGTTTCACCAAGTTGTAATTCATAACAAATTGATTCATATTCTCTTTGTCTAGTTTTATTTTTTTTCATTTGAGTAGTTAATATTTTCATACCCTCATTTAAAGTAATTCCAGCTTTTAAATAAGTAGAAAGTTGAGTTAAAAAGAAAATTAAATCCTTTTTTGACATTTCCCTTGATAAAAATGAAGATTCAGCATTTAAAAAATTAATTAATTTACTAGTCTTAATTTGATATACTTCATAACCTTTATTAACTAAAAATGTATTAATATCAAGTTTAGATAATCCAGACATCGTTGCAGTAAATATTTTTCCATCACCATTAACATCTCTTACAGTAAATTGATATACATTTGCAGTCTTACTACGAGTTGCACCACTAGTTTTCAAATCATTATCAAGCTCAATTTTCATTTTTTCATATTTTGCTAAAGTTCTTTCACTATACTTATAAATTTTTTGTTTCTTTTTATTTCTACCCTTGGTTCTTTGATACAATAATTCTTGTTCCTCTTTTGTTTCTACTTTTTCAGATTTGATAGTAATAGCAATATCAAGTTTCCATGCTAAATAATTAAATAGCATTACCCATATATCCCAAAATATGAATTTCATTCCTAATAAAGTATAAATTGGTAGGTACACAAAAGACATTAAAATATCCATTAAAATATTATTTTTTTTATTAGTATCATCCATATGTAGCCTCCCTAATATAAAAAGTATAACATAATTTTTTACTTTATTCTAGTGGGAATAATTTAATAATTAAAGAATTTATAACTATTCTTACACTTTTATTAAACATATAACATATAATTAAATAGGTGAAAAAATATGTTTTCAAATGTAATATCCTCTGGAATAACTTTAGCAAAGGTATTATCAGGTCTTTCTAAAACAATTAATATTGCTAAAGAAGTAATTCCTCTTTATGAAAGTGTAAAGCCAATGATTGGAAGTGCAAAAAATATACCAAAAATTTTAAATAGTTTAAATAAAAATTATAAGATAAATGAAAATAATACTTCCAAAATAAAAACTACTTTAAATAGTAGTCTTACTAATAATCCAACATTTTTTAAATAGTTTTAAAAAATAAATATAAAATATTTTTAATCAATTTTAATTTTTTAGTTTTCTTAAAAATGAATATTTCTTTATGAAGTAAATATTTATAATAATTTTTATTATTACTTTTACCATACATTTTTTGATAATAAGAAAGTTTTTCTTTACCTTTTTCATATGAAATAATATCATAATATTTACCGTTTTCATAAACTATTAATTCTTTAATAATTTTATAATTAATTTTATTTAAATAGTTTCTTAAAGTATATAAATCGTTATTAGAACTTAATATAATATTATTTGGTAAATAACCACTTTTTAATATATCTATTATAGTTTTTGTTCCCATACCGCAAATTGTCAAAGTATCATATTCATCATTTATATTTTTAAGTCCATTTGATAAAATTAATTTTACATTAGTAATATGATATTTTTTTAAATTATTTTTTCCATAAGATAATGCATTTTCAGATACATCACTAGCAATTATACTTTGGCATTTACCCATTTTAGATAAAATAATTGGTAAATATGCATGATCTGTTCCAACATCAAGTACTTTTGAATTTTCTTTTACAAAAGAAGATACTGCCTCAAGACGCAGGCTTTTCATTATTCCTCCATGAAGTCTTTTAGTTTTTTAGCTCTAGAAGGATGACGTAATTTACGAAGTGCTTTTGCTTCAATTTGACGAATTCTTTCCCTTGTTACATTGAATTTTTTACCAACTTCCTCAAGGGTATGACAAGTACCATCTTTAAGTCCAAAACGAAGACGTAATACTTCTTGTTCTCTAGGCTGTAAACTTTGAAGTACATCATCAATTTCCTCTTTTAAAATTTCATTTTCAGTATACTCTTCTGGGGAAAGGGAGCTTTCATCTCTAATAAAATCTCCTAAATGTGAATCGTCTTCTTCACCAATCGGAGTTTCAAGTGAAACTGGGTCTTGACTAATTTTAATAACTTCACGTACCTTATCTATACTAATATTCATTTTTTTTGCAATTTCCTCTTCAGATGGTTCTCTATTTAGTTCAAGTGTAAGTTGTCTTTGAACTCTTACCATTTTATTAATTGTTTCAACCATATGTACAGGTACACGAATTGTTCTAGCTTGATCAGCAAGTGCTCTTGTTATAGCTTGTCTAATCCACCAAGTTGCATAAGTAGAAAATTTATAACCTCTGTTTGAATCAAATTTATCTACAGCTTTCATAAGACCAATATTACCCTCTTGAATTAGATCAAGGAAAAGTAAACCCCTTCCTACATATCTTTTTGCAATAGATACAACAAGACGAAGATTACTTTCTGCAAGTATTCTTTTAGCATCTTCATCATTATTATTAATTCTTTCAGATAAAGCAAGTTCTTCATCTGGTGTAAGAAGTGGAATTCTACCTATTTCTTTTAAATACATTCTAACAGGATCATTAATATTTACATCTTTAGTAATTTCTTCATCATTTAATATTAAATTTTCTTCCTCTTTAGCCTGCTCAAGTACCTTTTCAACATTTCCTCCTTTTAAAGAAACATCATCACCAGAAATAACAGTTATATTATACTCAAGTAATTTATTATAAAGTTCATCTAAAAGATCATTATCAATATCTAAACCTTTTAACTTTTCTGCAAGCATTTCATAAGTAATATAACCCTTTTCTTTCCCCTCTTTTATTAATTCTTCTTCTCTAGCATTAAATGTTTTAATTTCTTTCATATTTACTACATCCTCTCTTCATACTCTACTTTTCTTCTTTTTTCAAGCCACCTTTGGGCATCATTTAATTTCATATTTGCGTCTAATTCATTTTGTGCATTATATTTTTTTTGTTTTAAATCCATTTTGTCTATTTCATTATTTGCTCTATCTAGTGCCTCAAGAAACCATTTTTCTGTAATTTCTTTATCATTATTAGATAAAACATCACTTACAAAAGCATAAACATCTTCATATTTTACCACATAATCTAAAAATCCGGCAATATCTATTGTATTATATTTATCAATATATTCTTTTATATATGCTGCAGTCATTCTTTCAACCCTACTTTTAAAATACCCTAATCTATTTGAAAATATAGTGTAATATTCTTTATTTAAAAGCATTCCATAAATAATATTGGAAACTGCAAGATCATAACCAGTTTTTTTCTTTTGTTTAACTATTGGGTTCTCTTTTAATTTAGTTTTTTCAATTGATACTACATTTTTTTGTAATATATTTACATCAATATGGTATGTTTCACTTAATCGATTAATTATTATACTTTTTTCAATATCACTAAGATTTTTTATTGAATCAAGTACAGTTGTTACATATTTTTGAATATCCTCCACTGAGGTTAAATCATAATTATCCTTTAAAGCCTCTATTTTAAAATCTATAAACTTACGAGCATTATTAATATTATCTTTTAAAGCCTCAATTCCATTTTTTCTTACATATTCATCTGGATCTTTAGCACCTGATAATCTTACAACTCTTACATCTATACCTGCATTATAAAGGTTATCACCAACTTTAAGTGTTGCCGTTTTACCAGCATTATCATTATCAAGCATTAATATAAGTTTTACTTTTTGCTTTTTTAAAAAATCAATTTGATAGCTTGTAAGTACAACACCCATAAGGGCACAAACATTTTTAATACCATATGTACTCATTGTTATTGCATCCATATTACCTTCGACAATAACAATTTCTTTTAATTTATTAATTTCATTTTTAGCATTAAAGTAGTTAAATAATACTTCACTTTTTTTATATATTTCATTTTCTTTAGAATTTACATACTTATTTTCTTCATCTTTTAAATAGCATCTACCAGTATATCCACATAAATTACCAGACTGATTAAATATTGGAATCATAATTCTATCTGAAAACACATCATAATACTCATTTGACTTATTTAAAAGGCCAACCTTGTATGCAAGTTCTAAATCAATATTTTTATTTTCAAAAAACTTTTTTAAACTGTTATTATTTATTGAAAGTCCAAGTTTAAATTCATTAATAATATTTTGTGTAATACCTCTTTTAAATAAATATTCTTTTGCCTTAACACCCTCTTTTGAGGCTAAATTATTTTGAAAAAATTTTAATGATAAATCCATAAGTTCATATTCTTTAGTAAATTTATTTGTTTTAGCAACAGGAATATTATAATTAAAATTTTGATGAGTTTTTTCCGCTACAATTTTAATTGCTTCAATAAAACCTACATTTTCATATTTTTGAACAAATGTAAAAACATTACCCGAAGCACCACATCCACCAAAACAAGTAAAAATTTGTTTTGCCTGTGAAACAATCATATTTGGATTATGATCATCATGAAATGGACATAGACATACATAATTATCTTTACCTTTTTTTTCAAGTTTAATACCATAACTTTCAATGACATCAACAATATTTGCATTTTCTCTTATAGCATTAATTTCTTCTTCATTAATATACTTCATATTTTTCCCCTACATATATATATTATTACCGCTACCCCCTCAATTTCCTCCTTTTTTTGTGAAATTTCTTCAAAAAAATGCAAAAAAAACCCAAAAAGTTAAATTTTCGAGCTTTTTATAACAACTTGTTTACTAAAATCATGCAAATCACAAGTTACTAAATATAAGTAATTTTGCTTATATGAAACTTTATAAACTTCATTTTTATTAATATATTCTATATTAATTATTTTATATGTATATGTTTTACCTAAATATTTTAAATATATAAAATCATTAACATTTAATTTAAATAAATCATTAAAATAGGCATTATAGTTATAACCAGAATGACCAAGTATTATAACTGTACTATCATTTTCATTTGGCATAACAGAACTTTTTTCAAGTTCTAAATTATCTTTTAGTGTAGAATTACTATCAAATGATTTATAAAAATTAATGCAAGGTATATTTAAAAATATATTTTCACTTATTTTATAATTATCAAGTAATGCACTTTGAATACTAAAGGTTTTAGAATTTACAGTATTTATTAAAAATATAAATAAAATAATTATTATTTTTTTAATCTTTTTATGCAAAATATCACCGATGTTAAAAATATTAATAATATAGTAATAATATAATATTTATTAATTGATAATGTATCTTTAAATACTAAATAGTCTTCATTTTCATTATTAATAGCGCTAATAACATCATCATTAACTATATCCTCTATTTTCAAAAGATTATCTTCATTAATAATTTGTTTATCATCTATATTATCGATATCATCATTAATATCTATATTATCATTATTATCTACATTTACATCAATATTATTATTTTTAACTTTTAATTTTAGTTTAATCATCATATCACTATTTAAATCAATACTTTCACTTATATTATCATATTCACTAGTTTCCTCGAATAAAATATTATATTTTCCTTTAATTAAATTTTTGGCATTTATAATACCATTTTCATTAGTACAATATGATAAATATTCTTTTTCATTTTGTAAAATTACGCATTTATCATTTAATGCTTTATTATTTTCATCAAGTATTAATATATTTAAATTAGCACTATCAATTATAATATTCATAATATATTCTTTATCATTAAAATTACTATATGAAAATACTTCATTTTCTCCATCAGTTATAATTTTATCAGAGATATATAAACCACTTTCTATAGGATTTTTCTTAAATATTAATTGATAATTACCTTTCTTACCACTTATATATATTTTATTATCATATATTTTAACATTTAAATTATCTGGTTTTTTAGCTAAATAAAATCTATCCAAGTATTCAAATTCAAAAATATATTCTTTATCTTCAATTAGATAATTGTTTTCATTAAAAAAATCTGGTCCATTAACAATTTGAGAAATCATATCTTTTACTTTATAATATTCTTCCTCTAAAAATTCAAAAGTTTTACCACTAGATGTACAAAATTTAATTTCAAGTTCTGGATATAAATAATCCCATATAAGTCTTTGTGTTAAAATATGATAATTACTATGACTAATTCCTGGTATCTTTTTATAATCTAAAAAAGCATAATAATAATCTTTTAAATCCTCTGGTAAATTATAATTTTCATATTTTGCATATTCATAAGTTTTCAAATTAGTATTAAATTTTCCCATTGGTTTTAGAATATATGATTCTTTACCCTCAAGATCTATCGAAGGTACATCTAGATAAATATCACCATCTTTTGAACATAACGATTTATTTGTTCCACTTATATTATAACTAATATTTTCTATTGCATATATATTTGTAGTAAATGTAAACATTGTTATTAAAAAAATTAAATTTTTTTTCATTTGTTTCCTTTCTAAGGTGTGTGATTTTAAATATTCTTGCAAAAAAAATTGCTCGCAAAAAAATTTATTTTTCCGGGCAAATTAAATATATCATATTTATATTTTATTGTCTATAAAAAATTTATTATTTTTTAATACCTTTAGATCCTTTAAAATTATGTAACACATTAGTCTCAAAACTAGTTTGTTTTTTTGATTTATTTTTATATTTTTTAATGCCTAGTTCTAAAACAGAAGTTAATAAATCTTCATATTTAACATTATCATATAAATAAAATGAAAGTGATCCTGGTATAATATTTATTTCATTTAAATATACTTTATCATTTTTTGTATCATATAAATAATCAATTCGAACTACACCACTTGTATTAAGTATTTTACAAGCCTTTACACTAATATTTTCAATTTCTTTAGTTAATTTATTAGAAATGGGTGCAGGTATTATTCTACTTGCACTAGCCATGCCTTTAGTTTTTCCTTTATTTAAATATTTATCACTAAAAGATAAAATATCCTCGGAAGAAGAAACTTGCTCAATTAGTGATGGTTTATACTCATCTTTATCTCCAAGTACGGAGCAATTTAGTTCCATAAGATTTTCTATAACTTTTTCTACGATTATTTTTTCATCATATTTAATAGCATTATTAATAGCCTTTTTTAAAGAGGATTCATCTTTTGCAACGCTAATTCCTACACTACTTCCAAGCCTAGCAGGTTTAACAATAACAGGATATTTTAAATCATTAATTTTACTTATAACATCTTTTTCATTATTTATATATTCATTTTCATAAAAATATATGTATGGTGAAACAAAAATATCATTTCTTTCAAAAATTATTTTTTGTATAACTTTATCTTGACCAACTAAACATGCATATAAATCACTTTCAGCGTATGGTGCACCAATTGTTTCTAAATAACCTGCAATTGAACCATCTTCAGTATTATAACCATGAACAATAGGAAAGAAAATATCTATGTTAGATATAATTTTATGAGGAAAATCTGTTTTTAAAAGACAAAATTCATTTTTCTTTTTTATAATAGCAACATTTTTTGTTTTTTTACATAGTGCATCTAAATTATGATAATTTTCAATTTCTAATAATTCTTTTCCAGTATAAAATTGCCCATTTTTAGATAAATAAATTGGTATAATTTCATATTTTTCTTTTGAAATATTATTTATTGCTTGAAGTGCACTTATAATGCTTATTTCATGTTCTGTACTTATGCCTCCGTAAATAATTCCTACTTTTAACTTCATAATAACATCCTTTCTAATTTTCTGTATAAGTATCAGGTAAATCATTTTCAATTAAAACAGTTACCTTTTTATTTTTATACTCTTTCATTAAATCATTATATGCAAGAGTAAAACTATTAAATACTTTTATGTCTGCATTTTCATTATTTTTTTTGATTGCATCATAAATTACCTTGCATCTTTTTTTACCAATTAAATAAAATCTATCACAAATATTAGCCATTTTTTCACCAAATTCATAATTAATTTTTTTCTCATCTTTTCCCATTTCAACCATTCCAGGAGTAATAATAATTTTTTCACTTGGCATTAAGTTTAATACATTTAAAGCATTTTGTGCTCCAATTGGATTTGAATTATAACTATCATCAATTAATGTAATATTACCATTTTGTTTAAGTTCTAACCTATGAGGAATTTGATTTATATTACTTATACCATTTTTTATATCTTTAAGTGATAGTCCTAACTCATAAGCAATTAGTGAAGCAGACAAAATATTATATATATTTTCTTTACCTAGTAAAATAGTGCTAACCCTTTCTTTTTTATTATTTATGTATAAATCAAAACTAGTTCCATTTTTATCAAATTTTATATTATCCGCATAAGCATTTGATTTTTTATCATTTAAACTAAACCATAAAGTTTTAACCTTTTTTAAAGGTTTATAGTTTTTAATATATTCATTATCCTTATTTAAAACTATAACTCCATCATCTTTTATTTTTTCAAGTAATTCAAATTTAGTTTTTGTAATATTATCTAGGGTTTTAAATGTTTCTAAATGTGCTGGACCAATACTTGTAATAATTCCATATTTTGGATGAACTATATTACAAAGTGATTCAATTTCCCCATTTTTACGAGCTCCCATTTCCGCTATAAAATAATCATTAAATATTGTTTTTTCCTCATTTATAGTTTTAATAATACCTTTAGGTGTATTAAATGAAGAAGGTGTAAAAAAGCCCTTATATTTTATTGATAAAATATCATTTAAAATCATTTTTGTACTTGTTTTCCCAAATGATCCAGTTATTCCAATTATAGAAATATCACCCATCTTATTTAATTTTTTTAATGCACGGCTTTTATACATTTCATATATAATCTTTTCTACAGGTGCAAGTAAATAAATTATTAACACCAAAATAAATGGAATTATAGCTACATAAAGAAGCATAATACCCATAAATTTTGTTAAATCATAATTAATCATATTTATAAGAAGTAAAATATAAAGTAAAAGTTCAAAGACAATAATTCTATATAATCTAAAAGTAAAAACTAATGGCTTTTTTTTATTATGTTTTTTTTGCTGCACAATACTAGAATAAATTAAAATGAACATAATTATAAAAATATAAACATATAAAATAAAATCTAGATTTGAAAAAAGTAATAATGAAATGGCAAATAAAATTTTTAAAGTATAATAATTAAAATTACTTTTAATATTTCTAAATAAAAATACTATAAACCTACTCTTTTCATTATATGAATTTTGCTGAAGCATTTGTAAAAAATATAAACTTTCAAATATAAAATAAACACTTATTAAAAAAATCATTAAATATTTCATAATAGTCCTCCTATCCCAAGAAATTTTTTAATATAGCTATAGTTTGATTCAAATTTTCTAGATATGCATAATGGCCAAAACCAACAAATTTTACAAGTCCCCCATCTTTAAGTATTTTTTCTAAAAATTCTGCCTCAGTTATTGGTACATCTTTATCAAGTGTTCCATATATTAATAAAACTGGAGCTTTAATTTTTTTAGCATTTTCAGTTAAATCTTCATTAACAATTTTAACTAAACTTCCACGCATAATTTCACTAGCATTTTTATAATCAGAACTTCCCCATTTATTTCTTAAATAATTTGTTAATGGAAGTAAAAATTTAATTTTTTTGACCATTTTAAATATTTTAACTTTAATATTAATTTTTTTCTTTTTTGGTCTAAACGGAGATGAAAATAATATAACCTTTTCTACTTTGAATCTCGATGCATAATTAATTGCTATTCTTCCTCCAAAGGAATGACCTATAAGAATTGGATTTTGAACATTTAACTTTTTTAAAAAATCATCTAAAAAATTGGCATAATCAGTTACTGACCAGAAATTCATTGGTTCTTTTGAATTACCAAATCCTGGTAAATCCAAAACAATAATGCGATAATTTTTTTCAAAAGGTCTACCTATCATATCCATCATTTGCACATTTTGACCCCAACCATGAAGTAAAACTATAACACCTTTTATATTAGTGCCATAGTCAATATAATTTATGTCTTTTAAATTCATTTTAAACACATTCCAATCTACACAAAAAGATTATAACATAATTTTATTTAAATAACCATTGATAGCAAAGTTTTATTTAAATAAGACTTCATATATTTCTGTAAAATTACTGACTAATACTATTTCAATATTATTTGTAATATTTTCATCTATACTAGTAACTTCATATGCATTTGCTGCAGGTACAAATACCCTACTAATACCTTCGATTACTGCTGCAGAAATTTTTTCTTTAATTCCTCCAACTGGAAGAATATCTCCTTTTAAAGAAAGTTCTCCAGTAAAAGCTACACTTGAAGGAATTTTTTTATTTTTAACTAAACTCATTAATGCACATGCAATTGAGATGCCTGCTGATGGTCCATCTTTTTTTAAATAACTTTCTAAAAAATGAAAATGTAAATCTTGATTTTTAATATCTATATTATAATTACCTATTAAATAGCTTATTACTACATTTATACTATCTTTTAAAATTTCTCCAGCACAGCCAGTAATAATTATTTTACCACTACCTTTATATTTAACAACTTCAATATGAGATAATCTTCCTCCTAAAGTAGTATATGCCAAAATATTAGCTATGCCACTAGTGGTTATCTCAGGTAAGTAAGTAATATTTTTACCATCTAAATATTTATTAACATGTAAAATTGTTATACTTTTTGCACCTTTTTCATTAACAATTACTTTTCTAATTAATCTTTCTAAAATTCTTTTTAATTCTCTTACTCCAGGTTCTTTAGTATAATTTTCAATTACAAATTCTAGAATTTCTTTACTTATTTTTATATCACAATTTAAGTCATTTAAAATATCTTTAATTAAATAATTTTTAGCAATATCTATTTTTTGACTAACTAAATAATTATCCATTTTAATTATTTCTAATCTATCAAGTAATGTAGCAGGTATATCATTAACGTTATTTGCAGTTAATATAAACATTACTTTGGATAAATCAAAAGGTTCCTCAATATAATTATCTACAAAATATTTATTTTGTGTATTATCTAAAATTTCTAGTAATGTAGATGCAGGATCACCCTTATAATCTTTTACCATCTTATCTACTTCATCAATAAGTATAACAGGATTTTTTACTTTACATTTTATAATTCCTTGCATAATTTTACCTGGTGAAGCACCAAGATATGTTCTTCGTGAACCAATAAGTTCAGTTGAATCATTTAATCCTCCAACACTAATTTTAATAAATTCACGATTTAAAGCTTTAGCTATTGAATATGCACTAGTTGTTTTACCTACTCCAGGAGAACCAACAAGACATATTACAGGTGCTGATAAATTCTTATTTTTTGCTAAAAAATATGCATATTCACAAATTCTATCTTTAAGTTCTACGAGTCCATAATGAGATTCATTAAGTTCATTTTTTATTTTCTTAATATCTGTATTTATTATTGATTCATCATTCCATGGTAAATTTAAAACTACATCTAAATAATTTTTTATAACAGATGATTCAGGACTAAATTCAGATGATGTAGAATATTTATTTATTTCATTTAATAATTTATTATATGTTTTCTTTTCTAAAGATAAACTAGATAACTTTTGTTTTAAATTTTCAATTTCATTTTCTTTATTTATACCAAGTTCATTATTAATTTCTTTTAATTTTTCTTTTAAAATATACTCTCTTTGTCCACTTTCAATTGATTCACTTAATTTTTCATCTAGTTGTCTATCAATATTAGTAACTAAAATTTCTTCGTTTAAATCATTTATTAAATTTTCTGCTCTTGTAAGGGGATTAATTGTTTCCATATATAAAAGTTTTTTATTAAAATTAAAAGGTAAAAAAGATGTAATAATATCTGTAATATCATTAATATTTTTTTTATCATCAAGCATTTTTAATATAGAATTAGATACATTTTTATTCAAAGAAATATAATCTTTAGTAAGTTCAAGTAACTTGCGTTGAACAGCTGTTTCATTTGCTTTTGAAAATGTAGGAAGTTCAATAACATTATAACTACACTTTAAAACATTAGTGTTTTTATTTTGATAATACTTATTAATACTTACTCTTTCTTCACCTCTTATAATAACTCTTAATTTACCATTTGGAAGTTCTACTTTACTTTTTACTTTTGCAATAACACCAACACTTGGTAAATCTTCGATTGAAGGACAAGATTCTAAACTATTTTTGGGAGCAATTACAAGTACTTTATTTAAATCATTTTTACCACTAGCAAATATAACATTTTTACTAAGTTCATTATTTAAATCAATTTTAATTTCTTGATTAGGAAGAATAATAACCTCATTAAGTATAAGTACCGGTAGTAAATTATTCATGTTATCCTCCCTTCAAAATTACCATTTATTATAAAGGTCAAATCTCTTTTTGTAAATACAAATTACACTTTATTGACACTTTTTTTGAATTATAATTTTTTAGAAAATTTGCTTTCATTACTTTTGAAAAATTCATAATAAGTTCTAACTGATGGAATATCTTCGAACTTTACCATAGTAAAATCTTTTCTATCTAAATCATAGATTACCGCTTCATACAAATTAAGCAAAAACGGGCTATGTGTTGATATTATAAATTGGCAATTATAAAATCTTACACTTTCTTCAATAAACGTTTTTAGTTTCAATGTATTTTCAGCAGATAAGCTATTTTCAGGCTCATCTAAAATATATATACCATTTTCCTTAATCTCTTTTTCCCAAAACATAAGAGAGGACTCACCATTAGATTGCAAAGAAATATTATTATTTATCAAATTGCCTCTAATAAATTTGGACATCGTTGCAGTTTTAGTTTCATAATTCTTTCGAATCTCATCATAATCAAAAATAGAAATATCTTTATTACTATATTTATTATCTAGATAATTCTAGCAAGTTCATCTTTTCTACGATTAACGTGAGAATTAATACTTCTTAAATCAAGTAAATAATCAAATATATCATCACTTGTAATAGTAACAATTTCTTCAGGAATTTTATTCATTTCACATCCCATAACATCTACATAATTTTTAAATAAAGTTCCCTTATCATAATTGGACTTTTTTACTGAATTAAGCTTACTAGAAATAAGATTTAGTAAAGTTGATTTACCACAGCCATTACTTCCAGAAAAAATCGTAATAGAACCAAATTTAATATTTTTAATATTTTTCATATGTGAAAAAATACCAAATGGATAATAACTATTATATATTTTTCTTTCGTCAATTGCTAACCCCTCTTCATCATTTTCTAATAATCTAATACTTTCTAAATAAACCATTTTTCCTCCTTTTAATTTCATTTTTTTTGATTGACATTCAATATACTTTCGTGATAAAATAAGTTTATAAAAGAAAGGACCACAATGGCATTCCGTTAAGGTTCTTTCTTTTTTTATATATTTTTATATAATTACTTTTGCCAATTAAAATGATAGTATCAATCCAATGATATCTGATATTATTTAAGCAATTAATTATTTGTAAATTGGCTTCTTCATTACTTAAATCACATTCATCTCTAAGTAAAGATATTATCACATTATTTGACTGATTTTTTGCTTCATCTAACTGTCTATATATTTTCTTTAATTTAGAGTTTTCATTTAAACTTTTCTTTGGAGATTTAATTTCAAAATACTTTGAACCATTAAAAATATTTTTATTTATATATTTCGCATCTGGCGTAGATACATTTTCAATTTGTACTCTATGTATCAAAATAAAACTTCCTCCAATAATGTTCTGAATATTTAACAATGTCATTCTTTCTAATTTCCCAATGTCACGTTTATCAAATTTAGTGTTATTAACACTGTAATTTAAATATTTATTAATTTTCTTAATAAAATTATTGCTTGTTTGTGATTTTTTTATAACATAGTTTGTAACATCTTGATATTTTGAGTTTAAATGATTTTCAAGCTCAAATAACATAATTTCTCCTTTTCTGATATCGAACATATATCTGCTGTTAGCATATTTAAAATATACTCTAAAAATTTTTATTTGTCAATACTTTTATCGTATTTTTGTTCGTTTTCTAAAATATAAAAAAATGCAAGTATTTTACCTACATTAATCATTTTTATTTTTAAATTCTAATATAATTGGTGTTCCATCAAGTTCAAAGGTTTTTCTAATTTGATTTTCTAAATATCTTTCATAAGAAAAATGTACTAACTTTTTATTATTAACCTCAAAAGTAAATTTTGGAGGTTTAATACTTGTTTCAGAAACAAAATATATTTTAAGTCTTTTACCTTTATATGAAGGTGGATTATGCATTTGTACACTTTCAATTATACAATCATTAAGTAAACTAGTTGTAATAACCCTATTATGAGATTCATAAGCATTAATTATTTCTGGCATTAATGTACCAAGTCTTTTTGAAGTTTTAGCAGATACAAATACAACTTTAGCATAAGATAAAAACTTAAATTCATTTTCCATTAATAATTTCCATTTTTTAATTTCCTCTTCTGGATTATCTACAGTATCCCATTTATTTACACATATTACTATAGCTTTACCAGCATCAGTTATATATGAGGCAATATGCTTATCATGTTCAATAATACCCTCATGAGCATCAATTACAAGAACACATACATCACTTCGATCAATTGCTTTTAAAGAACGAATATATGAATATTTTTCAATTTGCTCATAAATCTTACCTTTTTTACGCATACCAGCAGTATCAATAACTACATATTCATTACCATTATATTTAAATGTACTATCTACAGCATCTCTTGTAGTTCCTGCAATATCAGAAACTATTAACCTATTCTCTTTTAAAAGTGCATTAACTAATGAACTTTTACCAACATTTGGTCTTCCTACAAAACAAAATTTAACCCTATTATCTTCTTTTTCAATGCCTTTATTAATATTTGTTTCTAAATAAGTATTTAATTTATCAAAACCAATATTATGTTCTGCAGAAATAGCAATCATTTGCTCAAAACCTAATTCATAAAAATTATATAAATTATTTTGTCTTTCTTTATTATCAGCTTTATTAACTAAAACAAGTACCTTTTTATTAGATTTATGAAGCATACTTGCAACCATTCTATCTTCAGTAGATATTTCTGTTGTAGCATCCACTATAAAAAGTATTAAATCTGCTTCATCTATTGCAAGAGTTGCTTGCATTAAAATATCTTTATTAAAATCACCATTTTCTAAAGAAAGCCCACCTGTATCTATTAAATGAAATGACTTTTCTTTTAAATGAACTACTCCATAAATTCTATCTCTTGTTACTCCTGGAGTATCCATTATAATTGATTTTTTTTCTTTTATTAATCTATTAAAAATAGTACTTTTACCAACATTTGGTTTTCCTATTAAACATACAGTTTGCATATTTCCTCCTTTTTATCAGATTATTATAACATGTATATATATTTTTTTATACATAAACTATTTATCACAATATAAATTTAAATCACTATATTTTGTAAAATTTTCATCTTCATTAAGAAGCTCTTTATTATTATCATCAACAATAATACATCCATATACTTGTTTATTTTTTTTAAATACTTTTATTTCTAAATTATTAATAACTATATTATCTACATTATTTATAACAACATTTTTACATAATCCATTTTCTTTATTACTATCATCACAATTATATTTAGTAGCATCAATTGTTTCATCAGTTTCAAAATATTTATCTTTAATAAGTTCTTCTAAAGTTATTTCTTTAGATAATTTATCTTTATTATATTCGCCCCACTTTTCCGCTGAGGAAACTATTTCAGCAAGTTTATTAGTAAATATTTTTTTATTAATTTTATTTTTTATTAAAGCATAACTTGTTATTCCTATACCAGAAATAACTGCAATTAAAACAATAACTGCAAGAAGTTCTACTAAAGTAAATCCTTTTTTATTCATATCACACCTCACAATAAATATCATCACTATATTTTGTAAAATCTTTAATAAATGACTTATTATCATCATTTCTTTCTATGCAAGCATAAACTCTATTATTTTTGATATACACATAAATTTTCATTTCATTAATTATAATATTATCTACATTATTTGTAACAACATCTTTACATAATTCATCATCTTTATATCCTTTAATGTCGCCTTTACTTTCTCCACACACATAACCATTATATATTGAAAGATTAACACCTTCTTCAGATTCATAATAACCATTTACTACAAGATCACCTATTGTTATAGATTTATCTAATTCATTTTTATTATCTTCTCCCCATTTTTCTGCTGAAGAAAGAGCACTAGTTAATTTTTCCTCAAATAATTTTTCATCCATCATTTTACGTATACCAACAACGCTAGTAACACCAATTAATGCAATAATAGATATAAGTACAATTATTGCCATAAGTTCCACTAAAGTAAATCCTTTTTTATTCATACGTTCTCCTTATAAATAACTTTCAATTATTTTAAGGATATCTTCTCTACCCCTTTTAGTTATTGTAGAAAATGGTACAAATATTTCATCATCATCAAGTTTTAATGTACTTTTAATAAGTTTATCTTGTTTAATACGTCCATTTTTTTTAATTTTATCATATTTTGTAGCTACAATAGTAACATTTAAATTATAAAATTTTAAATAATTATACATTAGTATATCATCTTCAGTTGGTTTATGACGATAATCTATAAGTAAAAATACCCTTTGTAAATTACTTCTGTTTTTGATATAATCCTCAATCATTAAACCAAACTTTTTTTGTTTCTCTTTTGAAACATTTGCATAACCATAACCTGGTACATCTACCAAATAAAAAGTATCATTTACTAGATAAAAATTAAGTGTTTGAGTTTTGCCAGGTTTTGAAGAAGTATGTGCAAAATTTTTTCTTTCTACTAAAGAATTTATAAAACTAGATTTTCCTACATTACTTCTACCTACAAGTAAAAATTCTTTTTTATTATCATCAGGATATTGAGATACCCTAACTGCTATATTGGGTTCTTTTACAGATATAATATCCATTAGTTATCACCACCATTTAAATTATAAAGGAAAATAATAAAAAAAGCAATATTCGCAAAATGATGTAAAAATAGTTAATTAATAAGAATGTATCAATCAAAAAATAATAATTAAAAAAATTATTATTTGTATTATATAAATTATACAATTAAAAAAATATATATAATTTAACCATTTTACATAGAAATAAGACTTTCTAAATTTTTTTAGTTACGTATTTATATTTATGCTTTGAAAAAAGTTAAATATCTTATCATAATTTTCTAAATCTTTTTCAAGTAAGTTATCAAGTAAGATAGTTAATTCTTCTTTCTTTTTATATTTATCATAATAATAATTTGCTAGTTTATTATATAAATCATATACTTCGTCATTGCCCATAACTTTTAATGTATCTTCACTCATTGTTATATAACTAATTTCTTTTTTTCGTAATTCATCAAATACTTTATTGGAAACATTTAATGAAAAAGCTAAACTTCCATTTGTTAATCTATAATTCATAATATACCATAATATTATTGCATCTTCATTAAATGTTTTATAAAATACTCCCTCTTTTATAAGTATTATACTTTTTTTATTATCTTTTTTTAAACTTTCATATTTTTCAACTGCTTTCATTTTAAAACTTTCTCCTTTCAATTTTAAATATCCATTATAACTTCCTAAAGATGCATAATATTTAATTAAATCATTTTTAAATAAATATTCAAGGTTCTTTTTTATTCTTTTATTATTTCCTTTTTTTAATAATACATGAAATTTATTATTAATTATCTTATACTTATACTCTAAAAAATTAATTCCATATTTTAAATTATATAAATTACTTTTAGGATTAATCTTTAAACCTAGAGATATAATTTTCTCATTAATATTTTTTAATAAATTTTTTAAATATGTTTTATCATGAGAAAGAAAAACAAAATCATCCATGTAGCGAATATAATAAGGACATTTCAATTTTTCTTTTATATAATGATCTAAATTATTTAAAAAATATATTGCAAAAAATTGGGCAGTCATTGCTCCAAGACCTAATCCTATATCATAATTATAAATAGGCATTTTTACATTATTTTCTTTATTTAGCATTTCAATTGTTTCATTTACATAATTAGAATTTGTTTCTGATAATATATTTTCAATTAATTCAATCACATTTTCATCTGCTATATCTTTTTTCAAAAATTCAACTAATATATTATGATTTATATTATAAAAATATTTACTTATATCAATCTTTAAAACATAAATATCTTTGTTTTTATCAATCATCCTTAGATTATTAATATATTTTACCATTAATTTATTTGCATAACTAGTACCTTTTTTTATTCTCGTGGCAACATTAGCATCAATTAATTTATTATCTAAATATGGTAATAAATAATATTTACTTATAAAATGATTAACAATTTTATCATTAATACATTGACTCATAACAATCCTAGGTTTTGGTTCAAAAATCATAAATATTGTATATTTATACGGAACATAAGTTTTATTATATAATGAAGTATAAATATTATAAATATTTGTATTTAAATTTAGTTCAAACTTATTTATAGCTTTTTTATTTTTACAGGTTTTTTTAATTATTTTATAACAACTTAATAAATTATCATAACTTAAATTTTTATAATAAATATTATCTACTTTCTTTTTCAATATTACTTCTCCATGCGAAAGTCATATTCTTAATATCTGTAAGTAAACCAATACCCCTTATTATATGTTTTTCATTAGGCTTATTATATTTTAATATACTACGAAATAAATTATCTATTAAACAAATACTTACAATCATTTCATTAATATATTTACTACGTATATTACCTTTATTATATATTGCTTCATATAAATATTTTTGTAAATTATAGATTTCATCAAGTAAATGTATACGAATATCTCTATGTACATTAGGTATTAAAGAAACAATATAATCATTAACATAATCATTAAAATTATTTATTCGCTTTAATAAAATAAAATCTTTATCATTATTCACTATTATCCTTTACTATGTAGTAAATTGCTATGCTAATTATAATAATAAATAGCATAGCCTACACTACAATATTTTTAGAAACATTATGTTTCCTAGAATTATATCTGTTTCCAATTATACGCGGCCAAATTTCACCATAACATAAAATTATAAATTCAACCAAAAGACACTTAAATATTATTAAATATATAATAATGATTTTTAAGCATATTATTAGAAAATGGCCGGACGCACACCCCTCGTGTTGTTCACGTTGTTGTTGTTCCATCCACCGGAGTTCACTTCCCTGACGTTGGCGTTGTTGTTGTTGAAGTTGTTGGGAGAACCAAGCCAAAAACCGTCCTTATTATAACGACATAATCCTAAATTAAACACAACTGTTTAATCCGATTTTAATAAACAAATCACTAACACAATTAAATTATAACAAATATTCGAATTTTATCAATAGAATTTTTTAGAAAAGTTAAGAGAAATGAAATTTGTGGCAAATACTTTACAATGTAAATATCAATATTTTAAAATTAAAAGATTAAAATACATATATCTGGCACATTATCTTGGTCTAACTTTGTATCTATAATGTTCTTGTACGGATCTAGCTTTGAAGTATAAACTCTAATCTTCTTTTCTTTTTTGTATTTTTCTGGATTAAATCTTCGATCTATTGTTTCCCAACAACAACCATATCTTCTTGCTAATTCACTTTTATTCACTTTTTCACCTCCTAACTTCATTTTTTCAATTGTAATATCTTTCCTCATACTTATATCAACTCCTTATCTATTATGAGATGATATAAGTATATCAAATATACAAAAAACTGATAAAAATTATCAACTTTTAACTTTGACATTTTTATCAGTTTTTATATTAACATTTATAATGGAATGCAAATTTGTAATTTACACACCATCTTATTACCGGACACTTTTTTTAATAATAGAAAAAGGTATAAATTAGTCATAAAATATAGAATGACTCTTATACCTTTTAAAAACAACCTTTTTTTGCTATTATTAATATATCAA
>CAYSFJ010000002.1:54510-59685 GCA_964430785.1 uncultured Mycoplasma sp. | reverse complement strand
TAAGTTTTTCAATGCTTAGTGAAGATTTTTAATTTAAAACTGTCAAACTCGGGTGATAACACAAAATTTTACATTTTAATATAATTTTTTAAAAAAATATATTGTTTTTTTGAATTTTATGATATAATTAGGTCATAATATAGATAGGAGAGTTGATGGATGAAAAAGTTTTTTAGTTATTTGCTAGTTATGGGAGCTGTAATGCTTATGCCTTTTGTTGTAAATGCAGCTGAGCTTAATGAAACTGTTAGTGTTGATCAGGCTTATACTTCAACAACACTTTCTTCAGGTGATGAACAAAAAACCTATAAGATTATGGTAAAACTTGAAAATAATACTTCAAATTATAAGGTAACCTCTAAAACAGTTAAATTTGCCTTAGGAAAAGCAATTACTGAAGCTAAATGTGCTGATGCTGGTGAGTATATATCTTCTGATGGTGGTAAAATTTCTAAAAATTCAGATGGTACATCAGTTTTAACTTGTACATTTGAGAAAACTGGTTCAAATGATACTGGTGATGATTTTCAGATTGGTTCCTTAGTAGTAACTGTAAAAAAAGATTCAGCTAATGATGATTGCTCAATTGGATTATATAGTGGCGATTCTACTGGCGAATCAAATCCAAAGACTGGTGCTAGCCTTCCTTTAACAATTTTGGCTTTAGGACTTGCTGTTGGTACTGGTGCATATTTTGGATCTAAAAAAAGAACAAAACTTTATAAAATTTAGTTAATTTGTAATTTTTAATCTACCTTTTTGGTGGATTTTTTTATGAAAACACTTTATATATAAAATTATTTATGTTAAAATAAACGGGAAGTGGTGGTAATATTATGGAAAGAAATTTTACAGAACAAGAATTAGTTAGAAGGGGAAAACTTGATAATTTAATAAATCTTGGTATTGATCCATTTGGACATAGATTTGAAAGAACTGGTTATGCTTTAGATATAAAAGAAAAGTATCAAGATATTTCTCATGATGAATTTGATAGTAGAAATGATATAGAAATTGTTGCTGGAAGAATTATGTTTATAAGAAAAATGGGAAAGGCTTCATTTTTCTCTATTAAAGATAGAACTGGTAATATTCAAATATATATTTCAATTAATGATGTAGGCGAGGATGTGTATAACTTATTTAAAACTGCTGATGTTGGTGATATAGTAGGTGTTAAGGGTAAAGTAATGAAAACTGGTACTGGCGAAGTTACAATTAAATGTTTAGAATATACACACTTAGTTAAATCTCTTAGACCTTTGCCTGAAAAATTTCATGGATTAACTGATATTGAAGAAAGATATAGACGTAGATATGTTGACCTTATTATGAATGATGAATCTAGAAAAGTTGCTTATACTAGACCAAAAATTATTAGATGTATTCAAAATTTTATGGATAATCTTGGTTTTACAGAAGTTGAAACTCCAGTTTTACAAACTCTTTTAACGGGTGCTAGTGCAAGACCATTTATAACACATCATAATACACAAGATATTGATATGTATTTAAGAATTGCCCTAGAACTTCCACTTAAAAGATTACTTGTGGGTGGTATGGAAGCAGTTTATGAAATAGGTAGAACATTTAGAAATGAAGGTATGGATCCAAAACATAATCCAGAGTTTACTTTAATGGAGGCATATCTAGCATATTCTGATCTTGAAGGTATGATGGACATGACTGAAAAAATGTATCAAGAAATTGCTACAAAAGTTATAGGTAAAATGGAATATCATTGGTGTGGTTATGATATTAATCTTACTGGACCATGGAAAAGAATTAGTATGGTTGATGCTATTAAGGAAGTTACTGGTATAGATTTTTCTATAGAAATGACAGTTGAGGATGCATTAAAACTTGCAAGTGAACATCAAATTGAAGTTCAAGAACATGAACATACAGTTGGGCATATAATAAATTTATTTTTTGAAAAATATGTTGAGGAAACATTAATACAACCAACATTTCTATATGGTCATCCAGTAGAAATAAGTCCACTTACTAAAGCAAATCCAACTGATCCAAGATTTGTAGAAAGGTTTGAATTATTTATTGGTGGTAAAGAATTTGCAAATGCTTATACAGAGTTAAATGATCCAATTACACAACTTGATAGATTTGAAATGCAACTTAAAGAAAAAGATTTAGGTAATGATGAAGCAAATGATATAGATATGGACTTTATCGAGGCTTTGGAGTATGGTATGCCTCCGGCTGGTGGAATAGGTTATGGTATTGATAGACTAGTAATGCTTTTTACTGAACAAGATTCAATTAGAGATGTAATTTTATTTCCAACAATGAAAAGTATTAATAAATAATGTAAGAAATTAGCTTACATTTTTATTTTTTTGTTTTAAAAATTGCCTATTTATAAAGATAAAAATCAATATTTACTTTTTTTTTTAGATTTTACGTAGTATAATTTATTTAAGGAGGTAGAATATGGGAATAGTAATCGGCATTGTTTTAATACTTGCTGTTGCAGCATTTTTTGCAGTAATGACTTGTAAAAGTAAACATAGTGATTTATTTAGATGGCTTTTAATTGCTATTTTTGTTGGTATATGTATTACCTGGGTAGTTCCTTATGGATATTTCAATGGTTCTACTTATAGTGAAGTAGCGATGAAAAGAATTGGTTTAACTGATCTTCCATCACTTTTATATTACGCTGCTTATTTTGGATTAACAACTATAATTTATTTATTTATTCTTGGTGGATTTTATGGAATTCTATCAAAATGTAAATCATATAGTGCTTTAATTAATAAGATTTCTAAAAAACTTAAAGGTAAAGAAACTATTTTTATGGTTGTTATATCAAGCGTATTAATTATTTTGTCATCACTACTTAAGAGTACTTTTGCAATTTTAGTATTTGTACCATTTATAGTATCAATTTTACTTAATATGGGACAAAGCAAAATTACTACATTTGCTGTAACATTTGGTTCAATTTTAGCTGGACTTTGTGGTGCAACATATGGAAGCGATGGAGTATATTATCTAAATTATTATATGTCTACAGAGGTAAATAGTGGTTTAGGATATCGTGCAATTATTGCTGCATGTGCACTTGTAGCATACGAGGGTTTATTAATTTTTAAACTAACAAAAAAGTCTAGTAAAAAATCAAAAGAAGAAAATTCTTCAGAGGTTGATCCATTTGATGCTGTTGAGGTTAAAGGTAAAGTTAGTACTTGGCCAATAATCGTAGTATTTAGTGTTTTATTTGTATTCTTAATTTTAGGATATGTTGCTTGGTCATCTAACTGGAATATTGAAATATTTACTAAATTCCATACTTGGATAACTGAACTTAAAATTGGTGAAGATTTTACAATCTTTAGTTATATTTTAGGTTCTGGAGCTGTTGAATTTGGTACATTTGAAATTACTGCAATAATAACAATAATAATGATTTTATCTGCAGTAGTGGCATTTATGTCAAAGTTTAAATTCCAAGATTTCTTAGCATCATTCGGTGAAGGTGCAAAGAAAATGCTTAAACCTGTATGTTTATTTGTTTTAGTATATGTTGTATTTATTGTAGCTTATACTTCTCCATTTATTCCAGCACTTTCAAACTGGGCATTTGGACTAACAAAAACATTTAATCCATACATTACTTCAATAGTGGCATTTATTACATCTATTTTCCATGCTGACTTAGGATATACTGGTTATGCTATTGGTGGCTTTGTAAATGCAAGTTATGCTAGTGATGTTACACTTGTACAAACTATTTATGTTGTTACTTATGGTCTTGCACAAATTCTTATGCCAGTAAGTGGATTACTTATGATCGGTCTATCATATTTAAAGATAGATTATAAACAATGGTTCAAATATATTTGGATGTTTGCTGCAGTAATGTTTGCTGTTTTATTAATACTTGCAACTATTGTATATTATTAATAAAAACTAAAAAAAGAATATTTTTAAACATTTATTCTTTTTTTTATTGAAAAAATATAGTACAATGGATTTATAAGGATATGATGAAAATGGAAGATAAAAATAAATTAAATTTATCAAGCTTAGTTGCAATTATATTAATTGTTATTATAACGGGTGGTGCAACATTTGCATATTTTGGTACATTTAGGCAAAGTGCAGATGGAATATTTAATGTTAATGTTACAACCTCAAAGGGGTTTAATACTACATTTAGTTCAACTTCAGCACCTTTGGAACTTCATGCAACTCTTGCAAATATGATTTCTTCCACGCCAGGTTCTGTAGTGGCAGATAGTAATGTAAATTTAAATGTATCTCTTTCTCTTGGGGGACAGGGTACTTCTTATACATGTTTATATGACATCGTATTTGAATATGACAGTGGCAGTGATGTTTATGGAAGTAGTGATGTTCCTGTTACAAATGAAAATGAAAAAGAATTAACCTTAACTGTTACAAGTCAAAATTCAAGTGGAACTAATAATTTTAGTGAAGAAAAAAACTTCGCATATGATAGCTCTTGGGAAAGTGTAAATAATACATATAGAAAGATAATTGTTAAAGATGCATCAATTGTGGATAATTCTATAAATGGTACAACTACTATTTGGAACTTAAATTTAAAATTTTATTTATTATCATCTTCTCAAGCAAAAGTGCAAGGGAAAACATTTAATGGATCATTTTTTATAGATAATATAAGATGTGGTGCTAAATGAAAATAAATAATTATTACGATAATTTTCATTATATTTTTTATGGAATATATTTTGTAATATGTCTTTCACTTATATCTATAACCCTTTTTTTGCAAGTAAGTTTATTTTATATAATTGTAGGAATAATTCAACTTGTTATAATATCTATATTAATGTTATTCTTTTATGCAAAAGCTTACTTTTTAAAAAAAGATAAAATAGTTATAAGATCGGGCTTTGTTAGAAAAGAAATACCATATAAAGATATAAAAAAATGTTATGTAGTAAAAAATCTAAATCCATTTTATTCAACTTCCTTAAAAAAACTTGCAATTAAACTTAAAAATGGAAAAGAAATTTATATTAGTCCAGTAAAAATGGATAATGTTTTAATGAAAATAATAAGAAAGGTAGAATTATGACAGATTATATAATAATGGGACTTCTAGCAGTTAATTTGATTTGCTTATTAATTTTTTTATCTAAAAATAATAATAAAAATAATAAT
>CAYSFJ010000002.1:0-54410 GCA_964430785.1 uncultured Mycoplasma sp. | reverse complement strand
TAAAAATAATAATAAAAATAATAATGAAATGATTGAAAAATTAGGTAAATTTGAAACTGATATTACTAAGTCAATTGGAGATTTTAAATTTGATTTTTCAAAGGTACTTACTAATGATTTTGAAGTATTAAATGAAAAAATTGAAAGAAAACTTACATTAATAAATGATATGGTTAATGAAAGACTTGATAAAAATTTTGAAAAAAGTAATAAAACATTTAATAATGTTTTAGAAAGACTTTCTAAAATAGATGAAGCACAAAGAAAAATTGATGATTTAGGTGCGGATATTATATCTCTTCAAGGGGTACTTACTGATAAGAAAACTAGGGGAACATTTGGTGAAGTTAACCTTGAATATATTTTAAATAATGCTTTTGGTCCTGCAAGTGGGGGAATATATAATACACAAGTGAAATTTGATAATGGGTACATAGTTGATGCACTTTTATATGCACCATCTCCTCTTGGAACTATTTCAATTGATAGTAAATTTCCATTAGAAAATTATCAAAAAATGGTTAATAAGGCTTATACAAAAGAACAAAGAGCTGTTTATGAAAAAATGTTTGTACAGGATGTTAAAAAACATATTAATGATATAAAAAATAAGTATATTGTTCCTGGTGTTACAACTGATGAAGCAATTATGTTTTTACCTGCGGAGGCTATTTTTGCAGAAATTAATGCATATCATCCAGAACTTATTACATATGCATATAATAATAAGGTATGGATTACTGGTCCTACAACTTTAATATCTACGCTTTCAACAATCTCAATGATTATAAAAAATATAGAAAGAGATAAATATGCAAAAGTAATTCATGAAGAATTAAATAAACTTTCTGTAGAATTTTCTAGATATAAAGATAGATGGGAAAAATTATCTAAAAATATTAAGGCAGTTAATAATAGTGTAGATGAACTTACAACTACAACAGATAAAATAACTAAAAAGTTTGATGCAATTAACAAAGTTGAAATAAAAGAAATCGAGGTTAAAAATGACAAAATCTAAAAAAGATAATTTATTTATTACGTTTTTGCAAGGATTTGTAATTGGTTTTGGAATTATTTTCCCAATTAGTTCCTCAGTTCTTGCAATGACAATGGGTATTTATGAAAGACTTTTAAAAGTAATTAATAATTTGTTTACTTCATTTAAAAAGGAAAAAGGATTTATAATAAGCTTTGCTTTGGGGGTTATATCTTCGGCGATAGTATGTTGCCTTGTTTTAAATATTACTTTGAAAAAATTTCCAGTAGCAACATTATTATTTTTTGTGGGTTTAATTGTGGGCGGTATACAAATGATTGTTAAAAAAACAGAAAAGAAAATAACATTTGCAAATATTTTATTTTCTATTGTTGGAGCGGCCATATTAATATCAATATCATTTTTAGGAAGTGGACAAGATGCAATTATTGTAACAGATTTAATGGGTTATTTAAAACTTTTTGGTGTTGGAATTATAGCTGCTGGTACAATGATTATTCCAGGTGTTTCTGGAAGTGCAATTCTTATAATACTAGGTTATTATGCACCACTTCTTGCCGTTATATCTAATACAATGCATTTTAAAAATCTTAATACAAATATTTTTATTGTATTAGTATTTATGATAGGAATGTTAATTGGTATATTTGGTATGAGTAAACTTATGGAATATTTATTAGATAAGCATAAAATAAAAACTTATTTTGCAATTGTAGGTTTTGTATTTGCCTCAATAATTAATATTATTATATTAATATTTGGTTATAAATTTAAATTATTGGAATTTATAATTGGTATGGTACTTTTTTTAATAGGTTATTTGCTAAGTGCAAAGTATTTGAAGGGCGAATAATGGAACTTATTATTGTATGCAATAATATTATAGAAAATAACTTCATATATAATGATTTAAATTTATCTGAAAGCAAAATAAGATTACCTATAATAAATAGGTTAAAAGATATGGCAAAATCTGTTTCATTATTAACTATATTATCTGATACAAATGCAATTTATTCTTCACCTAATGCAAGTAATATTTTGTTTGCAAAAATGCTTTCACAAAGAGTAGGGAAAGATGTTTATACTTCAGATAAGTTTGCTGATGAAAAAATTGGTAACTTAAAAAAACAAAAAATTAAAGATGTTTATTTTATGCAAGAACATGATTTTAATATTAAACTTACTGGTGGTGAAAGTTTGAGTGAAGTTGGTAAAAGAGTTGCAGATGAAATAGAACATATTACTAATTTAAATAGCATTCGTAAAGCAGTAATATTTACTCATAAAAGGGCATTTTTAGGTTATTTAACTAAATTATTTAAACCATCATATACCCTTGAGGATAATTTAGTAATAGAGTATAATGATAATGTTATCTATGATAATGAAAAAAATGATATAGATATGTTTAAATTAACATTTAAACATGGAACTTTAGAAAATATTGAAAAATTTAATTATTAAAGAAAGGATATATAATGAAAAATAATAAAAACTATATATTATATTTAATTACAACTATTTTGTTTATTTTAAAATTTATAAGTAGTTATTTTTTAGGATCATTTACTCAAATAAAATCTTATTATATTTTTTCTATTTTTTGTTTTGCTTTTGGAAGTATTAGTGAAGTACTCTTAATAATGTTAATGGGAAATTATTTTTTAAATAAAAAATACGATAAATATCAATATATAACTAATATTATAAAATTTTGTTTAACTATTATAATTTTTACAATTATTAATATGTATATAGATAATATTTCTATTAAAAATATTTTGTATTATTTATTTAATCCAATAAGTAGTTCAATAAAATTATTAGATATATTATTTATATTATATTTAATTAGTCCTATATTTATAGATTTTTTAAAAAATATAAATATTCAAAAAACAAAAATTATTATATATATAACTTTATTATGTGGACTTATTAATTTATTAAGTAATTTTATAAATATTAATATGATTTTTGACATTAATAGTCTAATATATATTTGTTATTTTATATTGGGATATTTAATTAATAAATATAATGATAATTTTAAAAATACTAGATTATATTTTATAGTATTTTTAATTATTTATTTATATTCTAGCATTATAACATTCTTTTTATCTAACCATTCACTTAATTTTATCAGTTATTTGTTAGATAATATTAGTATTATGCTAATGATTATGTCATTTTGTATTTATATTTTATTTACTAAAAAGGTGCATTTTAATAAATTAAAGTTTACAAAAAAATATTTATTTCATACTTTACTTTTTAGTCAAGTATTATTTAAGATTTTATTAAAAAATTTTAGTTTTAGAAATAGTAATTATATTATATATATTTTATTATTACTTATAGGATTATTTATTAGTTCATTTATTATTAGTTTTATATATATAAAACTAAGTGATTTTGTGATAGGAGGTCAAAATGAAAATTAGTATAGGTGTTAGTAATAGACACGTGCATTTATCAAAGGAAGATTATGATATCCTTTTTGATGATGGTTATAATATTGTAAAAAAATTAAATCAACCTGGTGAGTTTGTTACTGATAAAGTTGTTACGTTAAAAACGGAAAAATATGAAATTAAAAATGTTAAAGTATTGGGACCTTTAAGAAATTATACACAAGTTGAATTATCGAAAAGTGATTCAATAAAATTTGGTATTAATCCTCCAGTAAGAGAAAGTGGTGATTTATTTGGGGCAGAAAATATTACTATAATATCACAAAAAGGTCAAATAACAAAAAAATGTGTAATTATTGCACAAAGACATATTCATATTACTAAAGATGAAGCTCAAAAATTAAATTTAAAAAATAGACAAATTGTAAATGTTTCACTTGGAAAAGAAAAAAAAGGCATAATTGAATGCCATATTAAAATTAAAGATGCTGCTTTTTTTGAATTACATATTGATACTGATGATGCAGCCGCATTTATAATTAGTCAAAATGATGAAGGAGACCTATTATTATAGGTCTTTTTATAAAAAAAATCGTAAACCCATAAATTACGATTCGAACATCCTTAATAATTATTTATACTAATTATTAAAAAGAGGTGTTGTTTTTCAACAACCAACTAATTATAGTATATTTTTTTTCTTTTGTAAATAGCTTTTTTAACTTTTTTAAAAAAATATTAATTTTTTGGTTACTATTTAATTAAAATAAATAGATTTTATATAGTAATAATTATTTTTTAGACAAATATTTTATTTTTTTATATTAAATTTATGTCATTTTTTATATAAATGGCTTAAGTAGTAACAAATTTAACTTTTTATTGTAGACATATTTACTAATTAATGGTAAAATAAATTAGACATTTGAAGTGGGCTTGCAATCCCACTTTTATTAATAAGAAGGTGATATATTTGGATTTTAGTAAATTAACTGAAAAGATTAATATTGCAATTAAAGATATGCAGATATTTGTAGATAGTATATCTTATAAAAAAAAGGGAAAGTATGCTTTTTTGGAAGTTATACTTGATAAAGTTGGAGGAATTGATATAGATGAAATAGTTAGTGCTACTCATATAATTAATCCAATTGTAGATAAATATTGTGATATTGAGGATAGTTATATTTTAGATATATCTAGTAAAGAAAGAGGTAATTAAAGATGAATGCAAACGAATTAATTAAAGCTGTTAAATCAGTAGCAAAAGAAAAAGGTATAAGTGAGGATGTTATTTTTGAGGGATTAACACTTGCTCTTGCAACTGCATATAAAAAGAATTTTAATTCTAAAACTAATGTAATTGTAAGAATTGATAGAGAAAGTGGAGATATAAAGGTATATTCTTATTTAGTAGTGGTACCAGAAATTGATTATGGAGTAGAAACTGAAGATGAAGAAGGTAATATTATAACAACTCCACCAGAAATTAATATTGATGCTCAAATTCTTTTAGAGGATGCTGTAAAAATAGATCCTAATGCCAAGGTTGGAGATACAATTGAAAAAGAAGTTACTCCAAAAGACTTTGGAAGGGTAGCCGCAGGAACCGCTAAACAAGTATTAACTCAAAAAATTCGAGAAGCTGAAAAAGAAAGTGTTATTAATGAATTTAGTGACAAAGCTGGTGAAGTAATGATTGGTATGGTAGCAATGGAAGACCAAAAAAATTATTACATTGATTTAGGTAGAACTCGTGGTATGCTTCCTAAAAGTGAAATTATACCTGATGAAAAAATTGTTATGGGTTCAAATATAAAAGTATATTTAACAAAAGTTACTTTAGGTGCTAAGGGCCCAGTTATTATGCTTTCTAGAAAACATTATGGTTTTATCAAAAGATTATTTGAGCAAGAAATTCCAGAAATTATTAATGGAACAATTGATATATATCAAGTTGTAAGAGAACCAGGTATAAGATGTAAAGTTGCTCTTATATCTAATAATCCAAAAGTTGACGCAATTGGTTCTTGTATTGGTGAAAAGGGTTGTAGAATAGCAGGAATTTTAAAAGAACTTGGTAATGAAAAAATAGATTTGGTTTTATATGATTCTGATCCAACTATATTTATTAAAAATGCTATTGTTCCAGCAAAAGATGCTATTGTTAATATTTTAGATGAAAAAGAAAAAAAGGCTTTAGTAGTAGTACCTGATGAAGAATTTAGTAAAGCAATTGGCAAAAAAGGAAGTAATATTAGACTTGCTTCAAAACTTACTAAATACTATTTAGAAATTAAAACAATGAAAGAAATTACAGAGGAAGGTAATAGGTAATGAAAAAAGTTCCTTTAAGAACTTGTGTTGTATCACATGAAAAATGTGAAAAAAAAGATTTATTAAGAATTGTAAGAACACCTTCAGGAGAAATACAATATGATGAAACAGGAAAACTTAATGGTAAGGGTGCTTACTTAAAAAAATCTATTGAAGTAATAAATAAAGCAAAAAAGACTAAAATATTAGAGAAAGCTTTAGGAGTAGGTATTAGTGATGATGTTTATGATAATTTAGAAAGGATTGTTAATGAGACCCACTAAAGAAGAATATTATATGGCTATTGCACAGCTTGCATCTTTAAGAAGTACTTGTTTATCAAGAAAAGTTGGTGCTATTATAGTTAAAGATGATAATCCAATTAGTTTTGGATTTAATGGCCCTGCAAGAGGTGTAAAGCATTGTGAAGATTTAGGAGGATGTAGAAGAAGAAATATGCCTGATTATGCATCTGGTAAGTATTTAGAACTATGTCCTGCTTCCCATGCTGAACAAAATGCAATTGCTTTTGCTGCAAGACATGGAATATCTACAGTAGGAGCAACAATTTATGTAAATACTTTTCCTTGTAAGGATTGTATGAATTCTATTATTAATAGTGGAATAAAAAAGGTAGTTTATAATAGTGATTATGATGCAAATCTATCAAAATCAATTGCGGATAATTCCAATATACAGGTTGTTGAGTATGAAGGTAGGGATTTAGAAACACTTTTATATGATTTTGGTTATATAGAAAAAGGAAAAAGTAGATAAAATAAAAATTAAGAAAGGATGGTTTTATGAATATTAAAGATTATGCAAAAGATGTAAATTTATCAGTAGCAGAGGTTTTAAGAAAATGTAGTGAACTTGGGATTAAAGCTGATGGTAACAGCATTTTATCTGATGATGATATTATTATGATTGATAATACTATTAATTTAATTAGTACTGATAAAGAAACAACATATGAAGAAGAAGACCAAATTGATGATGTAGTTGAAAAAGTATTACAAAGTGAAAATATTGTAAAAAAAGATATGGTAGCTAATAGCAAACAAAAACTTAAAAAGAAAGATAGTAGTAATGCTGATTTCAAAAACTTGAAAAAACAAATGTATAAAAACAAAAGCAAATTAATGAGTAATGTAAAAGAGGATAATATTGTTTTATACGAAGAAAATATGAGTGTTAAGGGTTTTGCTGAAGCACTTGGAGTTTCCTTAAATGATATTATAAAAAAACTTATGAGTTTAGGATTAATGCTATCTATGAATGAAGTTATAGATTTTGAAAATGCTCAAATAGTAGCTTTAGATTACAATAAAACTTTAAAGAAGAAAGAAAGTCAAGATATTGCAGATTTTGATCATTATGAAGTTATTGATGATGAAAAAGATTTAAAAGAAAGACCTGCAATTGTTACAATTATGGGTCATGTAGATCATGGCAAAACAACACTTCTTGATTATATTAGATCAACTAGAGTAGCGGAGGGTGAAGCTGGTGGTATTACTCAAGCAATTGGTGCATATCAAACAGAAAAAGATGGTCATAAAATTACATTTATAGATACACCAGGTCATGCTGCTTTTACACAAATGCGTGCAAGAGGTGCTAGCGTAACTGATATAGTGGTTATTATTGTTGCTGCCGATGATGGTGTTATGCCACAGACAAAAGAGGCAATTGATCATGCTAAAAGTGCTGGTGTTCCAATTATCGTTGCTGTTAATAAAATTGATAAACCAAATATTAATATTGAAAGAGTTTATACAGAAATGAGTGAAAATGGGATAGTTCCAGAAAGTTGGGGAGGAGAATATCCATTTATTAATCTTTCTGCAAAAACAGGAGAGGGCATTGATAATCTTCTTGAAACTATACTTGCAATTGCACAGATAAAAGAACTTAAAGCTAATCCAAATAGATATGCCTTAGGTGCAGTTATTGAGGAAAAACTTGATAAAAATGTTGGTGGACTTTCATCATTTCTTATTCTTAATGGAACACTTAGACTTGGTGATCCTGTAGTTGTAGGAACAACGTATGGAAAAGTACGTACAATGAAAAATGATAAGGGACAATCCATAGTTGAGGCTGGTCCATCTACACCAGTTGAAATAACTGGACTTAATGATACTCCAAAAGCTGGTGATAAATTTATGGCATTTGAAACCCTTGAAGAAGCTAAGTCAGTTGCGGAAAAAAGAAAAAATCTTGAAAAAGAAAATAGTAATATAAGAAAAAGCTTATCACTTGATGAGTTATTTGAAAGCGTTAATGCAGGACAAAAAGAAGTTGCGGTTGTATTAAAGGCTGATGTAAGAGGTTCTGAAGAAGCTGTTAAAAGTGCACTTGAAAAAATTAAAGTTAAAGATGTAAGCGTAAAGGTTATTCGCAGTGGTATTGGACCAATATCTGAAAGTGATATAGTACTTGCTAGTGCCTCAAAGGCTATTGTAATAGGGTTTAACGTTGTATCTTCATCTGATGCTAAAGCAATGGCAAAAGAATATGGAATTGAAATAAGATGTTATACAATTATTTATAAACTTGTCGAAGATGTTGAAGCAGCACTTAATGGTATGCTTGATCCAGAATATGAAGAAAAAGTAATTGGTAGTGCTGTTATAAGACAAATATTTAAATTTTCTAAAGTTGGTAATATTGCTGGTGTATACGTAACTGAAGGAATAATTAAAAATAATGCTAAAGTAAGAGTCATTCGTGATGGAAAAATTATTGCTGATACAAATATTTTATCTATTCAAAGAGGTAAAGATCAGGCAAAAGAAGTTAAAAAAGGTTTTGAATGTGGTATTACATTAGAAAAATTTGATGATTTCAAAGAGGAAGATATTTTTGAAGTATATATAATGGAGCTGATTAAAAATGCCTAGTTTAAATGTAAAAAGAATTGAAAGTGATATTGAAAAGTATATTCCAATGATTATTCAAAGAGAATGTCATGATGAATTACTTAAAAGTATTACAATAACATCTTGTCAACTTGCAAAAGATTATAGTTATTGTAAAGTTTATTTTACATCACTTTCTTCACTTTCAAAAAAAGAAATAGAAAAAGAAGTTAATGAAGCAAGTACTTTTATAAGGGGAAAACTTGCTGATTTAATTGATGCTAGAAATATACCATTTTTAAAATTTGTATATGATGAATCAATTGAATATGGTAATAAAATTGATGAAATAATAAAAAAAATACATCAAAACGACTGAAAACGTTGAGTGTTGGTATGAAAGTATATATTGGTAATATAGATAAAAAGTTTGAAGGTACACTTTTAAATAATGCTTATGATTATGCAAAACATTTTAATGGAGAAAATATTTTAAAATTAATTTGTAAGAAATTTTTATTAGATAAGAATAATTTTGTGATACAAAAATATGACTCTAATTATCATTTTTCGTGTTTAATAAAAGATAATTTAGATAGGGAAGATGAAAAAATAATTTCTTTATCACTTGATAAATTTCTATTGGCTTATTTATTATTTCATAGAGAATATGGAATTGTAATAGATAATATAGTGATTGCTAATTATGATAATGAATGTGATTTTTTCAAACAGTTTTTATATGAACATTTAATTAATGAAGTTGAAAGTTATTCAGAATCTGTTTTTCCATCAATAGTTTATATAAATCCATATTTTAATGATGAATTACTATATAAAGTTTTGCTAAAAAATGATTATATTCCTGATGCTAGAAGTTTTAAAAAATTTATTTATGTACCAAAAGATAAGAGAATGAAAGGTGTAATTTATATGGATGACTATGAATGCAGTAATTTTAGTAAACAAAGAAAAAGGTAAAACAAGTAGGGATGTAGTAAATATTTTGACAAAAGTATTTAATACTAAAAGAATTGGACATACTGGTACTTTAGATCCAATAGCACAAGGAGTACTTGTTGTATGTATAGATAAATATACAAAACTTGTAAATAGTTTAATGAGTTTAGATAAACAATATATTGCAACAATTACTTTAGGAATTAAAACAGATACATTAGATATTACAGGTAAAGTTTTACAACAAAAAGAAGTTAATGTTTGTAAAAATGATATAATAAAAGTACTATCTTCATTAATTGGTAAGTTCACTCAAGAAGTACCAATATATAGTGCAAAAAAAATAAATGGTAAAAAATTATATGAATATGCAAGAAATGGTGAAGATGTTAAACTTCCTGTAAATATTGTTGATATTTATAACCTAGAGTTACTATCTTATGAAAATAATAAAATAGTGTTTAAATGTAATTGTTCTAAAGGTACATATATACGTAGTTTAATTCAAACTATATGTGATAAACTAAATGTTATTGGAACTATGTCTGATTTAATAAGAACCAAACAGGGAAAATTTGATATTTCTAATTCATATTCTATAAATGAAATTAAAAATGGTAATTATAAAACTCTTTCAATAAAAGAATTATTTAATTATGAAATATATAACTTAAATGAAAATGAGTATAATAAAGTAAAAAATGGTTCTTATATAAATATTAATAGTAATCAAGATAAATTATTACTATATTATAATAATATGGAAGTTGCTATTTATAAAAAAACTAGTGATTATTATGTATGTGATATAATGCTTATATAGTTGGAAGTATTTTCAACTATTTTATTTTAACATAAATTATTTAATTTAAATCAAAATAATAGACATTATTATAAAAATTTAGTACAATTTTCTTGTATGAAAAATATATTTAATTTTACAAAAAATGATTTAATAGAAAAACTAGAATGTGATGGTAAGAAAAAATTTATGGCATTGCAAATTTTTGATTGGTTATATGATAAAAAAGTTTATAGTTTTGATGAATTTACAAATATAAAGAAAGAAAATATAGAATACTTAAAAAATAATTTTACTACTGATTTTATTAAAATAATTAATGTAGAAGAGGATACTGATGTAAAAAAGTTTTTATTTGCTCTTAGTGATGGTCAAAAAATTGAGGCCGTTTTAATGATGCATAATTATGGATTAAGTGTATGTGTTTCTTCCCAAGTCGGTTGTAATATGGGGTGCAAATTTTGTGAAAGTGGAAGACTTAAAAAAGTACGTAATTTAGAAACTTATGAGATGGTAGAGCAAATTATACTAATATCAAATTATATAAATAAAAAAATAGATAGTTGTGTAATAATGGGAATTGGTGAACCATTTGATAATTATGATAATGTAATAAATTTTATAAAAATAATAAATGATCAAAAGGCACTTAATATTGGTGCAAGGCATATTACCGTTTCAACATGTGGTATAGTTCCTAAAATAAAACAGTTTGCCATGTTAGATTTACAAGTAAATTTGGCTGTATCACTTCATGCTCCAAATGATAAAATAAGAAATGAAATTATGCCAATAAGTAAAGCATATAGTTTAAATGAACTTATGGATGCTCTAGATTATTATTACGAAAATACTAATCGAAGAATAACATTTGAATATGTGCTTTTATCTGGAATTAATGATTCAGTAGAAAATGCCGAAGAACTTGCAAAATTAATTAAAGGGAAAAATGCATATGTTAATTTAATAAATTATAATGAAACTAAGAATATAGATTTTAAAGAGAGTAAAAAAATTAATACCTTTTATGATGTATTAAAGAAAAATGGTGTAGATGTTACTGTACGAAGAAAATTTGGAAATAAGATTTCTGCAGCATGTGGGCAACTTCGTAGTAAAGAAGTATAGAAAAAAAGACTAATTAATGGTATAATTTTTATGAAGATAGGTGATGAAATGAAAACATTTTATTTAACTGATGCAGGTAAAGTACGTGGCCATAATGAAGATAGTGTTACAATACTTAAAAATAAAAGTAATGAATATCTATTAATGGTGGCTGATGGTATGGGTGGTCATCGTAAAGGTGAAGTTGCTTCGATGATAGCAATAACTCATCTTGGTAAAAGATTTACTGAAATAGCATGTATAGGTACAAAATACGATGCGGTAAATTGGCTTAATGATAATGTAAATGAAATTAATAAAAATATATTAGATTATACAGTTGCTCATTCAGATTCAGTTGGAATGGGTTCAACTTTAGTAGTGGCAATTCAAACTAAAGATTTTTTAATCTTTGGTAATATAGGAGATTCTTCAGGATATGTTATGAAAAATAAAAAACTTCATAAGGTAACAAAGGATCATACATTAGTTAATCTTCTTGTAGAAGCAGGAAATTTAACTGAGGAAGAGGCAAAATATCATCCAAAGAAGAATGTACTAATGCGTGCTTTAGGTGCAACAGAGAAAGTACAAATGGATATTTTTGACGTAGATATGAATAATGAGGGAATAATGCTTTGTTCTGATGGTCTTACAACTATGCTTGCTGATGATCAAATTGAAAAAGTATTAATTGATGAAAATTTAGATGTAGAAGAAAAAGTGGTTAAATTAATTCAAAAATGTAATGCAAGAGGAGGATTTGACAATGTGTCAATTGCCTATCTTGAAAAGGACGAAGGTGATAGTTAGTGGTTGCAAAAGGTCAAAAAATATCTGACCGTTATCAAATAATTAAATCTATAGGCGAAGGTGGAATGGCTAATGTTTATCTTGCTTATGATACAATACTTGAAAGAAATGTAGCTGTTAAAGTTTTAAGAGGAGATCTTGCAAATGATGAAAAGTTTGTTAGACGTTTTCAAAGAGAAGCTTTACAAGCATCAAGTTTATCACATCCAAATATTGTCGAAGTTTATGATGTTGGTGAAGATAATGGAGAATATTATATTGTTATGGAATATGTAGAGGGTAAACATTTAAAAAGTCTTTTGAAAAAAAGAGGTAAACTTACTATTCCTGAAGTAGTGGACATTATGATTCAAGTAACTAGTGGTCTTACAGTTGCACATGATAGTTACATAATACATCGTGATATAAAACCACAAAATATAATGATTCTTGATAATGGACTTGTTAAACTTACTGATTTTGGTATTGCTCTTGCAATGAATTCAACTCAGCTTACACAAACAAATTCAGTTATGGGATCTGTACATTATTTACCACCAGAAGGAGCATCTGGTAAGGGAGCAACACTACAAAGTGATATATATTCACTGGGAATACTTATGTATGAACTTCTTACAGGAAAACTTCCTTTTCGGGGAGAAACCGCTGTAGAAATTGCTTTAAAACAGTTAAAAGAGCCAATGCCTAGCATTAGAAAAGAAATACCTGATATTCCCCAATCAATTGAAAATATTATTTTAAGGGCAACAGCAAAAAATCCAAAAAATAGATACGCTGATGCCAGAGAAATGCATGATGATTTATTAACCTCTTTAGAGGAATCAAGAAAAAATGAAATAAAAGTTAGTTTAAAATATCCAGAAATTGATTTAGATGACGGAAAGATGTTAAAACTTAAAAATGAAAATCTTACAAAGAAGGAAAGTGATGAGATTATAGCAAAGCGTATAACCCAAAAGGATATTAATAAAAATCAAAATAAATCGATAGTTATTTTATTATCAATATTTACAGGAATAGTGGTACTTATTACAAGTATAGTAGTACTTCTTCCAAAATTAACTAAAAAGGCACAAGTTACTGTACCTGATGTATCAAATATGACAGTTGTTAAGGCAATTGAAACATTACAAGATGAAGGATTCACTGTTGCATCAGAACAAATAGAAAAATCCTCAACGGTAATAGATGAAGGTAAGGTAATATCAACTTCACCATCTGGTGGAACAAAACATAAGAAAGGTTATGAAATAACATTATATGTTTCTACAGGAAGTAAATCTTTAGAAATTGAGGATTACACAGGAAAAAATTATCTAGAGGTAAAAGGTAAACTTGAGGCTTATGGAATTAATGTTATAATTGAAAAAAAAGAAATGGAAGTTGATTCTGATGAAGATTATGAAACTGATATAATTATGGATCAATCAATAAATAAAGGTGAACATCTATCTAAAGGAGATAATATAACATTATATATTCCAGATATTAAAAATCTATATCCAGACTTTACAGATGGAACTTATAATGTAAATGATATAATTGATTTTGCAAATGAATATCAACTAAAATTAAAATTTATTGATAAGGATAGTAAGACTATTTCAATAACAAGTGAAAATGCAAATGAATATGCTGATTATACTATTATATCTCAAAATAGGGCAGCTGGAACTAAAGTAACTGAAAATGCTTCATTTACTATAAAAATTGATGTTAGTTCAGCTAATAGTGAAGATGATAAAACTTGTAAAGAAGAAGGTTTATGTTAAAAGGAATAATAATTAATATAAATTCTAATAGATATAAAGTATTATCAAAAACTGAAAAATATATATGCTCCGCTAGAGGAAAATTTCGTAATGACAAAATTACTCCCTTAGTCGGAGATAATGTTTTATTTAATGAAAATACATTGCAAATAGAAAATATTTTAGAAAGAAAAAATTTTTTATTAAGACCAATGATTGCAAATGTTGATGTAGCCGTGGTAGTAACTAGTACAAAAAGCCCTTCATTAGACTTAAATTTGCTTGATAAACTTCTTACAATTATTCATAAAAATAAAATTATACCATTAATATGTTTTACAAAAATTGATTTACTTAATGAAAAAGAAAAAAGTGAATATTTAAAAATTAGAAAATACTATGAAAAATATTATGATGTAGTAGATAATACACAAATTTCTAAATTTAAAAAAATTATTCAAAATAAAGTAGTGGTTTTATGTGGACAAACTGGTTCTGGTAAATCAACATTTATTAATAAAATAGATGATAAATTAAATCTTGAGACAAATGAAATAAGTAAAGTTTTAGGAAGGGGTAAACATACTACAAGAATGGTTTCTTTGTATAAAGAAGAGGGCTTCTTTATAAGTGATACACCAGGTTTTAGTAGTCTTACACTAGAAAATATTTCTTTTGAAGATTTAAATCATGCTTTTGTAGAATTTGATAATTATAAATGTAAATATAATGATTGTAATCATATTAATACTCAAGGATGTAGTATTGAAAATAACGAAGAAATACTTCCAAGTAGATATGAAAATTATAAATTATTTTTAAAGGAGATATATGAAAATCGCAGTAAGTTATTTAAGTAGTAATAATTATAAAGAATCTATTAAACAAATAGAAAATTCTAAAGCAGATTATATACATTGTGATATATGTGATGGAACTTATGTTAAAACAAATAATTTTAATCAAAGAGAATTTCTTAATTTATTTAATAGAGTAAATAAAAAATTAAGTATTCATTTAATGGTTGATTATCCAAAAAGGTATATAGATATGTTAAAAGGACTTAATGTTGATGAAATAATTATTCATAATGTAAAAAATACAAAAGATATAATTGAATATATTAAAGCATTAAATTTTAAGGTAGGTATAGCAATAAATCCAGATGAATATATAATGGATTTTGCTAAATATTTTCATTTAGTTGATGATGTTTTAGTTATGAGTGTAAATCCAGGTAAAGGAGGTCAACCTTTCTTAAAAAAGGTTATTCCTACCATAGAATATTTAAATAGTATAAAAGGTATTTACAATTATAATATTGCTGTAGATGGTGGTATAAATGATGAAACTATTAATTTTGTAAAAGGTAAGGTAGATTTAGTTATAAGTGGTTCATTTATTACTAATAGTGATAATTATGATAATCAAATTGATAAGTTAAAAATGTAGGAATTTTTCTTACATTTTTTTATACACCAATTTTTATATTTCTTTTCTTTAGAATATATTTACGTATATAATCTACTGGAAAAACTGTTAATGATAATATGAGACAAAATAATAATTCTTTAAAAGTTAATCCATAAGTTCTAAATAAATTACCTCCATAATAAATAATATATATTTGTGCAAAAAATATAAATGTATTAATAATTAGAAATACTTTATTTTTAAGTATATGTGCAAAAATATTTAATCTATGTGTCCTAGAGGTAAATGAATTACATATACCCATAAAAATGAAAAGAGCAAAATAGGCAGTATATAAAAATTTATCTGTTTGTGAAAATCTTATAAAATGTTTAATAATAGGAAGTTTTAAAAAAAGTAAACAAATTAATGCACAATATGCACCATTTACAATGATTTGATTTAACATATATTTATTTAAGATAACTTCATCTTTACTTTTAGGTAATTCATTTAGATATTCTTTAAGTGGAGGTTCATATGAAAAGGCAAGGCCTGCAAAGGTATCCATAATCATATTAAGCCATAACATTTGAATTATTGTAATTGGGGTACTTATTCCTAATAAAACTCCCACAATAGATAAAATTAAAGCACAAATATTAACTGTAAGTTGATAAATAATAAATTTTCTAATACTTTTAAATATAGTTCTTCCATATAATATTGCTTTGCAAATCGAAGAAATATTATCATCTAATATTACAATATCACTTGCATCTTTTGCAACTTCAGAACCACTTCCTAGGGCAAAACCCACATCACTTTTTTTAAGTGCAAGTGCATCATTTACTCCATCACCAGTCATTGCTACTACTAACTTATGTGACTGAAGTATACTTACAAGTCTACTTTTATCTTGCGGTAATGCTCTTGCTACAATACATAAATTTGGATATAAACTAATTATTTGTTCATCTGTAAGTGATGAAAGTTCATTATGAGTTAAGGCAAGAGATTTTTCTTTATAAATTCCAAGTTCTTTACCAATACTTATAGCTGTTTCTTTAGCATCACCAGTTATCATAATAGTTTTAATTCCAGCATTATTTATTAAGTTTAAACTTGGTTTTGCCGCTTTTCTTAAGATATCTGAAATAACAATAAGATTAATGAAAACTAAGTCATCTTTATTTTTACCATATGCATTAACTAAAACTCGGTATCCTTTACAAGTATAGTTTTTAACCATACTTTGAATAAAACTTTTTGAAATAAATTTTTCTTCATTACCAGATATACTTAAATATTTTTGACATTTATCAAGTAATATTTCACAGGCTCCTTTAAAGTAGTAATAATCTTTTGTTTGAACCATACTATATTTATCTTCAGAGGTAAATAGTTTTTTATTTATAATTTCTTCACTTATATTTAAATTTCCTATAAAATTTTTAATAGCTCTGTCAGTGGTGTTTCCACCGATAACTTTATTTCCATCAAAAATACTTTCATTATTTAGATATAAAGATTTAGCTAATATTTCATAATAATTTTTATAAAAAGTTAATTCATTTTTATTTTCAAAACACTTTCCATCTTTGGTCATTATATATTTTACATTTAATTTTCCCATTGTAAGAGTACCCGTTTTATCACAAAGAAGTACATTTATACTTCCACTTGTTTCAATACCAACAAGTTTTCTAACTAAAACATTATCTTTAAGCATTTTTTTCATATTCGAAGAAAGTACTAAAGTTATCATCATAGGAAGTCCTTCAGGAACTGCCACAATAATAATAGTTACAGTTAAAGTTAATGTATAAAATAAATAGTTAAGCATTAAAGGTATATTTTTAATTGTTTCAATAATAAGTTCTAAATTAAAATTATTTTTTACAACAATTTGCATGAAAAGATAGGCAATACTTGCTAAAAATGCTCCAATATAACCAAGTCTACTAATGCTTTTTGCAAGAACTCTAAGTCTTGTTTTAAGAGGACTTTCGCCTTTTTCTTCTTGAATACCTGATGAAATACTTCCCATGAAGGTTTTATCACCAATTTCTGTGACTTTTATTTTAGCACTACCTTTATATATTGTACTTCCACTGTAAACTTTATCAGTGGTTTTTTTATAAACCTCTTTACTTTCACCAGTAATAAAAGATTCATCTACCTGTAAAAATCCCTCTTCAATAATACCATCAGCACATATTTTATCTCCAGAGGAAAGAATAAGTAAATCATTTATAACTATTTCTCTTGATAAAATTGTAGTAAGTTTACCATTACGATAAACTTTTGTAACTAATTTACTATTTTCCTCGAATAATCTTTCAAATGCTTTATTAGAGCCGTATTCACTTATTGAGGAAATAAACGACGCTAAAAATATTGCAATAACAATACCCAATGTTTCATACCAATCAAAATTTTTAAATAGAAAAACTATTTTAATTGAAAGTGCTATTAACAGTATTTTTATTATTGGATCAGATAGTGATTCTAGTAATATCTTAAAAAAAGTACTGCTCTTTTTTCTTGTTATTTCATTACTACCATATTTTTTTCTTAACTCCAAAACCTCTTTATCATTTAGTCCCAAAGTAAATACCTCCATTTAAGTATATTAAAAAAAGTAGAATATAATGATTATTTTACATTTACTTTACGTTTTTCTAAAAATATGGTAATATTATCCTTGTAAGGGGGAAATAATGAAAAAAAGTGCATACTATATTACAGTTAGTATTATGAGTTTATTAATTTGTCTAATTTCGGGAGTACTTTATATGTATGGTAAAAACATTAGTATAAATAATTATTCTTTAAGTAAAATTAATTCAAATAAAGTTATTGCATATAATATGAACAAAGAATTTACTCAAAATAGGGTAAATAATAAATAATTAGTATTAATGGCTAAGTGAAAATAAATAATTTTTACTTAGTTTTTTTTATGTAATATAAATAAAAAAACTAGGTTTCCCTAGTAAATTTTAAATGGTCGAGAAGACAGGATTTGAACCTGCGACCCCTACGTCCCAAGCGTAGTGCACTACCAAGCTGTGCTACTTCTCGAAAACAAATTAATTATACCACATATTTTGGCTTTTGCAAATATAAAAATCATATTTTATAAAATGGTACGCCCAAAGGGATTCGAACCCCCAACCTTTTGATCCGTAGTCAAATGCTCTATCCAGTTGAGCTATGGGCGCAAAGTAATGCTTTTCATAAAGCAAATTAATTATAATATAATAATTAAAAAAAATCAATAAAATCATATTCTTTTTTTTATGTATTTATGATAAAATAAAATATATGTAAAGGAAAAAAGATGGATGACTAGAGAAATGTTTATGTTATTTGCTATTGGTTACTATTTTCTTACAATGATAATAATTGTAATTGTTTTATTGTTGATTTCAAATAAAACTAAAAAGAAATATTTAGCTCAAATAAATGAACTTGAAAGACAAAAAAATTTAATAATTTCCGCTGGTATACTTTCTGAACTTAATAAAGTAGAAAGTTTAATTAATAATGATGATTTAAGAAAAAAATATGAATTATGGCAAAAAAAATTTAATGAAATAAAAAATGAAGATATTCCAAAAATAACTGATTTAATTAATGAAGTTCAAAATTATTTTGAAACAAAAGATTATGCTAATTTAAAAGCCTCAATTATAAAAACTGAAATGGATTTGAATTATTTACAAACAAAATCATCTTTTTTACTTGATGAAATAAAAGAAATTACTTTAAGTGAGGAAAGAAATAGAGATAAAATTACTAAACTAAAAGCAGAATATCGTAATGTACTTACTGCTTATAAAGAAGATCCAGATAGTTATATTAAAGTTAAAAATCCATTAGAATTACAATTTGAAAATGTAGATAAATTATTTGCTAGTTTTGAAGATGCAATGGAAAAAAATGCCTATACTGAAGCACCTAAAATAGTAAAGGCTATTGATGATATTGTTTCAAATCTAAATGAAATAATAAAGGAAACTAAAACAATATGTTTATATGGTGAAAATCTTATACCAAAAAAAATTGAAGATATTAAATTAATATATAAGAAAATGGTTCAAAGTGGTTATAATTTAGATTATTTAAATATTGAATATAATATTGAAGAAGCAAATAAAAAGATTATTGATATTTTTCAAAGATTAAATGTTTTAGATGTTGAAGACTCTATTTTTGAACTTAAAACAATGCATGATTATTTTGATTCATTATATAATGATTTTGAAAATGAGAAAGTTAGCAAGAGACTTTTTGATGATTATATGCGTAGTATAGGTATAAAACTATCAAAACTTGAAAAAATTAGTCAAGAACTTTTTAAAAAGGTTGATGAGCTTAAATATAGTTATGATTTAACTGATGATGAAGTTGCAAGTATTATTGAAATAAAAGATAATATAGTTGATAATCATAATAGTTATGATCATATAATTGATATATTTAGAAATAAAACATTAGCATATTCAAAACTTGCAAGTGAAATGGAAAATATTAATAGTAAACTTCTTAAAAATGAAGAGAAACTAAATCATACTTTAGAAACATTAAGTAGTTTAAAAGATGATGAATTAAGGGCAAAAGAGCAACTCAATGAAATCGAAGAAATTTTAAAAGATTGTAAGTTAAAGGCTAGAGAATATAAACTTCCAGTGATACCTAAAAATTATTATGTAGAATTTGCTGAGGCTTCTCTTGCTATAAAAGAGATGATTTCTCAACTTGAAAAAAGGCCTATTTCAATTAAAACATTAAATATGCGTGTTGATACTGCAAGAGATTTAGTTTTAAAGGTTTATAATACAATTAATGAAACCACTAAAACTGCAAAAATGGCTGAAATGGCAGTAGTATATGGTAATAGATATAGAGTAGTTAATAAAGATGTTGATTTTGGTTTAACTAAAGCAGAAAATTCATTTTATAAGGGCAATTATAAATTATGTTTAGAACAAGCTATTAGTGCAATTAATATTGTTGAACCTGGTATTCATCATAAATTACTTGAGAATTTTAAAGATTAAGGGGGCAATATGATATATTTAGATTATAGTGCAACAACTCCAGTTGCTTTAGAGGTACAAGATACTATGAATAAAGTAACTAGAGAGTTTATTGGTAATGCTAATTCCTTAAATGGGCTTGGTATAAAATCAAAAAATTTACTTAATAGTGCAAACAAACAAATTGCAAATTGCTTTAATATTTTAGAAAGTGAAATTACTTATACATCATCTTCAACAGAAAGTAATAATTTAGCAATAATTGGTTCTGCTCTGGCATATTATAAAAAAGGAAAACATATTATTGTTTCAAAACTTGAACATGCTGATGTATATGATATTTGTAATTATTTAAAAAATATTGGTTTTGAAATCAGTTATGTTAATTCAAATTCTGAAGGACTTGTAGATTTTGAGGAATTAAAAAGATTAATTAGACCTGATACAATTTTAGTAAGTATTGCTGCAGTTAATAGTGAACTTGGTATAAGACAACCACTTAAAATGATTAGGCAAATAATAAAAAAAGAAAATCCATATACATTATTTCATAGTGATATGACTCAAGCAGTAGGTAAGATATCTGTTTCACTTTTAGATACTGATTTAGCAACAATATCTTCACATAAAATATTTGGCCCAAAAGGTATTGCAATGCTTTATAAAAACAGTATGGTTAAAATTAAACCAATTTTATATGGAAGTGGAAAATCTAATGATTTGAAACCTGGAACGCCACCGCTTCCTTTAATTGTAGGATTTTCAAAAGCAGTAAGACTTTCCCTTGAGGGTGTTGAAAAAAAAGAAAAATATGTAAATTTATTAAATGAAAGAATATGTAATAAACTTAGTAAATATCCAGATATATTAATTAATAAAACAAAATATTCAATTCCACATATTTTAAATATTTCACTTATGAATATTAAACCAGAAACATTTATTCATGCAATGGATAAAGAAGAAATATATTTATCTACAAATACTGCATGTTCTTCTGGGGAATCATCAAGTGCGATAATGGCATTATATAATGATATAAAAAGGGCATCACATACAATAAGGATTAGTTTATCTAGCATAACTACAAGTGAGGAAATAGACAAATTTCTAAAAGCATTTGATAGAAATTTTGAATCACTTAATAGTTTAGTAAGGAAGGATTAAATGGAAAAAGTTATTATTATAAAATATGCTGAACTTTCTACAAAAAGTGATAATATTAATTTTTTTATTAAATCATTAAAACATAATATTGAATATATTTTAAAAAATGAAAATTTTTATATATCATCTGATGTTGGAAGAATGATTATCTATACAGAAAATATTTCAAATGTGAAAGAGAAATTAAAAAATGTATTTGGTATTCATGAAATTATGATAGGTTATATTTTCAAAGAAAAGGATCTTAACTCTATTAAAGAAAATGTAATTAATTTAATAAAAAACAAAGATTTTAATACATTTAGAGTTACCACTAAAAGAAGTGATAAACATTATGAAATTTCTTCGGTTGATATTTCTAAGCTAGTGGGTGCTCATATTTTAAAAAACATGCAAAATAAAAAAGTATTACTTGAAAATTTTGATTTAGAGGTTTGTATTGAAATTAGAATAAATGAGGTACTTGTTTATTTTGAGGGCATTAAAGGTCTTGGTGGTTATCCAGTTTCTACTTTGGGAAAAGGCCTTCTTATGCTTTCTGGTGGAATTGATTCTCCAGTTGCAGGTTATCTAGCTATGAAAAGGGGTATTAAAATTGAGGCAATATATTTTGATTCTCCTCCACATACATCTGATATGGCAAGAGAGAAAGTATTTGATTTAGCAAGAAAGCTATCTATTTATAATGGAGATGTAAAGGTCCATATTATAAATTTTACTCATATACAAGAGGAAATTATTAAGAAAATTCCTAATTATTATTTAATTACTATTATGCGTAGATTTATGTATGAAATTTCCGCGATTGTGGCAAATAGATGTAATGCTCATGTAATTATAAATGGAGAAAGTGTAGGACAAGTTGCATCTCAAACACTTAAAAGTATGGAAGTAATTAATGAGACAATAAAAAAGCCAGTTTTAAGACCAGTATGCTGCTTTGATAAACTTGAAATTATTTCTTTAGCAAAAAAAATTGGTACTTATGATATTTCAATAAGACCTTATGAAGATTGCTGTACAATATTTGTTCCAAAACATCCTGTTATTCACCCAGATTTAAAACTTGCTAAAGAATATGAAACTTTAATTGATAAAAATGGACTTATTTATGAAGCAATTAAAAGTCAAAAAATAGTTACAATTAATAATAATGATAAAGATTATAGTGATTTACTATAATTTTTTTGCATAGAGTAAATATTTTAGAATATACTATTAATATGAAAGAAAATGTTAATCATAAAGAGGAATATGAGCTATCTTTATTACGAAGAAATGTAAATAATTATGCGAATTATTCAAAAACAAGTGGTAATAATAATAAAAAATATACCTAATTATTTTGAAAAGAGAAGAAAAATATAGCAAAAGTTATATTTTTTTTGTATAATTAATTTGAGGTGAAAGAAAATGAAAATATTATCAATAAATGCTGGTAGTTCATCTTTAAAATTTACTTTATTTGAATTACCAAAAACTGAAGCTATCGCTAGTGGTGTATTTGAAAAAATAGGTTTAAAAGATAGTTTCTATACAATTAAATATGATGGAGAAAAAATAAGAAAAGAAGTATATTTAAAAGATCATTCAGTAGCCGTAGAATGCTTAATTAAAGATTTGGTAAATATGCATATTGTTTCATCATTAAATGAAATTGAGGGTGTAGGACATAGAATTTTGCATGGTGGAGCAGAATTTACTCATCCAGTAGTTTTAAATGAAGATGTAGTTGCACGAATAAGTAAATATAATGAACTTGGACCTCTTCATAATCCTGCAAATCTTCTTGGAGTTGAGGCATTTATGAAAGCACTTCCAGGAGTAATAAATGTAGGTGTATTTGATACAGGATTTCATCAAACTATGGACGAAGAACACTTTTTATATCCAGTTCCTTATGAATGGTATGAAAAATATGGAGTAAGAAAATATGGATTTCATGGAACAAGTCATAGATTTGTATATACAGAACTTTGTAAAAAACTTGAAAATGAAGAATTAAAAGTTATTACTTGTCATATTGGAAATGGGGCATCACTTTGTGCAATTGATGAAGGTAAAGTAGTTGATACTTCAATGGGATTTACTCCACTTGCAGGTGTTATGATGGGAACAAGATGTGGTGATATTGATCCGTCTATTATTGAATATGTATGTAATAAAACAGGTAAAACTGTATCTGAAATTACAAATGATTTAAATAAAAAAAGTGGTTTTTTAGGTGTATCTGGAATTTCATCAGATGCAAGAGATGTTGAAAATGCTGCAATGGAAGGAAATAAAATGGCTATTTTAGCAGAAAATATGTATGCACAAAAAATTGCTAATTACATTGCAATGTATAATAATATGCTTGGTGGAGCTGACGCTATAGTATTTACTGCTGGTGTTGGTGAAAATAGTGCAAGAATGAGAAAAATGGTTGTTGATAGAATTAAATCATTAGGTGTAAAACTTGATGAGTCGTTAAATAACGTTCGTGGAGAATATAGAAAAATTTCTACTGAGGATTCAACTATTCCAGTTTATATTTTACCAACTAATGAAGAACTATTAATTGCTCAAGATACAATGAAGTTAAAAATTGAAATGGGTGATTAAAATAAATAGGGAAGTATATAAAAAGATATTTAAGTTAATTAAAAAATATGATGAAATAGTTCTTGCTAGACATATTGGACCAGATCCAGATGCTATTGCAAGTCAAATTGCACTTCGTGATTCTATTAAACTCACATTTCCAAATAAAAGGGTTTATGCTGTAGGTGCAGGAGTAAGTAAATTTAAGTATTTAGGCTCACTTGATAAACCAGATTTTAATAGTTTAACAAATAGTCTTTTGATTGTATTAGATGTACCAAACTTTTATAGGATAGATGGAGCAGATGATTTGGATTACAAAGATATAGTTAAAATAGATCATCATCCTAAAGAGGATATTGTGGGTACTGTAGATTTTACATCAAGTGATTATTCTTCAACTTGTGAAATGGTTGCAAATCTTATTTATGAAACAAAACTTGTTATGGACAAAGATATTGCAGAAAAATTATTTTTAGGAATGGTTTCTGATAGCGAAAGATTTTTATTTAAAAATACAACTGTTGGAACATTTGAAATGGCTGCAAAGTTATGTAATGATTATAGCCTTGATTTTACAAACCTTTATTCAAATTTGTATCAAAAAAGTTTTAATGAATGTAAATTTGAAGCATACATAATAAATAATTTAGTAATTACTGATAATAAGTTTGGTTATATTTTAATAGATAATAAGGTACTCGAAGAATATAATGTAGATTTATCTGCAGCTTCAGTACTAATTAATAATTTCAATTTTATCGAAGAATTAAATGTATGGTGTTTTATTACATATGATGAAAGAAATGAAATATATAAAGTAAATATTCGTTCAAGAGGACCAATTATAAATGAAGTTGCTTCAAAATATAATGGTGGAGGACATCAATATGCGTCAGGTGCAAGAATAAGTGAAAAGAAAAATGTAGATACTTTAATAAAAGATTTAGATTGTGTAGCATCACAATATCTTGCTATGGAAGAAAGTTAAAATTGAAAATTACTAATATAAAATTAAATAAAAATGGTAAGTATGTAGTAATAGTTGATAATGAAAAATATATTTTATATCAAGATACTATTTTAAAATACTTACTTTTTTCAAAAAAAGAAATTGATAACTCTTTATTTGAAAGTATAAAAAAAGATAATAATTTATTTGATGCATATTATAAAATAATTAAATTTGTAAGCACTCGTCTTCGAACAGAAAATGAAATTAGAAAAAAGTTAAATACTTTATCAATATTAAAAAGTGATCAAGATAAAATAATTGATAAACTAAAAAAACAAGGTTATTTAAATAATGAACTATATATAAAATCATATATCAATGATAAAATAAATCTTTCTTTAGAGGGACCTGAAAAAGTTAAAATGTCTCTTTTAAAAAATGGTTTTAAAGAAGATGATATCTTAAAATATTTATGTTTATTTGATGATATTAATGAAGAAAGAATAAATAAAATAATAAATAAGAAAATAAAAGCAAATCATAAATTATCAAAAAAAATGTTTATTATAAAAGTAGGTAATGATTTAAAAAATTTAGGTTATACTAATTATAATGATTTATTAAAAAATATTGATTTTGATGATAAAGATATTTATCAAAAAGAGTATGATAAAATATATAATAAATTTATAAAAAAATATCCAGCGGATAAGGCAGATATTCTTACTAAACAAAAGCTTTATATAAAGGGATTTTAAAAAAACATCAGTTTTATCTGATGTTTTTATTAACTATTTTTAGTAACTTTAAATGTAACTGTAGCTGTTCCCGCAGTGGCAATATCACTAAGATTTACTGTAAGAAGTCCTGTAGAACTTTCATATGTATATTGACTTGAAGTTGCAGCAGTACCATTAATTGTAACACTATCTGGGACAAATGTAACAAGTGATGTATCTAATGTGTCGGTAATAACTGGCGAAGTATAAGTTTCTCCAGTAGTATTATTAATAGTTAATGTATAAGTAAGTTCACCATCTGCCCATGAAGTTTTATCAGCACTCTTAACCGCAGTTAAACCGTTAATTAGACTCACCTCCAGTGTATTTGATGAAATCGTTGTAGTATTTCCGTTAATAGTTCCTGAAACATTGGCAGTATTATTTAATTCATTTATCAATTTATTACCTCCATAATAATTATATGATTAATGTAATTTTTTAATTAATTAAATATACCTATTTGGGTGTAAAATTATTACAATTTCTTATTAATATACTAGTGACTTTAACTGTATTACTCTTAGTATCATTAACATATGCTGTATTATTTAATACAAAAACATCATTTACTTTTTTAGATACTAAGTAGGTAACTATAACACTTTCATTAGCCATTATAATTAAATTATTAATTTCTAAAAGACCTGTTATTTTATTGTAAGTATATGGTATAGCAGTTCCATTAACTAAAACTTTATTTGGTATAACATTAGCATAATTTGGATTAACAGTATCTTTAAATGACGCTGAAATTGATGCATTTGTATTATTTGTAAGTGTGACTGTGTATTTTAAAACGCCTGTAGACCATATATTTTTATCAACGGATTTAATTATGGAAAGTGATGGATTAACTATAACAGTATTAGATGTAACAACTGTTTCTAAATTATTAATTTTACCAGTTACATTAAAATTATTTATAACTGTATTCATAAACCTCCATATTATAAAATATGTACAAAATAAAAAAGGCATCATTATAGATACCTTAATTTGTAGTATTACTAGATTCTTCGGTTAAAGAAGCAAGTGTATTTGAAATGTAATTTGAATATTGAGTGGCAAGTGTAGAATCTTCGATTTCCATACCTTTTTCTTTACGATAATGTTGAAGGGCATTTACAGATATTGTTGAATCATTTTCCATTTTTTCTTCGGCTAATGTTTCAATGATTTCCTCTTTTACATCCTCTAAATCTTTTTTATCATAAGTTTTATTTCTCATTATAACATGGTAACCATTATCAGTTTTAATAACTTTAGTACTATATGCACCATCTTTTAAAGAGTAGGCAGCATCTACTAAATCAGTATAAGTATCCCCTAAAGAAGTTCTACTAACTTCGCCTAATGAACCACCATTATCTTTTGTAGATTCATCTTCAGAATATTTTTCAGCTAGCTCTTTAAATGCATCCTCAACAGATTTACCATTTTTAACTGCGTCTTTAAGTTCAGTTATTATAGATTTTGCTTTAGTTTCAGCCTCTGTTTCAGCAGTCTCTTTTTCTTCATCAGTCATCTCATCTGTAACTTGCGGTGTAATTAAAATATGACTAACTTCAATATCATTTTCCATATTTTTATAATAGTTTTTAATTTCTTTATCAGTCACTTTATCTTTTGCATATTCTTCGACTGCATATGATTGCATATAACTTAGATATATTTGTTCTTTGTATTCATCTATAGTAGAATAACCATAATATTGTTGAATTGCTGAAAGTAAGTTTTCTTCAGATTCATAATTTTCTATTAATGCACTAATATAACTTTCTGAAGAACTTTGTGCTTTTTCAATATTATCTGGGAATGTTTCCTCTAAAACTTTTTTATCTATCATATTCAAAAGTATAGATAGGGCATATTTTTCTTTCATTTGTGTATATAAATCATCTACACTTATTTTATCACCATTTTCAAAACTTACTACTGCTTCCTTTCCATTTTCTAATTTTGGTACTTTTCCACATCCAGATAAAAGAAGTGTAAGTGCCATAGCTAATACTATTTTCTTTTTCATTTTTACCTCCATAAGTTAATTATAGCAATTATGATGCGAAAATACAATAAAAAATAAGGTTTAAATATCTTATCACATATATAATATTAAAATAAGTAAGAGTGTCAAATTTAATTATTTGGCATTTAATATTATGAAAAGACAAAAAGGAGGAATTTTATATGAATCATTGTGGAAATGGTCTTGGAGCTGCGATTATATTAGTACTATTTATACTTCTTATAATCATAGTTGGTGCTTACATTTAAAGGTGTAATATGAGTTGCTGTAATAAGAAAAATCCACCTGAAAACTGTTCAAATGGATTTAATAATTATTTTTTCATAGTATTAATTTTATTTATCTTACTTGCAATAATAATGGGACCAATTTTCTAGGGAAAAGCAAATGCTTTTCTTTTTTTTATACTATTTTTTGAAAAGTGGTCTAAAAAATGTGAAATTTTTGCAAAAAGTCATCAAGAAAATGTGAAAAAATTACAAAAAGTGGTCAAGAAAATGTGAAATTTTTATAAAAATGCTTGATTTTAAGGCAAAAAAGTATTATCATTAAACTATGAAAAGAAAGATATATGATAGATTATTACAATGGAAAGACTCTAATAATAGAAAACCACTTATAGTTTTTGGAGCAAGACAAGTAGGAAAAACTTATGTAATTCGCGAATTTTGTAAAAATGAATTTGCTAATTTTTATGAAGTGAATTTATTTGAAAAAACTGATATTATAGAATTATACGAATCAAATCAAAATGCTGATGAAAAATATAGACAATTACTTTCATTTTGTGGAATTCAAAATGAAGATGAAAATACTGTTTTGTTTGTAGATGAAATTCAGGAAAGTCCAACACTTATTTCAAATTTAAAATATATTAATGAAAATCATCCTAATTTAAGAATTATTTGTGCTGGATCACTTCTTGGTGTAATGTTAAAAAGAAGCGATAATAAAAAATCTTTTCCAGTGGGAAAGGTTGATATGCTTACAATGTATCAACTAGATTTTGAGGAATATTTAATGGCATTTAATGAAATTAGTTTAATTGAAGAAATAAGAAAACATTATGAAAATAATACTCCAATGTTAGAAAGTATGCATAATAAAGCATTAAATTATTATACATCTTACCTTTATACAGGCGGTATGCCAGAGGCAGTTCAAAATATTGTGGATAATGATAGAAATATTTCACTCTTTGATAATAGTATTGTAGAAAACATTACAAAATCTTATTTTGAGGATATGTATAAATATGTAACTAATTCTACAGAAACAGTAAAAATTGAAAGAATATTTTCATCAGTTCCATCTCAACTTGGAAATGATAGTCATAAATTTCAATATAATAAAATTAATTCTGATGCTAGAAAAAGAGATTATGATTCTTCATTAGACTGGCTTTTATCTAGTAGAATAGTTTTAAAATCAAATAATGTCAAAACACCTAAGTACCCATTAAATGGTTTTATAGATTTAGATATATTTAAAATCTATATGAACGATATTGGTATTTTAAGAAATATGTTAAATATAAGTTATAGTAATATATTAAATAATGATTTTAAAGGTATAATGGCGGAAAATTATGTGGCTTTTCATTTAAAATCTTTAGGCTATGATTTACTATATTATAAAAATGATTCCTCAACTTTAGAAATTGATTTCTTATATCAGAATGAAAATGGTATAATTCCTATTGAAGTTAAATCTGCAGAAAATACTCAATCAAAAAGTTTAAATTCGTTTATTCAAAAATATAATCCAGTTTATAGTATTAGAGTTTCCACTAAAAACTTTGGATTTGTTAATAATATTAAATCAATACCACTTTATGCAGTATTCTTAATAAAATAAATAATAACTATTGGAAAAAATTTTTTCAATAGTTTTTTTCATCAAAAAATGAACTAATTGCTAGTTCATTAATTTACAGGTAAAACATTTATATTTTGATTAAGTGAAGTAAGAATGTTTTTATAATCTTCATAAATATTTTTATAGTCTTTGTTATATTCTTCACTCATTTTACTAAATGGTATTACTTTATAATCACGATGATTTTTATTATAAGTATATGTTAAGTCAGCACCAATATTATCTACTTTAACTTCTGTAGAACCATCTTCATAAGTCGTTTTTGTTATGTCCATTGAAGCAAGAACACCAACTATACCTTTATAACCAATTGAGGAAACTAAGTCACCTTGATTAGAAATAAAATTACCTAGTGAATAGAAAACAACTGTATCTCCTATTATATCAAATGGTTGTAAACAATGTGAGTAAGTTCCTAATATGATATTAACACCTAAAGAGGCTAGGTAATTTGCAATTTCTTTATTAGCTTGTGTTGGAACAGTTTCATATTCCGCACTTGATTTATGCCAATGCATTGCTACAATTATAACATCAACTTTAGTTTTTAAATCTTCAATTTCTTTTTTAGCGGTTTGTTCATCATATAAATCTATTTTATATTTTATATCACTTACTGAATTATCTAGTCCATTTAAAGTATTTGTATAATTTAAAAATCCATATTTAATTCCATTAATTTCATTTATATTATATTTATTTTCTTTACTTTCATCTTCATTAAAACCATCAAAAACAACATTTTTACTTTTCCAATAATTATATGAATTAGTAATACATGTATCTGAGGCATAAGTACAATCAGCACTATGATTTGAAGCAAGAGATACCATATTAAATCCAGCATCAACCATTGCATCACCAAATTCAGAGGGAGAATTAAAATATGGATATGAACAATAACCAGGTAAATTATATTGACAATTAAATCTATCAGTTAATTTACCTCCAAAAACAGTTTCTTGATTATAATATTTTATATCATATTTTTTAATTTCCTCTTTTACAAGTTCAAGTTGCGATGCAAAATTAAAACTTTCTGAGTTACTATCATATGCACTAATATAAACTGGATTATGTAATAAAGCATCACCTGTTGCCACTAATGAAATTTTATTAACAATAGGGTAAGTTATTTTATTTTCATTTACTTTTTTGTTAAAATTCAAATTATTATCATCTTTATCAATGATATAAAAATAAGAAACAATAGTTATAGTAATTAAAAATATAAATGTGAAAAATATTTTAAAAAATCTTTTAATTTTTCTTTTCTTTTTCATAATGACTCACTACTAAATTATATACATCACTTGCTTTTTTAGAAGATTTTGCCATATAGTTTGGCATAATATGTAAATGCAAATGCTTAATCTCTTGTTTATCACCATAATTTATAGAAAATGTACATCCTTTTTCATTTGTAACTTCCATTAAAACTTTGGCATATTCTTTAGCTACTTTAAACATATGTGATAAAGTATTTTCATCTACTTCATAAATATCTTCGAAATGCTTTTTAGGAATTACTAAAGCGTGTCCATCACATGTAGGAAATTTGTCCATGATAATTATGACTATATCATCTTCATAAATAGTCATTCTTTCTTTTTCATTTTGTGCAATATTGCAAAATAAACAATTCATAATTAACCTCCATAAAATATTATAACAATTATTTGAACCAAATACTACCTAAATTTACATTATTACTTTGAGGTGCAGGATCTGGATAATCAAATTTTACAAGAAGTGGCATTTTAAATGCTGTACCAAAACATAATGCATTTCCTGGTAAAATTGATTTCATTTTTTCAGTATTTTCTTCACTCATAAAAGGAACAACTTTTTTAATATAGGCTATATCAGTAGGGTGTGTCATCTTGAATATTAGAAAATTATTACATTGACTTAATGTAGTTTCACTTATTTCCGATGGTCTTTGAGATATTAATCCTAATAAAATACCATATTTTCTTCCTTCTTTTGCAATCCTTTCAAATATATTATAACCAAGTACATCACTATCTATATCATTTTGTACATATCTATGGGCTTCCTCGATGATTATATTAAATGGCATAGAACCTCTTTCTTTTAAAGAAGTAACATAATTGAATATTAATTTAGAATATATTTTAACAAGTGATTTACCAAGTTTTTCAGTAACATAATTAATATTAAAGTTAACTATTTGAACTTTTTTACCTTCTTTTGTATGTAATAATTTTTTAATATAACTTTCTATGCCAATATATTCTGGATATTCAAAATATTTTTTATTATCACTATTTAATATACTATCAAGTCTAACTTTTAAAATATTCATTGTATTAAATACACTATCATTTTTCCATACACCTTCATCAATAAGGGCAAATTCTAAAGCATTTGATACATCTTGTAGTGTAAATGGAAATGATCCATCTGGAAGGGAAAAAGTAACTTCATCACCAATAAATTTTTGTAAAAAATCAGTAACTTGTTCTATTGCATTAATTTTATTATGATCATCTACTCTCATACATTGTCTAAATGTACGATAATATCCTGGTTCACTAATTTCACTTTCAAGATTTATTTCATCTGTGTGAGTTTTAGAAAGAACACCAATTATCTGGTCTCTTATTTGAGGACCAGGTTTACCACTTATTAAAATATCAAGAAGTGCTTTTGCTAAAATAGTATTTTTATATGCTTTTACTGCATCATCATTTTTAATAAAAAGGTTTACATATCTAAGTGTCTTTTCTATCAAACTTATTTGCGATTTATCATTTGCCTCAAGAAGTAGGGCATATTCATCCACTCCTAAAAGCCATGGTGGTAAAAGAAGTATTTCGTCTTCACTTTGTAAATTAGTATTATATGTTTTATAAGCAAATTTTGCTTCATTATTTAAATAATTAAATGCACTTGCATATTCACCATAAGCATCAAAAATTATAATGTTTGGTTTTTCATTCATATTTTGACATTTCATTAAATTTTGCATAATTCTAGTAAATCCACAACTTTTACCACTTCCAGAAGAACCAAATATTGCAAAGTGAGAACCAAATAGATTATTAATATCAGCATTAATATAGGTATTTTTATAAAATGGACTTCTTCCTATAACTATTGAATTATTATTAAAACCTACAATGTTTTTTACAAAATCATAATTAAGTAAATATACTATGCTTGCAAAAGAGGGTTTTTCATCAAAACCATAAGCAAAATTATTTTCTTCAATTTTACCTAAAATATTAACTTTACATTTTGTTAAACTAAGTTCTGTAATTTCACCAATAAAAGATTTATTAGTATCTTTAATTAAAACATAAAGGTTTATTAAGTTAGATGTTTTTTTTACATCTAACGAAAGCTTAACTTCTATTTGATTATTTATAATTTGTTCAATAGTTCCTATCATATCAATACCTCTTTACTCTAAAATTATTATATCAAAACAACATAATTTTTACAATAAATTCACATGCATAAATTTTACTAAATTTGACAGTAAAATAAAATGATTTTTACATCACCAATTGCATATTAACTTTAATATATGTTATACTTTATTTGTTTGGAGTTAATATGGAAATAGATAAATTAAATTTGCTTAGAAAAAAATATAAAGTATGTAATGCAATTTGCTATAGCATTGCAATTTTGATTAATATTTTATTTCTAATATTATGTAAATATGATGTTATTTCATTATCATTTAATTATTATTATGCTTTAATATTTACTCTAGTTTTTAGTTTGGCTTTTGCAAGTTTACCAGGACAAAAATATGCAAATGAATATAAAAAAATTTATAAAAATTATTTTGTTTGCAATGCTTTAAAAGAAGTTTTTACCAATTTAGAATATGAACCAGAAATGGGTATTTCACGTGAAATTTTAGAAAACACTAAAATGATTAATACATCAGATAGATATTATGCTAATGATTATATAAAAGGAAAATATAAAGATGTAAGTTTTATTTCATCAGATGTTCATATTGAAGAAGAACATGAAACAGAGGATATGGACGGCAATAAAAGTACTTATTATGTAACATTATTTATGGGTAGATGGTTTATATTTGATTTTAATAAGACATTTAAGTCGAATTTATGTGTAACACAAATTGAATCAGTCATTAAATTTTATGATTTAAATTATGAAAAAATTAATTTAGAGGATGAACAGTTTAATAAAAAGTTTTCAGTTTATGCACAAAGTAAGCATGAGGCTTTTTATATTTTATCACCATCATTTATGGAAAAAGTTAAAGATTTAAGTTTAAAAATAAATGGTAAATTAATACTTTGCTTTAATAATAATAAATTATATTTAGGTCTTAATAATTATTTAGATTCTTTTGAACCAAGTATACATAAAAAAGTTAATGAAAATTTTATTAAAAATACTATAAAAAAAGACATTGATGTAATCATAAATTTTATTGAAGAACTTGATTTAGACAATGATTTATTTAAGGAGAATTAAAATGGAAAGAAAATATATTATATTAATTGTTGTTGGAATTATTATTTTAATTATATTAGCAAGTTATATAGGAACTGTTAATATTTTAAAAAAATATAAATTAAAAATAAAAGAAGCTTTATCTGGAATAGATGTTGGGCTTTCTAAAAGATATAATGTTATAACTAATCTTGTTGAGGTTGTAAAAGGTTATGCAAAACATGAAAAAGAAACTTTGATAGGTGTTATAAATTTTCGTAATAATATGAATTTAAATGAACTTAAAGATATTAATAAAACTTTAGATGAAACAATGAATAAAATAAATATTATTATTGAAAAGTATCCTGATATAAAAGCAAATGAAAACTTTTTAAATTTACAAAAAGCAATAGTTGATTGTGAAGAACATTTATCTGCTTCAAGAAGAATATATAATGCAAATGTTTCTTTATATAATGAGAAAGTTATTTCATTTCCAACACTTATTGTTGCTAAAATACATGGTTTTAAAGAAGAAGAATATTTTAAAGCAAGTGAAGAAGAAAAAGATGCCAGAGTTAATTTAGAATAGACAAAATATTTTGTTTATTTTTTTGTGTTTTTTCTTGTTTGCTATTTTCTTGAAAAATGTAAATAATTTGTTATACTTAATATAGTAGGTGAGAATATGAAAAATAAAAAAGGTTTTACTTTAGTTGAACTTCTTAGTGTAATAGTACTTTTAGGAATTGTTATTATAATTGGAATATTTTCAATTGGTGCGGTAAGAAATAATATATTGGAAAAACAATATAAAAATGTTAAAGAGCAGATAGAAGAAGCTGCTGAAAAATATTATCAAGATACTGAAAGTACAAAAGTAAATGTGCAATTGCTTATTAATGAGGGCTATTTAAAAGCAGATAATAAATCAATGATTATATCTGATCCTAGAGATGGTTCTTCATTAAACTGTTTTGAAATAACAATAAATAATAATGAAAAGGCCGTACTTGGAGAAAATAAAACAGACGAGGATGGTAGTTGCATTGATGTAGGCTTTTCAAATAATGGTATAAAAATAAAATCTAGTGGTACTACAATAAATGGTTGGTACAAAGAACCTGTTGTATTAACAGCAGTACTAACTGATAATAAAAAGAATATAAATGATTATAAGTTTGTTTGGAAAAGCGATTTAAATCCAAATATTTTAGAGAGTAGTTCTATTTATGATTTAACTAGTCTTTTTAAAGAAAGAGGTAATGTAATTGATGATGAATTTTATGTTACTGCGTCAAATGAAACAGAAACTTTAAATTCAATGGGAACAAGAATAAGAATTGATGGTTTATCACCGGTAATAAAAAAAGATAATGTCTCAGAAATAAATAATACTTGGTCTAAAACAAAAACATTAATATTTAACTTAACTGATGAAGGATCAGGCATTTATGGTTATATATTAAGTGAAAATAATTGTGAATCAGAAAGCATAGAAAATTTTAATAAAATAGATGATAATGCTAATCCAAATAATGTAGATGTTGAAGTTAAAGTTAAAGATAATGGCGATTATTACTTTTGTGTAATTGATAAAGCTGGAAATAAAGTTAAGTATAATGAAATAATTAAAATAGAAAAGATTGATAAAACTCCTCCAGACTGTGATTATGTTGGAAATAATATATGGACTAATAAAAATGTAAAAGTAAAATATGGTTGTAAAGATGAACAATCTGGATGTGAAAGTATAAATGGAAAAACTATTTCTTGTAATGGAAATACCTGCTATTTAGAGTATACTTATACTAAAGATTATATGACTGCTAATATAAAGGATACGATTGGAAAATTTACAATTAAAGATAATGTTGGAAATGAAAGAAAATGTCCGATTAACAAAAATGATGAAGTTAATGTATATTTAGATAAAACAAAACCTAATGTTAAAATTAATAATATGAGTTATTCAGGTGGAATACTTAGTGTAGATATTACAATAAATGATAATCTTAGTGGAATTAATAATGCTAATATAAGTTATAATGATAAACTTGCATCAATACCAATATCTAGTACTAAAACTTCTGTTGAATTGAATATTGGTTCAATTAGTGGGGGAACAGTAAAAGTTACTGCTATAGATAATGCTGGAAATGAAGGTAGTGATTATAAAAATATAGAATTAATATCTGGTACTGTTAATGGAAATAGACTTAGTCAGACTAAATTTGAAGAAACTATAAATATAGAAGGAAATGTATTAGATTATAATGTAAAGGGAGATGCAGAGTGTAATAAAAATGGGAAATGTATAGTAACGCCTTCTTCAAATAAGTCAACTTGTATTATTGCTGCTAATCCTAAAATTACAACCCCAAATTGTGGAAGCTTTTCTTTTAAATCACAAACAGGTTTTAGTCAAGTTTCTAATACTGGTGTTGGTTATGCAATGGATAATTACGGTAATTGTCATTATTATAATAAATATGGTAATGAAGTTAATTCTGTAGTTTATAAAAATAGTACTGGAAGTTGTGCGTTTAATGCTGGTGATGCATCACCTGTTGGATTTAGTGAAAATTGTGATTGCGATTGTGTTTATGATAGCCACTGGAAAAATAATGGTGTTGTTTATTGTTCAAAAGATAACTCTAGCATTTGCGGAGCATATGGTGATGGAGCAAAAGATTTGTGTATAGCGATAAAAAATGAAGCAAATATTAATGATAGTGTAACTGGTGTAACAAAAGGTGTAACTGCAACAAAGACATGTAAATTTATTAGTTTCGAAGCAATTTGTTCATCTGGTACAAAAAGTGGGAGTTCTTGTTATTTATGTCAAAGTGGATATAATTTAAATAATTCATACGAATGTCAAAAAGAAGATGACTGCTATAAATATAGTTATACATATAATTATTATGTATATTAATAGGGAAAGTTATGAATAGTAAAAAAAGTACTAATAATAATGAAGTTAATCATAAATTTGATAGTTATTTATCAAGTCTGATATATTAACAAAAAATAATATTATAAAATAATTATTTTATTCAAATTCTGAAGTAACCGAGGAACAAATGGTTTTTGAAAATAAAACATATTATGTATTAAGTGATAAATATAATGTAAAAAGTATAAGGGATATATATAATATACTTGGTGAAATATAGTCAATATCTTATTAAGAAGATTTATATAATGATATAAATAATTATAATTCATTTCTAGGTTTTGAAGATAAATTATATATTAATATAAAAAAGAAATGTTATATTTCAGATTATGAAATATCTTATTTAGATGTTATATAAAATCTACACCATTTGAATGTTAGTGTAAATGGAAAATAATGGTTATATTATTTTCTTTTTATGTATAAAACTTTATTTTTCTTACCAAAATATCTTTGGAAGGATAATGGTATGAGCAATTATAAAGTAGATATAACAGGTATAAATACAAGTAAGCTTAAATGTTTGACTCATGAAGAAAATATAAAATTATTCAAATTATATCAAAGTGGTGATTTATCAGCAAAACAAGATATTGTAAATGGAAATTTAAAATTAGTTTTATCTATACTTAAAAAATTTAATAAAATTGGTATTAATCAAGATGATTTATTTCAAGTTGGTGTAATAGGTTTAATCAAAGCTGTTAATAATTTTGATTTATCATATAATTTAAAACTATCAACTTATGCTGTACCACTTATTATTGGTGAGATCAAAAAATTTTTACGTGACGATAGTCAAATGCGTGTTGCAAGAAGTATTAAAGATGATGCATATAAAATATTAAAATTCAAAGAGGATTTTATAAATAAAAATGGTAGGGAACCAAAATGTTATGAAATTGCAAATAATCTTTCAATGAGTGAGTATGATGTAGGTTTTGCATTAGATTCTTTAAAAGAGCCTGTTAGTATATTTGAACCAGTTTATAATGATGGTGAAAATGCTATTTATCTTGAGGAACGTCTTGCAGATAATAAAAATAAAAGTATAGATAATGATACAATGATAGGTCTATATAAAGCTTTAAATAAAATTAATATTAGAGAAAAAAATATATTATTAGAAAGGTATGTAGTTGGTAAAACTCAAACTGAAATAGCATCGGCTTTAGATATATCACAAGCACAAGTATCAAGAATTGAAAAATGTGCACTTTCTAAAGTAAGAAGACTTATAAAATGATTAATATATGTATAGAAATATTTTTTGCTCGTATATTAGATGTTTCCTTAAATACTATAAGAACATTTTTTACATTAAAAGGTAAAATATTACCTTCCACGATAATATCTTTTTTTGAAATTCTTATATGGTTTATTGTAGCTAGGAAAGCAATTAATATGAATATAAATTCAATATGGATTCCTATAAGTTATGCACTTGGTTATAGTACAGGTAACCTAATTGGAGGTGCCATAATTAATAATTTAATTAAGGGTAAAGTAAATATTATGATTATTACTAAAGGAAATAGTCTTTCAAAATTTTTAAGTGAAAATACTGAATTTATAACAGAAATTAATTTAAAAAATAATAAGAATATGTTTATTGTAGAGTGTAATAAAAGTGTTATAAAAAAAGTGTTAATAAACATAAAAAAAATTGATTATAATGCACATATTAGTATAAGTGATATTCATAGTATTACTCAAAATAAAAAAGTAACTAGTTTTTAGTTACTTTATATGTATAACCTTTTGTATCAACTGTAGCCTTTTCAATTGTAAGAGGTGTTTTAAGTATTCCATAAACTTCATTTTTAATTTCAAAATCACTATTTTCTATTTCTTCGATTATATCCATTCCTTCGATTACTTTACCAAATGCTGCATAAAGTCCATCAAGAGAGGATGCTGCTTCATCAGATAAAACTATAAAGAATTGACTTCCTGCAGAATCAGGATCAGTACTTCTTGCCATTGAAATAACACCTTTAGTGTGAGATAAATTATTAGGATAACCATTTTGTGTAAATTCTCCTTTGATAGAGTATCCTGGGCCTCCAGTTCCTTCACCTGTAGGATCGCCACCTTGAATTACAAAACCTTTTTGAACTCTGTGAATAGTATTATTATCATAAAACTTATCTTCGACTAAATTTACAAAATTTGCTACAGTATTTTCTGCAACATCTGGATAAAGTTCTATTTTAATATCACCAAAGTCCTTTATACTCATTGTTACAATTGGATTTTCTTTAGGTTTTTCATTATTTTTTGAACAACCGCATATCATAAATACTAATAATCCTAATAATAATATTTTCTTTTTCAATTTTTATCACCATTTAAATTATACAAAAAATAAATAAAAGTGTCTACAATCTTTTTTATTTTAATGATATAATTAACTTATGGAGAGTGAAATATGGACTATATAGAAAAATTAAATACAGAACAAGTAAAGGCGGCTACATTTAAAGATGGTCCGTGTTTAGTTATCGCAGGAGCGGGTTCTGGTAAAACAAAAGTATTAACTACAAGGATTGCTAATTTGATTGATAGTGGTGTAAAACCATATAATATACTTGCTATTACATTTACAAATAAAGCTGCAGGTGAAATGAGGGAAAGAGTAAATAATATTGTAAATGCAAGTGATGCTTTTATTGGTACATTCCATTCATTTGGCCTAAAAATAATTAGAGAAAACAGTGCTTTATTTAATTTAACAAATGCATTTACTTTAATTGATACTGAAGATCAAACAAGTATTATAAAAAAGATAATGAAAGACTTAAATATTACTGATAAAATGGTAAGTCCTACTTTTATAAAAAGTAAGATTTCTTTTATAAAAAATAATATGCTTTCTGATAGTGAAATAGCAAATTTCTTAATTTCTGAAAATGAAAAAATAGCAGTTAAAGTTTATTATGAGTATGAAAAAATATTAAAAAGAAATAATACTTTAGATTTTGATGATTTATTAAAAAAACCTGTAGAACTATTTAATAGTAATAAAGAAATATTAGAAAAATATCAAGATAAGTTTAAATATATTTTAATTGATGAATATCAAGATACAAATGAAGTACAATATAAACTTGTAAAATTGCTTTCAAAAAAATATTTAAATCTTTTTGTAGTTGGAGATCCATCACAATCAATTTATGCTTTTAGGGGAGCAAATTATCAAAATATTTTAAATTTTGAAAAAGATTTTAAAGGATGTATGGTAATAAAATTACCTCAAAATTATCGTAGTACACAAACAATACTTGATGCTGCAAATGAAGTAATATCTCATAATAAACAAAGAAAAGATTTAGATTTATTTTCAGATTTAGGCCAGGGTGTAAAAATAAAATATATTAGAACATATAATGATGAAATGGAAAATAAAAGAGTTATCGAAGAAATTCAAAAATTATGTGAACAAGGATATAATAAAAAAGATATAGCAATTTTCTATAGAACAAATGCTCAATCTCGTTCTATTGAGGATGCCTTAGTTAAATCAAATATACCTTATAAAGTTTTTGGTTCATTTTATTTTTATAAAAGAAAAGAAATTAAAGATTTACTTGCTTACTTAAAACTTATTGCTAATCCTAGTGATGATGTATCACTTGAAAGAATAATTAATGAACCTAAAAGAAAAATAGGTGATAAAACTATTGATAATTTAAGAGTAAAAGCAAGAAGTTTAAATATATCAATGTTCGATGCAATTGATAGTGGTAAGGAATTAGAATTTAAAAATTTAATTTTAAATTTAATTGAAATAAGTAAAGATACCTCAATAACAGGTCTTATTGATAAAACTTTAGAATTATCAAAAATGAAAGAAACTTATGAAAATGATAAAACTTTAGAAAGCGATATTAGAATTGAAAACTTAATGGAATTTCGAAGTGTTTCTGAAACTTATGAAAAAGAAACCGGTAATGTTAATTTATCAGACTTTTTAATGGATGTTTCACTTGTTTCAGATGCTGCTGAGTATTCTTTAGATGCTGATGCTGTAACACTTATGACTATGCATTGTGCAAAAGGGCTTGAATTTAAAGTTGTATTTATTATAGGCCTTGAGGAAAATATTATGCCTATAAGTAAAGCATTATATGATGATGAAGAACTTGAGGAAGAAAGAAGACTTATGTATGTTGCCATAACTCGTGCAAAAGAAAAACTTTATTTATTAAATGCAGGAAGAAGAATGCTTTATGGTAATATGCAGGTAAATCCTCCAAGTAGATTTATTAGCGAAATTAGTGACAATTTACTTGATAAAGAAGATAATAAAAGCCAGATGCATTTACTTAAAACTAAATTATTATATTCAGATGATTCTTCTTCATGCGATGAATTTAAAAATGGTGATATTGTTACACATTTAACATTTGGTAAAGGTGTTATTACATGCATAGATGATAAGTTTATAACAATTGCATTTCATCAAAGATATGGTGTTAAAAAATTTTTGAAAAATTATAAAGGAATTAGGAAGGTAAAGTAATATGGAAAAAACATTAGTTGTCTTGGCAGCCGGTATGGGCTCAAGATTTGGTGGTCTTAAACAACTTGAACCTGTTGGCCCATCAAAAGAATTTTTAATTGATTATTCAGTATATGATGCTAAAAGGGCAGGTTTTACAAAAGTGGTTTTTGTAATTAAAAAAGAAAATAAAAAAGATTTCGAAGAAACTATTTCACAAAGAATTAATGGTATAAAGGTTGAATATGCTTATCAAGAAATGGAAAATATTCCAGTAAATATTAAACTTGATAGAGTAAAACCTCTTGGAACTGCACATGCATTATACTGTGCAAAAGATAAAATAAATGGACCGTTTGGACTTATTTCTGCAGATGATTTTTATGGAAAAGAAAGTTTTGAAATATTAAGTAATTTTCTTGATAATAATGATGGTATATGTGTTGTAGGCTATCCAATTGGATCAACGCTTTCTAATGAAGGCGAAGTAAAAAGAGGTGTTGTTTTATCAAATAATAATAAAATTAAAACTATTATTGAAAGTAAAGTAAAAGTTTTAGGTGATAAAGTTTATTGCACTCCACTTAATGGAAAAAATTCTTTTGAAGTTAGTAAAGAAAATCCATGTTCAATGCTTATGTATGGATTTAATACTGATATTTTTGAGAAGATTGAAGCAATGCTTATAGATTTTTTAAAAAATGGTAATCTTTCTACTGGAGAATTTTTACTTCCAGATGTAGTGGATGAATATGTAAAAATGGGTAAAGTGAGTGTAGTAAGTACTCCATCAACATGGATAGGTATGACTTATAAAGAAGATCTTCAGATAGTAAAAGAAAAAATTAGAGAGTATATAGATAATGGTATATACCCAGAAAATTTATGGAATGGTTATGAAAGAAAGAATAGATGAATTAAATGAAATTTTAAATAAAGCTGCATATGAATATTATACACTTGATAATCCTAGTATTACTGATCAAGAATATGATAAATATTTAAAAGAACTTGAAATGCTTGAGGAAAAATATCCTGAGTATAAAAAAATTGATTCAATTACTCAAAGAGTAGGTGGACAAGTTATTTCAAAATTTGAAAAAGTCCGTCATGAAATTCCAATGCTTTCACTACCAGATGTATTTAATATTGAAGAAATTGAAAACTTTTATAATAAAATAAAGGCTGCTGGTTTTTCTTCTTGCTTTGTATGTGAACAAAAAATTGATGGTCTTTCAGTATCTCTTGTTTATAAAAAAGGTATTTTAGTAAGAGCCGCAACTAGGGGAGATGGTACAACTGGAGAGGATATAACACATAATGTTAAAACAATAAAAAATGTTCCTTTAGTATTACCAGAAAAAATAGATATTGAAGTACGTGGGGAAATCTTTATGCATAAAGATACCTTAAAAAAATTAAATGAAGAAAGAGAAAAAGAGGGTAAACCTCTTTTACAAAATTGTCGTAATGCCGCCGCGGGTTCTATTAGACAACTTAATTCTTCTGTTGCAGCTAAAAGAAATCTTGATGTATTTATATATCATTTACCTAATCCAGAAGATTATAATTTAAAATCACATTATGAAGCTTTACAGTTTATGACTAAACTTGGATTTAAGGTTAATACTAGTTGGAATAAAATTGTATATTCAATCGATGAAATAAAAAATTATATTGATACTCTTGCTAAAGAAAGAGAAAACCTATCATATGATATTGATGGCGTTGTTATTAAAGTTAATGAACTTGATTCTCAAAAAAAGTTAGGTTATACAGCAAAATATCCAAGATGGGCAATTGCCTATAAATTTCCTAATGATGAAGTATATACAAAATTAAAAGATATTATTTTTACCGTTGGAAGAACTGGACAAATAACTCCAAATGCTGTTTTAGATCCCGTTATAGTAATGGGTTCAACTATATCAAGAGCAACTCTTCATAATGAAGATAATGTTATTTCTCTTAATCTTAAAATTGGTGATATTGTGGCAATTCATAAAGCTGGTGATGTTATTCCTGAAGTAATACGTGCTCTTCCTGAAAGAAGATGTGGGGATGAAAAAGATTTTGTAATGATTAAAAATTGTCCAATATGTGGAAGCTTATTAGTAAAAAAAGGTAATACAGTAGATTATTTTTGTGTAAATGATGAATGCCCTAAAAGAAATATTGAACTTCTTATTCACTATGCCTCAAAAAATGCTATGAATATTGATGGTCTTGGTGATAGAATTATCGAAGATTTATATAATATGAAATATGTATTAACTATTGATGATTTTTATCATTTAGAAAAGTATAAAGACGATTTAAAACTCCTTGAGGGATATGGAGAAAAAAGTGTTGAAAATTTACTTAATTCTATTGAAAATTCTAAACATAATAGTTTAGAAAGATTACTTTTTGGTTTGGGAATTGCGGGTGTAGGAAGTAAAACTGCTAAAATACTTGCTAAAAGATTTGGTAATATTGATAATTTAATTGCTGCAGATATAGATACTTTAACAAATATTAAAGATATAGGAAGTATTATTGCTAGTTCAATTATAGATTATTTTAGTAAAAATTTAGAACTTATTAATAAACTTAAAATGTTAAATATTAATATGGAATATTTAGGTGAAAAAGAAATATTTAATAAAAACATTACTAATAAAAAATTTGTTATAACTGGCTCTATCGAAGGCATTCCAAGAGATGAAATAAAATTATTTATTGAAAATAATGGTGGTACTGTAACTGGATCTGTATCTAAAAATACTGATGCTGTTATTGTGGGAACTGATCCTGGAAGTAAATATGATAAAGCACTTTCCCTTAATATAAAGATTATTAATGAAGAAGAAATTAAAAAACTTATGGGTAGATAAAAAATAGTATGAAGATATTATTTTTTTTAGTTTACATAAAAAAAGTAAATATGTTGCAGTTGCAACAAGATATATTATAAATATATGATAATATTATTAATGCTAGGAGTGATTGAATGAAATATTATGATGAATTTATAAAGGGGAAATGGTGTGATTCAATTGATGTAGAAAATTTTATTGAATTAAATTATAAAGAATATTTATCAGATGAAAGTTTTTTATGTAAACCCACTGATAAAACTAACTTTCTAATGGAAAAGGTAAATACTTTATTAAAAGAGGAATTAAAAAAGAAAGTTTTAGATATTGAAACTTCAAAAGTAAGTGGTATTAATAATTTTTTACCTGGATATATATGTAGCAAAGATGATGTAATCGTTGGGCTTCAAACAGATAAACCATTAAAAAGAATGATTAATCCTTATGGTGGAATAAGAATGGTTTATAGTGAACTTGCATCATATAATTATAAACTTGATGAAAATATTGATAAATATTTTAAAGAGTTTAGAAAAACACATAATGATGGTGTATTTGATGCATATACCGATGAAATGAAACTTGCAAGACATGTGCATTTATTAACTGGACTTCCAGATAGTTATGGAAGAGGAAGAATTATTGGTGATTATCGTCGTATTGCTTTATATGGAACAGATTATTTAATAAAATGTAAAAAAGAAGATAAGAAAAATCTTTCAAATAATATGAGTGATGATATTATTAGACTTTCCGAAGAGATAAGCATGCAAATAAAAGCATTGGAAGAATTAACTTTAATGGCTAAAAGTTATGGTTTTGATATTTCTGTTCCAGCACAAAATAGTCGTGAAGCTGTACAATGGACTTATTTTGGTTATTTAGCAGCAGTTAAGGAAAATAATGGTGCTGCGATGAGTTTAGGTAGAGTTGATGCTTTTTTTGATATTTATTTTGAAAAAGATTTAAAAGATAAAACTATTACTGAAAGTATGATTCAAGAAATAATCGATAATTTCGTTATTAAATTAAGACTTGTAAGACATTTAAGAACACCAGAATATGATGAACTTTTCTCTGGTGATCCAACTTGGGTAACATGTTCTATCGCAGGAATGTGTGGTAAGAAATCATTTGTTACAAAAACAAGTTATCGTATTATTCATACTCTTGAAAATTTAGGACCAGCACCAGAACCAAATATAACAATTTTATATAGTAAAAATTTACCTATTAATTTTAAAAAATATTGTTCAAATATTTCTATTAAGACAGATTCAATTCAATATGAAAATGATGATTTAATGAGTAAAATATTTGGCCATGATTACGGTATTGCATGTTGCGTTTCTGCAATGAGACTTGGTAAAGATATGCAATTTTTTGGAGCAAGGTGTAATATTGCTAAAGCACTTTTATATGCAATTAATGGTGGTATTGATGAAATAGAAAATGTAAAAGTTTTTGATGGTATTACTAAAAATAATGAAAAGGTTTTAAATTATAACACAGTTTTAAAAAGTTTTTATTTAGTTTTATCTAAAGTAGCAAATCTTTATGCAAATACAATGAATATAATTCATTATATGCATGATAAATATGCTTATGAAAGTGTTATGATGGCTCTTCATGACACTAATGTTAATCATTTAATGGCTTATGGTGTTGCTGGTCTTTCAGTTGCGGCCGATAGTTTATCTGCAATAAAATATGCTAAAGTAAAACCAATAAGAGATGAAAATGGTATTGCTGTTGATTTTACTATTGAGGGCGATTATCCAAAATATGGAAATGATGATGATAGAGTTGATAGCATTGCTACAGATATTTTAAATTACTTTTTTAATGAACTTAAGAAGATAAAAACATATAAAAATGCTACAGCTACAATGTCAATATTAACTATAACTTCAAATATTGTGTATGGAAAAAATACTGGAAGTACACCTGATGGTAGAAAGAAAGGTCAACCATTTGCTCCTGGCGCTAATCCAATGCATGAAAGAGATAAAAATGGTGCAATAGCCTCTTTAAATTCAGTAGCAAAAATAGATTATCAAAAATATGCTCTTGATGGAGTATCAAATACATTTACTATTATTCCTGATAGTTTAGGTAAAGATGATGATGAAAAAATTAATAATTTAGTAACTTTACTTGATGGTTATTTTACAAAAAATGGTCATCATTTAAATGTAAATGTTTTAAATAAAGAGACCTTAATTGATGCAATGAATCATCCAGAAAAATATCCTCTTTTAACGATAAGAGTATCTGGATATGCAGTAAGATTTAATAGACTTACTAAAGAACAACAACTTGAAGTTATATCTAGGACTTTCCATGAAAAACTCTAAGTTATCAATATCAAAAATAGAAAGTTTTTCTTGTGTTGATGGGCCAGGAATAAGAACCGTTATATTTTTTAATAATTGTCCATTAAGATGTAAATTTTGTCATAATCCTGAAATGCAAAAAGAAATTAATAAAGTAAATATTAGTTATTCAAAATTAATAGAAAACATATTAAATAATAAGCCATATTATAATAGTGGTGGAGGAGTAACATTTTCTGGAGGTGAACCACTTTTATCACAAAATGCTCTATTTAAAATTACTAAAAGATTAAAAAAAGAGGGTATTAATATGGCTTTAGATACATCTGGTTATGTAAGTAGTGTTAATTTAAAATTACTTAAAATGTTTGATTATATACTTCTTGATATAAAATCAATTTATCCTGATAAATTTAATTATTTAACAAGTGGTAATATTGATATTGTTGAAAACTTTATAAATAATCTTAATAAAATTAATACAAAAGTTATTATAAGAGTGGTAATTGTTCCTAATTTTAATGATACTAAAGAATACATGATTGATTTAAAAAAATATATTTCTAAAATAAATAATGTTATTAAAATAGAATTTTTACCATTTCATACTATGGGTTTTTCAAAATACAATGAACATAATATTGATAATCCATTTAAAAATGTAAAAGCAATGGATAAGGAAAAATGTGATAAACTTTATAAATATTTTATGGCGATTTAAAAATTAATTAAAATTTATAAAAAATATATATAATGTGGAAAAATGTAATTTTATTTTACATTTTTTTATTTGAAAATATGCTATAATATTTGTGAAAGAGGGAAACGTTATGACTGTTAAAGAAATATTAAAAATATGTAATGGAAAACTTTTATGTGGGGATGAAAATATATTATGTGAAAATTTTTCTAAGGATACAAGAACTATAAATCCTAATGATGTTTATATTGGTATTAAGGGAGAAAATTTTGATGGTAATTTATTTTATAAAGAAGCTATAAAAAAAGGTGCAAGTGTATGTATTTTAGATAATGAGAATATTATTAATGAAAAACTTGGTACTATTATAATTGTAGGAAACTGTGTTTTAGCACTTGGAACTTTAGCATCTTACAAAAGAAATTTATATGATATTCCAGTTATTGCAGTAACTGGTAGTGTAGGAAAAACCACGGTTAAAGATATGATTTATGAAGTATTAAAAATGAAATACAATGTTTTATGTACAAAAGAAAATTTTAATAATAATATTGGCGTACCACTTACTATTTTAGGTTTAAAAAATCATAATGCTTTAATTGTAGAAATGGGTATGAATCATTTAAAAGAAATATCATATTTATCTAAAATAGCAAAACCTACGATGGCAGTTATTACTAATGTTGGGTCTGCACATATTGGAAATCTTGGAAGTAGAGAAAATATTTTAAAAGCAAAACTTGAAGTTCTTGATGGAATGAATGGCGGTAAGTTATTTATCAATAATGATAATGATATGCTTCAAAAGGTAAAATATGATAATTTAGTAACAATAGGTATAGAAAATAGTAGTGATTTTATGGCTACTGATATAAAAGAAAATGCTTTTTCATCACAATTTAAGATTAATAATAATGATATAAAATTAAACGTTGGAAGTAATGCTTATATATATAATGCTTTATTTGCTTATGGAGTTGGGATACATTTAAATGTTCCTGAAAATGATATTAATCTTGCTTTAAAAAACTTTAAATTAAGTCCTCATAGATTAGAAAAGTTTGAAACAAATAAATATACTATAATTGATGATACTTATAATGCAAGTTTGGATTCTGTTAAAAATTCTTTAGGACTTTTAAGTAAAGTCTTAGGAAGAAAAGTATTTATTTTTGCGGATATTCTTGAAGCAGATAATTATGCAAAAAAAATTCATGAAGAAGTTGCAGAAAGTATAATAGAAAATAAAATAGATATGATTATGTGTGTAGGAAAGCTTTCTAAATATACTTATGAAATACTTAAATATAGTGGTAAACAAGTTTATTATTTTGAAAATAATGATAAGTTAATAAATAGTCTAAATTCTATTTTAAAAGAAAAGGATACTATTTTGGTAAAAGGATCACATTCAATGAATTTAATTGAGGTTGTAAACTTTTTAAATAATAATTTAATCTAATAAAAAAATATGCTATACTATTGTCTATAGGTAGGTATATATGAATAAAATAGTAATAATTGGATGTGGAAATGTAGGAATGAGCTATGCATATAGTCTTTTAAATCAAAGTTCTTTTGTAAATGAACTTGTTTTAATTGATGTAAATCAAGATAAAATTATTGGAGAAGTAATGGATTTAAATCATTGTCTTGCTTTTTCTCCTTCAAAAATAGATATTAAAGTAGGAACTTATGATGATTGTAAAGATGCAAAAATTATTGTTATTGCTGCAGGTGCTAACCAAAATCCTGGTGAAACAAGAATGGATTTAATTTATAAAAATGCAAAAATTTTTAAAGAAATTATTACAAATGTTATGAAATCAGGGTTTAATGGATATTTCTTAATAGCTACGAATCCACTTGATATAATGACATATTTAACATTTAAATATTCTGGTTTTGATGCAAATAAAGTAATTGGAACAGGTACAAGTTTAGATACTGCAAGACTTAGATTTTTAATTAGTGAAAAAGTAGGGGTTAATCCAAAAGATATTAATGCATATGTTATTGGTGAACATGGTGATAGTGAATTTACTTTATGGTCATCAGCACTTGTAGGTAGTGAAAAAATTGATAAATATTTATCTGAAAAAGATAAAGAAAGTATTGAAAATGATGTAAAAAATGCAGCTTATGAAATAATAAATAAAAAAGGTGCTACCTACTATGGCGTTGCAATGTGTTTAACAAGAATAACTAATGCTATTTTAAATAATGAAAATTCTATTATTACAGTCTCTAGTTATGATAAAGAAAATGATGTGTTTTTTGGAGTACCTACAATAGTTAATAAAAATGGTGCAAGTAAAAAAATGTATATTGAACTTGATAAAAATGAAACTCAAAAACTTATTAATTCAATTTATGCTTTAAAAGACGCTATAAAAAAGGTCGATTTATAAAAAAATTGCATTGATTGTTCTGAAAAACTATGCTACAATAACATTGTTAACAAGAGATGAAGCTTTACAACCTTCGGATGTTAAAACGCTAGTTCAGCGATAAAGAATAAAGATGTATGATTAACTTCATGAAATAGGGTGGTACCGCGAGAAAACTCGTCCCTATGTTTATGGAGTTTTTATTTTGAAAGGATGGTAAAAATGGGTATTTATGAAGATTTAGAATGGAGAGGTTTAATAAAAGATATATCCTCCATGGAACTTAAAGAAAAATTAAATAAAGGTGGTATGACTTTTTATATTGGTACTGATCCAACTGGAGATAGTATGCATATTGGTCACTTTTCATCATTTTTAATTGCAACAAGACTAAAAAAAGCTGGGCATAATCCAATACTTTTAGTGGGTGGTGGAACAGGATTAATTGGCGATCCAAAACCAACTGCAGAAAGAGCAATGATATCTTATGAAGAAGTTAATCACAATGTAGAATGTTTAACAAAACAAGCAAAAGATATTTTTGGTTTTGAAGTAGTTAATAACTATGATTGGTTAAAAAACATTAATTTTATAGATTTTTTAAGAGATTATGGTAAATATTTTAGTATTGGTTATATGCTTGATAAAGATATCATTAAACGTAGATTAGATTCTGGTATCACTTATACAGAATTTTCCTATATGATTATGCAAGCAATGGACTTTGAACATCTATATAACGAAAGAGGAGTTACTATGCAAGTTGCTGGTCAAGATCAATGGGGAAATATAACCGCAGGTATAGAACTTATTAGAAAAAAAGATGGTAAAGAGGCTTTTGGTTTTACAATGCCCCTTATTACAAAAAGTGATGGTACTAAGTTTGGTAAAACTGAAGGTAAGGCAATTTGGCTTGATAAAAATAAAACAACTCCATATGAAATGTATCAATTTTTTGTAAATGTAGAGGATTCAATGGTAATTGATTATTTAAAAAAATTTACATTTCTTTCTAAAGAGGATATCGAGGATATTGAAAAGAAACATAATGCTCATCCAGAAGAAAGACTTGCTCATAAAACACTTGCTAAAGAGGTTATTACATTTATTCATGGCAAAGAGGCTTATGAAGATGCAATAAAACAAGCAAATGCACTATTTAATGGTGATATTTCTTCATTAGGAGCAGAAATTCTTTTAAATGAATTTAAAGATGTACCACATTTTAAAGTTTGTGAAAACGAGAATATTTTAGATATGCTTGTAAGGGGTAAAATATGTTCAAGTAAACGTGAAGCAAGAGAAATGGTTAGTGCTGGTGCGATTACAATAAATGGTAATAAAGAAACTAATTTAGATAAAATAATTAATAATAATGATTTAATTGAGGAAAAAGTATTATTACTTAAAAAAGGGAAAAAGAATTATTTTTTAGGAACAAAATAGTTCTTTTTTTATTAATTTTAAATATATTAACTATAGATTAAAATTTTATTAAAAAATAAAAATAGTTTCAAAGTAATTGAAAAAAAATATAAAATTTGATATATTAAAAGTATGATAAGGAGAGGTCAATGAAAAATTATAGTTTAACAAATAAAGATTTTATAGTTATTATAGTTTCAATAATCCTTTTCTTAGCTTTTGTTGTTGCAAGTACTTATGCATATTTTGGCTCATTTACTGCAGATACAAGTAATAAGGTACATGTTAATATTACAACAGAACAAGGAGTTGCAAGTGTTTTTACAAGTGAAAAGGCATCTTTAAGTTTAGAAATACCTCCGGCTAATATGAGTGAGGCAAATGCAAATAATGAAGTTGCCGCAATGGCAAATTCAACATTTAATGTAAGTTTAGATTCTGCCTCAACTAGTATTAAAACAAAGTGTACATATGACATAATTTTTGAATATGATTCTTCTTCAAAAGTATATGGAAAAGTAAATGAGACGGATGAAAAATATCTTGAAGCAACAAAGATTGATGGTACTATTGCTTCAAAAGAACTTACCATGATAGTTACAGCACCATCAGGAACAAATAATTATTTAACTGAAAAAAATTTTGATTATAATAACACTTGGTCAAAAAGTGATGATGGAAATCCTATGAATGTTTTAGTAGAAAATGCCACAATTATAAGCGAAGGAACTAAAGTAACAAATACATTTACTTTTGAATTAAAATTTTATAATTTAATTTCTCATCAAGCAAATATGGAAAATGAATCCTTAAGTGGATATATATATGCTAAAAAAACTAAATGTGAAAATATTTCTTAATTGAAATATTTTTTATTATTTGACATTACTTATGCATGAGAATATAATATATATTAATTGATGGGTGCTATAATGAAAGAAAATAAGTTTCCTTTAGAATTATATAAATCATATACTTTTGAAAACCAAAATATATTTGATTTATCTTTTGATATACTTATTAAAATTATATTTGAAAAATATCCAAATCTTTTAAATGATACAATGTTTTTATTATATTTATATGATAATATTAAATTATTTATAGTAATCGAAGATGAATATAAAACTAGATTATTAACAAATCCTTTATTTTTAAATATATGTAAAAATAAAGATATAGTTTATATTTTACAAAACATTAAAAGTGATGAAAATAAAATAAATGTATTATTAGATGAAAATATTTATTCAAGAATTTTTAATAATCATTTTTTAGTATTTGATACTTTAAAATTAAATTTTATTGATGATAATAATTATATTTCATTATTAAATAAATTACCTTCAAAAGGCAAAATTATTGTACTAAAAGGAATAGAAAATGAAGATTTAGTAGTTAATATATTAAGACAAATTAATATTGAAAATGAAATGAACTTGATGTTAATATTAAGAAATTTTAAAAATGTTAATAATAAATTAATTTTTTTAGATAAATTAACAAATCCTCAATATATATCAGAAATTATTGTATCCACTGATAATAAAAACTTTATTAAAGAGCATTTTAATGTTTTAACAAATAATTATAAACTAGCATATTTAAAAACTTTAACAGATGAAGAAAAAATTAGTTTTATGAGTAATTCAAATTATAAACTTAAATTAATTGCTAGTCTAAATAATATTGATTTATTATTTAGATATTTTTTAGATCTTAAATTATATGATGAACAAAAAATAGTTATTGAAAATGTAAAAAATGAAGAAATAAAATATGAGTTATTTAAATTAATGCATACTTCATATGAAAATTACATGGATATGATATTTTATTTATTAACAACAGTTAATGATGATAAAATAAAAGCAAAATTAGTTAATTTATTAAATGATAATGGTATTAAAAAAGCAATTGCTTCGAATAAAAAAAATATTAATAATTATTTAAATAATATTGAAGTAAATTTAAATTCAAATGTTGATTCTCATATTACTTTAGGATTAGAACTAGAGTGTTCTCATAAATTAAATACTTCGTATATTGCGGTAAACTCTTTATTTAAAACATGGCATATAAAAAAAGAAGGTACAGTTTTTAACGGTGTTGAAATAACTTCACCAATTCTAAACTATACTGAAAATGATATGAAAAAACTTAAACTTATATGTAATTTTTTAAATGAATTTGGTTTTATAACAACAAATGATTGCGGTGGACATATTCATTTTGGATTTGATTATATAGAAAATATTACTCATTTACAATTCTTATATTATATTTATTTAAATTGTGAAGAAATATTATCTTATATGTTTAATAAAAAAGGTACAGTTTTAAGAGAAGGTGCAAAAATAAATGCTCCCTTTATAAAAGAAAATATAATAAATTTATATGGTAAATATATTCAAACAGGTACAAACGATTTAAAAACATGTGCTACTTTACTTGGTAATGCTCAAAAAGGTAGATATGCAAGTCTAAATATAAAAAATGCATATTCTTTAGATAAAAATACTTTAGAACTTAGAATTCCCAATGGAACAATTGATTTTGAAGATATTAATTTAAATATTATTTTATTTACAAGAATATTACAAAAATCAAAGTATTTTTCAAAAAATGTAACAGATAAAGACTTAATTAAAAAAATATTAATGCTTTCAAATGATATCCCAATCGAGGATAAAAAAGATTATTTACTTGATATTTTATTTGATGAAGATTATGAATTAAAAAATATTTTCTATGATAGATTTATCACTAATTATCATTTAACTAATGAAAAAAATCTTACAAGAGCTAAAAATTTATCTTAGCTTTTTTTAGTTAAATTATAAATAAAAAAATAATTATATAAATTCCCAACAAACCCAGTATTTACCTAGCATGTAT
>CAYSFJ010000001.1:0-69893 GCA_964430785.1 uncultured Mycoplasma sp. | reverse complement strand
AAAATTTTTTATTGAAAAAAATACAAAAAAATTATTGGTATATTTCACATTTTATGTTATCATATAAGAGAAGGTAGATGATTATGGGAAAATTTTTTAATGGAAATGTAAAAACTTCAAAATCAACGATGATTAAAGTTGGCATTGTGGCAGTTTGTACTGTGCTTATTATAGTAATACTTATTGTAATTAATAAACCAACACAATCTAAAGCAAATATAAAACTTTACGATAATTTAGATCTAGAAATTAACAGTGAAGAACCTGAAACTTTAGATTTCTTTCAACAATTTGATAATTATGATATTAATAAAGTTACAGTGACATACCCTGACGATTTCAGTACTAAAAAAGTTGGTACATATACTGTAGTAATAACGATAGAAGATAAAGATTATACAACTGAAGTTAATGTGTATGACGATAAAGCTCCAGATCTTGTAGTTAATGATTATGAAATAGACGAAGGAGAAAGATATTATATTGAGGATTTTTTAGAAAGTTGTTCAGATAATTCTGGTGAAGAATGTACAGTTAAATATTATGAAGATTCAAAAGATCAAGATGGAAATCCTATTGATTATTCAAGTTATACAAAACCTGGAAATTATTTAATTAAAATTGTAGCTGAAGATGACAATGGTAATGTAACTGAGCCAATGAGTGTTAATTTAAAAATAAATGGTACTACAGAACCAAATCCAGATCCAAACATAGATCCCGAACCTACACCAACACAAGAGTGTAAATATGGAGATTTAAGTTATGATGAACAACTTTATACATATCCTATTGCCGTAATAGTGGGTGATGAACAAAATAATTGTGCACTTAACCGTGATTTATGGGATAATGAAGAAGTTCAAAAACCTGTAATAGATTTATATAAAAGAGATTTAGAAAAATTAAAAACTGACTTTAATAAGATTTATGAAACTAAGTATCCTGATGGAGCACATACATATATTTATCAAGACTTTAAAGCAATATTAAATACAGATGCAACTGGACTTGTTGGATATGCAGTTTATGTTAAATTATATGCAACTGAAGCTAATATAAGTATAGATAAGAGTAATATTGAAAACTTAATTGCCGAGTATTATTTAAAAGCTGATGGCAGTAGAGAATATATTCAAAATCCATATAATATAGACTAGATAACCTAGTCTTTTTTTAATGGCATAAAAAAAGTTCGCTAGGAACTATTTTTGTTTTTTTCTTGAAAAATACATAAGACTTCCAATACACCCAACTAATACAACTAGAATAGTAATAATTATTGCAGTATCATTACTATGTTCGTCTACTTTGGTTGTATTGCTGTATTCATTAATAAGTGGTGCAACAATATCTTCATAATCTTCATTTTCATATGCTTTCTTTATTGCTTTTTTAATATCGTCATCAAAATCTGATTGATAACCGTTCCATGATGCCTCATTACCGATTACAATATATGGAACACCATTAACAGTATCTCCACGCTTATCAGCAACACTATCCATTACATTTTTTAAATTCTCATCAGCATTCCATTCTGAATCATATACTTCATAAACAACTAAATTAAAATACTTTCCATAGTCATCAGTAATACTATTTAAAAATGTTTTAGCCTTTTCACAATAAGGACAACCATCTTTAGTAAATACATAAACATTGATTTTATCTTTAGTTGACTCCTCTGCAGCATTTACATTAAAAAATGTTAGTGATAAAGCACATAATATTCCTATTAATAACTTTTTCATTATACCTCCTACAAAAATTATACAATAAACATCTTTATTTAACAAGATTTTTATATATTTTTACTAATCTAATCATTATTTTTTCTTCATCTAATTTAATTTGATTTGTTGCAATTAATGTAGCAAGACCATTAGAATATAGCCACATATGTAAAAATAGTTCTTTAGCTTCCTCAAAAGAAAAACCATGTTTATTAACTAAATTTATAATAGTGGATTGATTCCATTTTTCATCAAACACATCTTCAATCTTTTTCCATTTTAAATTATCTGATAAAAATAAACTACAAAATAAATTTTTATAATCATTTGCAAACTCTACATAAGCAATACATAGAGTAAGTAATGCCTTTTTACTATCAATTTTACTATTAATAAATTCATCATATTGTCTATTAATTTCTATTAAAACATCTTTTTTTATCTCATCCATATTACTATAAATTCGATATAAAGGTTTAGTACTTATACCTAAGTGTTTTGCTAAACTTCGTGCATTAAGATTAGTCCAACCTTCATCATTAATAAGTTTTACTGCTCCTTTAACAATATTTTCTTTTGTTATCAACAATGCTTTAGCCATTATTTATCACCCCACTTATATGATAACTTATGTTTTTATTATAGCATACATTTTTTTGTTTTTAAAGACAAAAAAAGGAGAAATTTATCCCCTTAATTTAACATTTAAATTGTTTGTAACTTTATTAATTATATTTTCAAAATTATCCATAACTTCTTTTTCAGTTAACGTTCTTTCATTATCACTATAAGTTAGTTTAAATGCAATACTTTTTTCATTACTATCATTATTTGGTATATATAAATCAAATACATCAATATTTTTAAGAAGTCTACCACCTGCTTTTCTAATTTCCTTTATTAAATTTTCGCAAGTTATATCTTTATTACATACAAATGCTACGTCTTTAACAATCTCTGGGTATTTTGATGCCTCTTTATATTTAATAGGTTTTATATCACAAATTAATTTATTAATTGAAAATTCACAAACATAAACATCCTCTTTGCAAATTGTTGGATGAACCTTACCAATTATACCAACCTCTTTATTATCTAATGTAATACTTGCACTTATACCAGGATGTAAATCTTTAATTTCACTAGGTACAAAGTTATATCTATTTTTAAGTCCTAAATAATCTAATATATTTTGAACAATACCTTTTAAAGTATAAAAATCGCAATTAATTTCATTATGATTCCAAGCATTATAAATATATTTACCACTGATTAGCATTGATACTTTAATATCCTCATTAAAATTCTTATCATAAGTATTACTTATTTCATAAAGTAATATATCATCAACTTTTCTTGCTTTATTATATTCATAAACATTTAATAGTGATGGAATTAAAGATGTTCTAATAATACTTTTATCACTACTCATAGGATTTGGTAATATTACATTTTCCTTATTTTCATAATTAAATAAATTAGCCATGGAAGGTGATACTAAAGTGTATGTTTTGCACTCATTTAATCCAAGACTTCTAAGTCTTTTAGATATAACTTTTTTATATTTAACATCGCCAATGTATTCTCCTTTTTTATAAGTACCTATAGGAAGAGTAGAAACCAAATTTTCATAACCATAAAGTCTTCCTATTTCTTCGGCAATATCATTAACAAATGGGTCAATGTCAAGTCTACGATTTGGTATAGTAACCGTATAAATTCCATCTTTATAAATATAAGAAAACATTAATCTATCAAGTTCCTTAGCCATATCTTCAGTGGAAATTTTGATACCCAACATTTTATTAACATCATCTGGATTAAATTTTACTATTTTTTTACTTTTATCTACCTTATCATAAGATACCATTCCAGATAAAATTTTAGCATCTGCATATTTTTCAAGTAAATGACAAGCCCTATTTATTGCCTGAATAGTATATTCATAATTCAAACCCTTACCATATCTAATTGAGGCTTCACTTTTTAAATTCAATCTTGCTGCGGTATTTCTTATTGATACAGCATCAAATATAGCACTTTCAATTAATATAGTATTAGTATTTTCATCAACTTCTGTATTTTCTCCACCCATGATGCCAGCAATACAAACAGGTTTGTCACCATCAGTTATTATAATATCATCAGTAGTTAAAATTCTATTTTTTCCATCCAAAGTTATAATATTTTCACCATTTAAAGCATTTCTAACTACTATTTTATCTCCAAGCTTATCTTTATCAAAGAAATGAAGAGGTTGTCCATATTCTAACATAACATAATTTGATATATCAACAACATTATTTATCGGTCTCATACCAGCACTAATTAATCTATCTTGCATAAATTTAGGTGATGGTTTTATAGTTAAATTTGTAACCATCTTTGCTAGATAAAATGGACATTTTTCACTTTCAACATTTAAAGAAAAATGATTTGTAATATTATCTTTAGTTTCCTTATAACTATTATCTGGAAGAGTTACCTTTTTATTTAATATTGATGCAATTTCATATGCAAAACCAATATGATAATAACAATCGTTATTTCTATGTTTATGTACATCTAAATCATATATTGTATCGCAAAAACCTAATAACTGTTGTGGATCACTACCAATAGTGGCATCATCTGGTAAAATATAAATACCTTTAGCATAATTTTCATCGGTTTTTTCCTCTAAGCCAAGTTCAGATAAAGCACATAACATACCAAAAGATTCAACCCCTCTTATAGTGGATTTTTTTATTTCAAAATCTCCAGGTAAAACTGCTCCAATTAAAGCAACTATAACTTTTATATTTTCTTTTACATTTGGTGCACCACATACTATCTGAAGTATTTCACTACCAATATCAACTTTACAAACATGTAAATGATCTGAATCTGGATGCATTTTGCACTCTTTTACAAGTCCAACACACAAATTATCAATATGATTTGAAATAACCTTTTCAACATTAATACCAGCCTTAGTAACATTAACAGCCAACTGTTTTAAATCAATACCCTCTAAATCAATATAATCTTTTACCCAATTTAAACTTATCATATTAATTTTCCTTTCTATCAAATACTGGCACTTCTCTTAAATCTGCAGTATAAAATGTTCTAATATCATTTATATTATATTTAAGCATTGCAAGTCTTTCTGCACCAAATCCAAAGGCAAATCCAGTCCATATATTTGGATCATAACCACAATTTTTTAAAACATTTGGATGAACTATACCAGCACCTGCAACTGTTATCCAACCAGTATTTTTACATAAACTACAACCTTTGCCATTACAAGCAAAACAACTTATATCAGTTTCAACTGAAGGTTCAGTAAATTGATAATAACTAGGTCTAAATCTTGTAATACAATTTTCTCCGAATAATTTTTTAGCAATTAAATCAAATATTCCCTTTAAATCTGACAAACTAATTTGTTTATCTACCACTAATCCCTCAATTTGCATAAATTGATGAGAATGTGTTGCGTCATCATCATCACGGCGATATGTTTTACCAGGACATATCATTCTAATAGGTGTTTGTCCATTACCTTTAAGCATAGTTCTTGCTTGTACTGGAGATGTTTGACTTCGAAGAAGAACTTCATCACTAACAATATAAAAAGTATCTTGAGCATCTCTTGCAGGATGCCCTTTAGGAATATTTAATAGTTCAAAATTAAATCTATCTTCCTCAATTTCAGGTCCATCAACTACATCAAATCCAAGTGACATTAAAAGTTCTTCAACTTCTTCTATTGTTTTTTCCAATATATTTGGAGCACCACATTTAATACTAATTCCAGGAAGTGTAACATCAATTTGTTCATTTGATAATTTATCATTAATTAACTTAGTATTAATTTCATCACTTTTTTTTGTAAATAAATCATTAAAGTAATTTTTTATTTCATTAACATACATCCCATACTTTTTTTTATCTTCTACCTCTTTTATCTTACTTTGAAGATCTGTTATTATTCCGCTTTTTCCTAAATATTTTACTTTAACATCATTTAATTCATTTAAAGTATTAACAATTTTTAAATCTTCAACAATTTCATTTTTAATATTTTCCATTATATCCTCCTTCAAAAAATAAAAACTTTCCATCTTTGTAGGGGCGTTTTACCGCGGTACCACCCTACTTTATGAAAAGTTATTTCAATCTTATTATTTATAACGTAATTACCCGTTTATACTCCATATTTGAATTTCGTTTTATAGTTTTTTAATACTTTCACCAATATATTAATCTCTTTTAATTTTATAAAACTACTTATAATAATTCACCGTATATTAATAATTTGTTGCTTTTAATTCCATAAATGATTCTGGATGTTTACATACTGGACATACTTTCAAAGCATCTTTACCGTAATATACATGTCCACAATTTCTACAAATCCAAATAACTTCCTCATTTCTATGGAATACTTTTTCTTCATTAATATTATCAATTAATTTTAAATATCTTTCTTCATGATGTTTTTCTATATCTCTAACCATCTCAAATAATTTTGCTATATCCTCAAAGCCCTCTTCTTTGGCAACTTGTGCAAATCCTTCATACATTTGTGTCCATTCAAAGTTTTCCCCACTTGCAGCATCTTTTAAATTTTCCATAGTCGAAGGTATTTCACCACCATTTAAAGCTTTAAACCAAAGTTTAGCATGTTCTTTTTCGTTATTAGCAGTTTCTTCAAAAATACTTGCAATTTGTTCATAACCTTCTTTTTTTGCTTTACTTGCATAATATGTATATTTATTTCTAGCTTGACTTTCACCAGCAAAAGCAGTTAGCAAATTACTTTCAGTTTTACTTCCCTTTAACTCCATATTTTATCTCCTTTTTCAAGTCTAATCTTATCACAGAAATTATACTGTGTCAAACAATTTTCCAATAAAAAAATCATAAATAATTTATGAATTTTTTAATCTTATTAATAATGCTAAAATATTATCATCTTTCTCTAAAATAACATAATATCCATCATCATATTTTTCTTTAACGAAAATAAATTTATCACTCATTTTATTTTCTGAAATCTCATATGCCAAATAATAAATATTATTATTTAATTCAAATTTCTTTGTTAGAATATAACGTTTATTATTTTCAAGAACTACAACATCATTTATTTTCATTGAAGCCCATTTTCCTGACTAACTATTTTTTTGTTTTCTATATCAGCACGTTTTTTAACATTACTTACTTTAATTAATTTCATAACATCTTGAATTAAAACTACTAAAGCAGGAATTATTACCACTACAAGCCAACCAATCTTACTACCAACAAATCTTTGAACATTTCCTAGTCCTGGTATCTTTAATACAACTTTGCCAATTAAATTGCTATATGAAGCTGGAGCATCATCTTTAATTGGATTGTTATCACCTTTTGTAACATATTCATAATCACTTGCATTTTCATCATAATATATATCTTGAACTCTATGAGTAACAGTTAAACCCGTAGATAAAACCCCAGTAGATTCAAATGTTATAATATCATTTACTTTTATATCGGTAGGTTCATTAACAGTTTTATTAATAATAACATCATAAACATTAATCGTAGGAACCATACTTTGTGAAACAATAGTATATACAGAGAAAAGTGGTTTATATTTACTACCTTTTGATTCATAAAGTTTTAACGAAATAAAATAATATAATAAAAGGGCAGCACAAAGTAATAATAATGCAAATAATGTCCATGATATTACTGAACCTATATAATTTATTATTGATTTTATTCTCATTTTCTTTGTAATCATAATTTTCTCCTTTCTATTTTATTGTTTCAATATAAAGTTTACCTTTAAAAGTTTTTCCACTGTCAATATTTTGATTTATACCTGTTTCTTTCCATTGCATTTTTAATACATATTTAACCGTGGTCTTTCTACGTATTAATACCTCAGATTCTAAATTAATATCACTTCTTGGTGCTTTTAAATTATTTAAATAAGATATATTGCTACGAGTTATAAAATAATCTAAGTTATTAGTATCAGTGAAATCATTAAATACTTCCTTCCACACTATTCTATATGCAACAGCAAAGTCAGCATCATTTTTTATTTTCAACACATATGTACCATTCCATCCAGGCTCAATATCAACAGATACTATTTCAAGAGGATTATATATGTAAAAATCACTATCAGTGCCCTTGCCAATTTCTAAAATATTTTTTTCATTTTTATATTTATTATCTTCATAAAAATTATAATCACTATCTATTTTTGTAGTACCATTATCACAATTAAAATCACAAATACCATCATTATCAATATCTACATTTATATTAGGTAAACCATCATTATCTGTATCACAATTTTTTTGGCAACTATCACCACTTCCAATTTGATTAGATAATATTCCATCACCATTATTACAATTAAAGTTACAAGTTCCTGTTCCATATACATCAATATTTATATCTGGATTACCATCACCATTTGTATCAATATTAAAATCTGCTATACCGTCTTTATCAAAGTCTATATTTATATCAGGTACAATATCCCCAGTAACATCAATATTTATATCTGGCCAATTATCATAATTTTTATCACAATTTACATCACATTTACCATCATAATCTGTATCAATATTTATATCACCAACATTTTTATCACCAACATATATATTATTATCTGCTTTACCATCACCGTTAATATCACAATTTTTTATACATTTTCCTTTGTCATCTGTTACATTTAAATCTGGTTTTCCATCATTATCTAAATCAATATTAACATCAGGAATACCATCATCATCAGTATCAGCGTTTAATATAGTTTCTTTTCCATCAATAACTACTTTCTTATTAACTGGATTAGTAATAGTTATACCTTTATCATCTGAAATATTTACATCTGCATTGCCATCTCCGTCTATATCAATATTTATTATTTTAATGCTACCATCAGATAATGTTACTCTATCATTTAAAGTATGACCATCCCCATCGGCATCAATATTATATTTAACAAAACCAGTATCATCTGTACAATTTCTAATACAAATGCCACCATCATCTAAGACATTCGTTGGATTTTTTATATTACCATTTTCATCAATAATATTAAATGTGGGAATTCTGTTACCCTTATAGTCAATATTATAAATAGGAATATTAGGATCATCTCCAGTAATATTAACATCTGGTTTTCCATCATCATCTAAATCAATATTTGTATCAGCAAGCATATCACCATTTATATCACAATTTAAATCACAAGTACTTTTTTTATGATAATCATTAATAATATTAATATCAGCATTACCATCACCATCAAGGTCAATATTATAATCAGGCCAACCATCATTATTGCTATCACAATTTAATTTACAAATTCCCTTTTCATCCAACTGATTAATTTCATTAAATAATCGTGTTTGGTTACCAAATAAATCGATATTAAAAATAGGTTTACCATTTTTTAAATAATCAACATTATAAAAGGGTTTACAACTACCATCTTTAGAAACATTTAAATTAGGTTTTTCACTACCCCAAATTTTTTGATTAACATAATTACAATTATCAGGATTACTTGGGTCATAGTTTCCATAAATTTTATATATATATATAGATAAATATGCACAAATAATAATTAATAAAATTACAAGTAAAAAGATGAAAGATTTAATAATATCTTTTTTTATAATTTGTTTTTCTTTTTTTTCATCAGATAATATTTTTTTTTGCTGTTCATAATCGTTTGTATCTATTAAAATTTCATCGTTTATATCTTTCACATTTTACTCCTTATTCTCAAATAAATTATAACACGATTTTTATAGATTAAAAATACTTTTTACAAAAAAATCTGTTACATAGACAGATTTTTAATTAAAATCATTATGTAACAGAAATTTATATTTTAATACCTAGAATAATACCAAGTACCATAAGCAGGTAAAGAAGGAGGTTGTATACTATTTGCAACATATTTGCTATAACTTGAATATCCTTCGGAACCGCCGCCTAAATAAAAGCCTTTTGTAACAGCATAATGTAAATGCCATCCTGTAGAACATGTATCCCAACCGCCATTGGCTTTTAACGTACTACCGCCACCACCAACGGTACCAATAATGGTTTGTTGAGTAACCGTATCCCCTACTTTAACATAAACATCCTTTAAATGAGCATATGTTAACGTATAAGCAACACCCTTTACTCTAACATGAATATAAACTTGATTTCCACCGCATTTAGCTTTACTAATAACGGCTGCAACAGTACCAGCAGCGGTAGCATAAACAGCAGTTCCACCTGCATTACCCGCAACATCATTTGCAGGATGATAATCAGAATATGGTTTACCATTTAAATAAAATGAACGCCATCCAAATCCGCTTGATACATAACCCCTAACAGTGGGACGTAAGAATTGAGAACTATTTGCAATGCTTATACAAGACGATAAAGTTTGATTATCTTTACAACCTAAATCTTCATAATACTTTATAAGTTTTTGTTGAGCTGTAATTTGTTGAGAAATATCAAGTGTTACTTCCACTAAAGAGGATAAATCATTTTTTAATGAAGCAAGGCTATCCTCATAAGTTTTAATTTTTTCATTTAATTCATTTTGTTTTTTTACTAAGCTAACTTGTAAATCTTCATTTTCCTCGATTAAACTTTCCATCTTTTTAAGTTCATTTTGTGTATAGGAAATAATTTGACTTATTGCATCTGCACGCATAACAACATCTGTTGCTGTCGAAGCACCACCAATATAGTCAAGTAATGTATTATCATTACTTACAATCTGATAAAAAGCTAAAAGTTCTTCACTTTTTTCTTTAGTTTCCTCAATTTCTTTAGTCGAAGATTCAATCTGTGCCTTAGCGGTAGCTATCTCATTTTCAGCTTGTTCTACTTCATTATGTGCATTAGATATTCGATTGTTCTCAGCATTTATCTGGCTTTGAGTTTTACTTTTTTGAGCATCGTTTTCATTTTTTTCATCTATCAATGCTTGAAGTTCATCTTTTAAATCTTTAAGTGTATTTGCTTGTGCATTAACATTTATAAGCACAAATAACAAACAAAATAAAGTTATTATTTTAACTACATTTTTCATCATATTTTCAAATACTTTCTTACAGAATTAACACTACCAAACATACCAACGATAGCACCAATTAAAACAATAAATATAGAAACATAAAATACAAAATTATATGGTTTAACTAAATTTAAAGTTTCAGTAAACATATAACCATGCATTGTATTAAATAAAATTACATAGCCATAAATAGTTATACATACTGGAATTATTGAACCAATAATACCTAAAAATAAACCTTCGAATAAAAATGGTAATTTAATCGCGGTATTACTTGCACCAACAAGTCGCATTATTTCAATTTCATTTTTTCTTGAATAAATTGTTAATTTAATTGTATTTGATATTAAGAAAGCTGTTACTACTATAAGGGCAATGACAATACCAATAGTAATTTTTTGAATTATATCAAAAGCTGAAACTACTTCCTCAACCATTGTTTCACCAAATTTAACAGTTTCAACGTTTGGTATATTTTTTATTTCATCTGCAACATCAGAAATATTTTTTATATCTTTTACATAAACAGTACAACTATCCATTAAAGGATTATCTGATAAATAATTAAGCATTGTAGAAAAAGTATCTGAATAATCACTCATTTCAGCTTTCCATTCATCTTTACTTTTAAAAGTCACATTACTTACACCTTTTATATTTTTTATTTCTAAATATGCATTATTACTGTCTTCTTCAGAAGCACTTTTATTAATATAAACAACTATATTCATTTCCTTTTCTATAGATTTTGTTGCATTATTTACATTTACTGCAATAATTATTGCTACGGAAACTATAATAAGGGTAATCATATCACAAAGAATACTTGCCATTGAAAGTGAAAAATTACGACTTATGCTTTTTAGTGCATCCCTTATACTTCTTCCAAAAATTCTAATCGCTTTCACTTTTGTAACTTCCTTTCTTATAATCGCCAACAAGCATTCCGTTATTAATTACTAATACTCTTTTTTTCATTCTATTAACGATTTCTTTATCATGTGTTGCCATTACAACTGTTGTTCCTAAATCTTTATTAATATTTGAAATAACATCCATAATTTCTTTACTTGTTGTCGGATCTAAATTTCCTGTAGGTTCATCACAAATTAATAACTTAGGTTCGTTTACAATAGCCCTTGCAATACAAACTCTTTGCATTTCACCACCAGAAAGTTCTTTAGGAAAGCTTCTTACTTTATCTTTTAATCCAACTCTTTCTAAAGCTTTTAAAACTTTTGGTCTAATATCAGAACCCTTAGCACCAACACACTCAAGAGCAAATGCAACATTTTCATAAGCAGTTAAATTAGGTAATAATTTAAAATCTTGAAAAACAATGCCTACCTTTCTTCTAAACTTATAAACCTTTCTATTTTTTAATTTGCCAACATTTACACCACCAACCATAACTGTACCCTTAGTTGGTTTTTCTTCTCTATATAACATTTTAACAAATGTAGATTTTCCGCTTGCAGTAAGTCCAATAACAAAAACAAATTCGCCTTTTTCAATTTGGACGCTTATATCAGCACATGCCGTAATACCATTGTTATATGTCTTAGTAACATCTTTAAAATCAATGAATTTCATTTACACCTCCATTATAATAAATAATAGCACATTTTATAGACAAAGTAAATTTACAATTTTTAGCATAATTAAAACAGAGTTTTCATTTATTATCATAGTTATCAAGAAATGAAGTATATTTACCATCCTTTTTTGTTCCTAATACACAATTTAAATTAATGTTATTCATAGATGTAAAAATGTTATTATCAATACTATGATTAGTTTTACGAAGTGAATCTATCAATTTTTTTATTTCTTTACGTTTACTTGTTCCATCATTTGCAATATCACATTTTTCAGTAAGTCTACATGCACAATTAATAAAGGTTAAATCATTATAATCTTTCCATGCAAGAATTGCCTTTTCTTTTACTAAATAAAGTGGTCTTATAAGTTCTAAACCTTCAAAATTATCAGAATGAAGTTTTGGCAGCATTGTTTTTATTTCACTACCATAAAACATTGAAAGAAGTGTTGTTTCAATTACATCATCAAAATGATGACCTAAAGCTATTTTATTGCATCCTAACTCTTTTGCTTTACTATATAAGTATCCCCTACGCATCCTAGCACATAAATAACATGGGTTACCATCAACTTTTGAAGTTACATCAAATATGTTAGTTTCAAATATTTCAATTGGAATATTTAATAATTCAGCATTTTTTTCAATTAAAGTTCGATTAATACTATTATAACCTGGATCCATAACTACATAATGGGCATTAAATGGAAATTTACCATGTTTTATTAATTCCTGAATACATTTTGCAAGTAAAAAAGAATCCTTTCCACCACTTATACAAACCATAATATTATCATTTTCTTTTATAAGTTCATAATCAGTTATTGCCTTTATATATTTACTCCATATATCTTTTCTAAATTTTTTTATAATACTTCTTTCAATATCAATATATTTTTCCATAACATCACCAACACTTATAATATTATAAAATTTTATAAATTCTTGTCAATTTATTTAAAATAAATTACTATTAAAAAAACTGTTATTTAACAGTTCTTGTATGTTTTTTCTCTTTAATATTTTTATCAAACAAATATGTATGAAAAGAATTTAAATCTTTATTTGGTTCATTTGCTAAATCATATCCACTGGCAATAATTGCGTTTACATATGTCAAATCCATTTTTGGTGCTTCAAATGTTAATGTAGTTATATTAGGATTAGAAATTTTAATATACATTTCTATATAGTCTATTACATCACGATAAATATCAAATTTAGTTTGTTCATCATAAGCAATAGACAAAACGATTTCACCAACTATTGCATTTTCTGGATTACCACCAGCACTTAAACTTATTCTAGAATAACCCATATTTTGATAATTATCATTGTTTATTGTTAAAAATCTAATATTTTTGTCTTTAAATATAGAAATTAAAACAGCTACAGTTTTCTTATAATTATCATCCATAAATAATAATGAATTAATATATTTTTCTTTAGCAAGTTGTTTTCTCGTATTATTTCTTAAAATATCTTTACCAAAATTTTCATCAAAAAAAGTATAATATTTTATAGCTACATCTTGAAAATTACTTTTATTTGGTTTTCCCCACTTATATTGCATATTACCCCCTACACATGTATAAAAAATAAATAGATCATTTAATTGGAGGAACCGACCAGATTCGAACTGGTGCTCAGGGTGTTGCAGACCCACGCCTTACCACTTGGCTACGGTTCCATAATACATAATATGCTTTTCCTTAAAGCAATATTATTGTATTATATTTTTTTACTAAAGTCAACTTTTTAAGTTAATTATATATTTTTGATTTCTAATTGTAATAATAGCTTGTATTACACTAGCATTAACAATACCTTCGCCAACCTCAAATGCCATAAAATCTGTTTGATATTCAGGTGTTACATTTAAGTAATTATCAGAATAAATATTGTCACCAACTTTATATTTAATAGTCATATAATCACTAGCAAATTTTTCTGGCAAAGTATTGCTTTTTGCATATAAAGTATCCTCATCTGGTTTATAACTAATATGAAGTGTTAAAATATAATTATCCCCCCTTGAAGAATTATATGGTACATAAATTACATCATCATATACATTACAATCATCTTTAAAACATTTTTCATAAGTATAAAAATAAGTTTTATTAATTTCATAACTTTGAATTTTCAATGAAGTATTTGCTAAAAAAGTATCGTCAAATGTTATTTTCTCTCCCAATGCATAATTACCATTTAATTTTAAATCACCAATTTTTTTAGGCTTTATACTAACATAAATATGCTTAGTAGTATATTCTTTAGTATTTTGAATAGTACCATTATATATATCAAGTTTAAAGTTACTATTTTTTTTCTTTTCACTAATTTCATAAACTAATGCAAACGTTTTATCTGTTTTATGTGAAAATTCACTAATTACATTTTCTGCTGCATAATCAATAAAATATGAACTTTTACTCAATATAGGTTTAACTAATTGACCACCTACATTTAAATTAAATTGATTAAAATCTATTTTTCTTGTTACACCTGAATAATTTTTTAAATTTACTTTCAAAACAACATAGTAATAACCTTCATTTATAATATTTCCATTATAATCAAGATTTGTAACTATTGAGTCATCAACTGTAATTTGCATACTATTATAATTAAATACTTTACCAGTTTTAAAACTTTGATTATAATTTATATTCCTATTCTTAAAAAATGAAACAACTAAAATAGTAACAGATATTCCAAGTAATATTGAAACAAAAAGTTTATTCTCTTTTAGGTAATAGACAAATTCCCTAAGTGATCTACGTACCTTTCTTTTATACTTATAACTATTTAATTTAACGTTTACTTCCACTTCTTCGGAATCAGAAAAGTCATAATTCATTTCTTTTAAATCGGATTTAAAATTAAACTTTTTAATATTAAAACCAATTGCTCTTATTATGCAGAAAATTAAAAATATAATTTGAACAGATGTTAAAACAATAGATATATCACGAATACTTCGGGATAATTTAGCACTAATTAATTCTTCACTTAAACCAGAAAGCACACCCCTTATATAAATTATATAAACAAATAATAACAAATAATATAATATCATAAATAAATATAATTTATTTGGTTTATTTTTATGTTTTAATAAATAATAAATTGAAATGGCAAGTACAAGTACTAATAAAATTGACAAAATAAATATGCTTGATGTATATATATTTTCAAGACCGCTAAGTAAACTAGATTTATAATTATTTTTAATATACTGAATAAAAAACTTTACAATTTGCACAGTATGATACATTATAAAGCCAATCAAAAAAGATAATACTAAATGTATAAGTCTAAATCTTTTAATTAAAAATGCATAAGGTTTTCTTAGTATCACTTACAATCACCCTACAATAATAATATCACAAAATAAAAATGGTGCAAAGACCATTTATTACTTTCTAAAATTTTTTTTAATTTTTTATTATATTCAAAATAATTTGTCTATTAATATTTCTAGTACCAAACCTTATATAAATATAATCCCTCGGCTGGGGCTGTTGGAAGTGACTTAACTTCCATAGTATCAAGCATCCTTGCAAGTTCTTCTTTACTAGTACTATACTTTCCAACTTCCAATAATGCTCCCATCAAGTTTCTTACCATATAACGGTAAAAACCACTACCAATAAAATGAACTTCTACTTTATTATCAAATTTTTTTACAAAATTAATTTCATAAATAGTTGTAACTGTTTTATCATTTGTTCCAGATATAAAATTATTAAAATCATGTGTTCCTAAAAACACTTTTGAAGCATCTTTCATAAGAGAAAAATCTAATTTTTGTCTTGGTTGATAATAATAAAAATTTAATGAACTTTTAAAAGAACCTATATTAATTTTATAAATATATTCTTTCTTTTTTGCAGATTGTCTAGCATGAAAATTATCATTTACATTAGAAACTAATTTAATAACAATATCAGGATTTAATAATAAATTCAATTTTGATTTTAATCCTTTTACATCTTTTTTCACATCAAAATGAGCAACTTGACCAATTGCATGAACACCAGCATCAGTTCTTCCTGAAGCTTTAATTTCTATGTCTACACCATAAATTTTTGATAAGGCATCCTCAATAGTTTTTTGCACAGTTCTAGTTGTTTTTTGTCTTTGCAAACCATTAAATTTTGAGCCATCATAACTAAATATTATTTTTTTTCTCATTATTTACCACACTATCCTTATGTCTTTTTACAAGATTAGCTATCTTTATAAAATGATGGTTAACACCAGATTTTCCAATATTATATCCATACTCAATATTTGCAATTTGAGCAATTTCTGATAAGGAACTTTCTGGATATTTTTTACGTATTTCACAAATTGTTTTTGTATTATCATCTAAAAGACTTAGTAAATCATTGTCTATTATATAATTAATTTCATTTAACTGTTTAATACCAGTTTGAATTGTTTTAGTTTGATTTGAAAGTTCACAATTATTTAATCTATTAACCATATTTTTATGATCACGATATATTCTTATATCTTCGAAGAAAAATAAACTTTCACTAGCTTTAAACATTTTTAACATATCGGAAATATTATCACCATTTTTAACATAAACAACATATTTATAACCCCTTTTTATAATCTTAGAATTTATTTTAAAATACTTTAAAAGATTATTAATTTCTTTAGCAAGTTTTTCGTTTTTACATATATATTCTAAATGATATCTACTTGTCTGAGGATTTGTAATATTACCAATTGCTAAAAATGCACCCTCTAAAAAAGCAATCTTTTCTTCATCACTTTCTAAAATTACTTTGTCATTAATATTAAGTACTTTTTTTATATATTCTATATTATCAGTAATAGTTAAAATATATATTTGTTTAACCCTAAATCTTTTTTGATTTCTAACTGTTATATTAACAGGTATATTAAATACTATTTTAATATCTTTAAATATTTTTCTAGCAACTGAGGCATTTTCTAATGTAATTGTAATTTGCTTTGAAGTTATTTTTGAATTACATCTTACAAAAGAAGCAAGTTCACTACAAGCATCAACACTTGAATACTCATTTTTAGAAATTTCATCTTTTAAACTAGTATTAAAAGTCATTATTTACCATCCATTAAATATGAGAATATTAGATAAGCTGTTTTTAATGAATCATGTCGGTAATAACCATTTTCAATAACATATAATACATCCTTAATAATTTGTACATTCATTTTTTCTAATGTATTCTCATCTAAAATAACTGGATCTTTTTGCTCACTTGACGAATATTTTTTTGAAAGTGTACTACTCATAGGTTTATTATTAGCAAGTACTAAATTTATATTACCCTTACCTAAATAACTTTCCAATACTTTTATATGGTCAGATACTTTAAATCCATCTGTTTCACCAGGTTGAGTAAATAAATTACAAATATACATTTTTTTTGCATTTGCTTCATTAATAGATTTTACTAAATCTTTGTTGATAAGATGTGGAATTATACTAGTATATAAACTTCCAGAAGAAAAAACAATCAAATCAGCATTTTCTACAGCTTCATATACTCTTGGATTTACAATAATATCTTTATCATAAATAATTTTTACAACTTTTTCTTTTGATTTAGTAATTTGTTCCTCACCAAAAACCTTTTTACCATTACTTGTTATTCCAACTAAATTAACAGAATCTTCGGTTAATGGTAATATTTTTCCATTAGTAATATCAAGCATTTTTTCCAATATAGGAAGACTACTTGCAAAATCTCCTTTTAAATCAAGAAGTGCCGTTAATAGTAAATTTTTTATTGAATGATTACCTAGAGTTTTAGATTTTGTAAATCTATAATTTAAAAGGTTTTCTACATCACTATCAATATTTGCCATTGAAAGCATAACTTTTGTAATATCTCCAACTGCTGGAATATTCATTTCTTTACGTAATCTACCAGTACTTTTTCCATTATCAGATACAGAAACTACTGCTGTTATATCAAGTGGAAATAATTTTAGTCCTTTTAAAAGTTGAGAAAGACCACTTCCTCCACCAAAAATTACTATTTTTTTCATTTAAACCTCCTATTAATTATTTTATTTATCATATTTACTTTTACTCTCATTGCACCAACTGGACACATTTCTTGACAACAATAACATTTAATACATTTTTCACGATTAATAACAGGATAACCTTTTTTTATAGTTATTGCCTTCTTTGGACAAATATTTTTACATTTTTGACATTTTATACATTTTTTCTTATTGCAAAAAGGTTTATTATCAAAAATTTTTTTTATTAAAATTCCAAGAAAACTATTACTATAAAATTTTATATCACTAGCATTATTTAAAAGTTTAAAATCATATGTTATAAATTTATTAATATCATCATTTAAAACTATATCACTATGATTAAATAATCCCCTTTTTTCACTTTGAAATATTGTGTTAACTACCAAAGGATTTAAATTAATTACTTTTGCACAAATATAATCAAGTGCATAAGGGTTAGTACTTGCAATTATAGTCCCGATTTTTTTAGGATTTCCCATCGTAGGTCCATTACCATCCATACCTATAACTGCATCAACAATATTTAAATCAAATTTAAAATATTCATTTATATCAATTAACATATTTGCAAAATCATCGTGTTTAGGAAATCTATAATGATATTCTGTTTTAGTTAGACCAGGTATAGTTCCAAATAAATTTTTTACTGATGCACTCATTTTCATCATAGCATGAGTTTTTAATTTACAAAAATTAATTTTAAAATCATAATCATCAATATAACCAGTATAATCAAATTCTTTAAGAAAAAGTGCTTTACTATTACTACCTTTTTTACTACTGAAATTGTAGTTCAAATTTGCACCTGTTTTATCCATTTTTGTTACTTTATAAATATTTTCTAAATGAGATTTATTAAATTGTCCACTTGGACTATCCCCAATTGTAACCTGTGCACCTTTATTTTTTAAATATTTCACTAAAAATGATAAAAGTAAATAATTAGTCGTAGCACTTTTTTCTGGTGGTAAAGCAGAAATTAAATTTGCTTTTATTAATACTTTTGTTTTAGAATTAATTTTATTTAAACATTTAAAGTTATCTAATAAACTTAAAAGTGCTTTCTCAGAATGTTCATAGTCATTGCACTTAGTTATAAAAACCTTACACATTATACATTAAACCTAAAGTAACATATGTCACCATCTTGCATTATATATTCTTTTCCCTCAAGTCTAAGACGACCAGCTTCTTTTACTTTGATTTCACTACCAAAAACTTCTAAATCTTCATAACTCATAACTTCAGCTTTAATAAAACCACTTTCAAAGTCTGAGTGAATAATTCCAGCACATTTTGGTGCAAGCATTCCTTTTTTAAAAGTCCATGCTCTTACCTCATCTTTTCCACAAGTAAAGAATGTTGCAAGACCTAGCAAATCATATGTTGCAAATATAAGTTTATCAAGCCCACTATTAAGTATACCTAGTTCATTTAAATATTCACTCTTTTCATCATCTGAAAGAGAAGATAACTCCTCCTCCATTTTAGCACACATAACTATAACACTAGAGCCCTCTTTTTCAGCATATTCTTTAACTAACTTAGTATACTTATTATCACCATTTAAAACATCTTCTTCAATTACATTTGCTGCATAAATAACTTTTTTTTGAGTTATTAAATTAAAACCATTTAATACATTAAGTTCATCTTCATTAAAATCAAGATTTTTAACCAAAATATTTTTCTGTAAAGCATCTTTAATTTTATTTAAAAGATTTACTTCAAATATAATAGTTTTATCTTTTGTAGATTGTGCCTTTTTCTCAATTTTATCAAGTCTATTTTGAACAATTTCCAAATCTGATAATATTAACTCAGTATTAACAATCTCTATGTCAGAAATTGGATCTACTTTTCCAGAAACATGTATTATTTCCGGATTATCAAAACATCTCACAACGTGAACAATTGCATCAACTTCTCGAATATGAGCCAAAAACTTATTTCCAAGTCCCTCCCCATTAGAGGCACCATGAACAAGACCAGCAATATCAATAAATTCATAACTTGTTGGTACTATACTTTTAGGTTCATACAAATTAACAAGAAAATCTATTCGTTTATCTGGAACGGTAACTATACCTACATTTGGTTCAATCGTAGCAAAAGGATAATTAGCTGCAACAATACTTTTTTTTGTTATAGCATTAAATAAAGTTGACTTCCCAACATTTGGAAGTCCAACAATTCCGGCTTTTAATGACATATAAATCCCCCATTCTAAATAAATACAAATCCATTAATACCTAATGGTATATTAATAAGATACCAAAATACAATTAACGCAACAAAAGTACATGCCGTTAACGTGCAATATGGAATCATAATTTTAAACGAATCAAGTAAACTTAATTCATTTTTGCCTTGAGAACCTCTTTCAAGATAAGCAAGATATATAATATAATAAGCAAATATAGGAGTAATACCAATACTTACTGATTCACCAAGTCTAAATACAAGTTGAGTAAATTCTGAAGAAATACCAGCATTTAAAAATGTAGGTACAACAGATGAAGACATAATAGTCCATTTATTAGTGCTGCCTGGAACAAAAAATGTAGCAATAATTGAACATAAGAATAGTAATAAAACTAATGCTAAGCCTTTAAAATTAGACGAAACAATAAGGTTTGTAAGTCCCGCTACAACAACATTACCAATGTTTGAATATTTAAAAATGCTTATTAATGTAGATCCCACAAAAATATACACTAAAGTTTTACCAATACCATTTAAACTATAACCAAGTGCATCAACAAAATCTCTAGAATTTTTGATTTTCTTTGCAACTATACCATAAACTAATCCCAAAATAATAAATAAAATTGTTATAATAAACACAAAACCATTTGAGAAAAAAGAATTACTACCAAATAATTTATCAATGTACAAACTTTCACGATAATTAAGAAAATTTCCTGATAATGGAAGACCTGGTATAATATTATAAATAATTATAATCAAGTATATGATACTTGCAAAAATCGAAATAATTAAACCTTTAAGTTCAATCTTTGATGGTTTAAATTCACCCTCTAAATCTTCAATAAATTCATATTTAGGCAATTTTTTTGCTACAATATTTTCAGTAATATAAGTTAAAACAAGTGATAATAACAAAATAGAAACAGTCATAAATAATATTAATGAAAATGTATTAAATGTAAAATCATTATCAAGCATTTTAGCACTAACAGTAGTTAAATTTGCAAGTGAAGAATCAATACTCGTAAAAAATATAGATAAACCATATCCACAAGTTAAAGCTGCATATGATGATATTACACCAATATTAGGATTTCGCTTACCATATTTAAATATTAAACCTGATATTGGAATTATTGCAAGAAATGGAATATCTCCCATAATACTAGATAATAAACATATTAATATAATAACAAAAGTTATTGTTCTTTTTTTTGCCTTTCTTGTAAGAAGTCCTAGAGCAGTTTGCAAAAAACCACTTTTCTCCATAACACCAATTCCAATAAGCGTTATAATTAAATTTGATAAAACTTTGTAGTTTGCAAAATTTGCAACAGTATTAGCAAAAATATATTTAATACCATGTAAGGAAAACATATTAATTATAGATTCAGTTGTTGTAATATATTCTCCCCTTGAAGAATTAATTGAAGTATAAGAAAAAGAAAAATTAAATATAGATAAAAGCAAACTTAAAACTATTACACCAAATATTATTATAAGTATACTCATAACAGGATGTAATTTAACTTTAGTTTTAATCTTCCTCTTTAATTTCATTTTTAATCACCTTTTTTAATTTTTTATAAAAATCAAGACGATCAAGCATTATTTCTCGTCCACAATTTTTACACTTAATTTTTACATCAGTACCAACTCTAGTCACAACCCACAAATTTGTTTTACATGCATGAGGTTTTTTCATTATAACTTCATCATTTAAACTAAATTCTTGTTTCATAAATTTCCTTTCTAGTCTTTAAAATTTATATTTAAAATCTCCATTATTCTATTTAAATCTTGTAAAGAATTATATGAAATTTCAATTTTTTTATTAGAAATTCTAACTTTATTACCAATTGTATCACTAAATGCATCTTCATACATTCTAAATTTTTCGCTTGCAACTTTTACAGATTTTTTATCATCTTTTTTTGATAACAACTTTTCAACATCACGTACATTTAAATTTTCTTTAATTATTTTATTTGCTAAATTAATAACTTTTTGTTCATCATCTATTTTACTTAAACATCTAGCATGTGACATGGAAAGTTTGCCATTTTTAACAAGTTCCTGAACACTTTTTGGCAAATTTAAAAGTCCTAATAAATTAGTTATATAACTTCTGCTTTTGCCAAATTTTTTAGAAAATTCTTCTTGTGTCATATCTTTAACTTGTAAAATATTTGATATAGAAATTGCAGTATCTACTGGATTTAAATCTTCTCTTTGAATATTTTCAAGTAAAGCAATTTCCATCATTTGTTCATCACTAAAATCTTTTATTATTGCAGGTATTGTTGTTAAACCAGCAATCTTTGAAGCTTTACATCTTCTTTCGCCAGCAACAATCTCATAACCCTTAACGCTCTTTTTTAATATTACAGGTTCAACAACACCATATTCTTTTATTGAATCAGCAAGTTCATTTAAAGCCTGTTCATCCAATACTTTTCTTGGTTGATAAGGGTTAGGTCTAATTTGTGATAATTCAATTTCTGTTGCGTTACTACCTTCTTCATTAACAATTGTATCTTCTAAAGTATCAATATTAAATGATGAATTAGAAAATAGTTCTTCTAATCCTTTACCTAAAGCTTTTTTCTTAGATTCCATCTCTTTCAATCACCTCTTTCGCTAAATTATGATATGCTTCAGCACCACGACTTTCTGGATCATATTCATTTATTGGTTTTCCATGACTTGGAGCCTCAACTAATCTCACAAGCTTTGGAATAATTGTATTAAATACTTTATCTTTAAAACACTTTCTAATTTCTTCGATTACTTCAAGTCCCATATTAGTTCTACCATCAAACATAGTAAGAAGTACACCTTCAATACGAAGTTCAGGATTCATTGAATTTTGTACCATTATTATTGAATTTAATAATTGTGTAATACCTACTAAAGCATAAAATTCACATTGTACTGGAATAATCACCGCATCACTTGCAACAAGAGCATTCATTGTTGAAAGTCCTAAAGAAGGTTGACAATCGATAATAATATAATCAAAATTTCCTTTTATAGGTTCCAACTTATCCCTTAATTGATTATTTCTTTGAAATGTATTATCTGCAAACATATTTTTTATAAATTCAACATCAATTCCCGCTAAATTTAAAGTAGATGGAATGATGCTTAAATTTTTAAATTTAGTTTTATACACAGCGTCTTTAATATCACATAAACCAGTTATAGTTTCATAAATATCATGTTCAAAATCTGTTGTATTAAAACCAAGTCCAGTTGTTGCATTACTTTGTGGATCCATGTCAATAAGAAGGGTTTTCTTCCCACATTGTCCTATAGCAGCTGCCAAATTTATACTAGTTGTGGTCTTACCTACACCACCTTTTTGATTAACCAATGATATTACTCTTGCCATATTAACACTTCCTAACTGCTACTATATATTTTAACATATTATAAATAAATATTAAATAAAAAATAAAAATTTTTTTGAAATAAAAAAAGTATAGCACAAACTATACTAATTCTAATTTTACCTCTAAAGCATCATCGCCACGACGTTCATTTAATTTAATAATTCTAGTATATCCACCAGCACGATTTTCATATCTTTTTGCTAAATCATTAAATACTTTTTGAACAACTGCATTATCATTATGTAAAAATGCTAAAGCTTTTCTTCTTGCAACAAGAGAACCATCTTTTCCATAAGTTATCATTTTATCAACAAATTTTCTAACTTCTTTAGCACGAGATTCAGTTGTAACAATACTTTCATGCATAATAACATCTTTTGTAAGCCCAGCTAAAATACTTCTTCTAATTTTATTATTTCTTCCTAATTTACGATACATATTTTACTCCTTAAATTGTAGTCCTAAATCAGCAACCTTGTCAATTACCTCTTTTAAAGATTTCTTTCCTAAGTTTCTAATTTTAGTAACTTCTACTTCCTTCATATTAACCAAATCTTGAAGAGTATGAATTCCATGTCTTTTTAAGCAATTAAATGCTCTTACAGAGAAATCTACTTCTTCAATAGGTGTTTCTAATGTTTTAGTTAAATTATCAACTTGTTTTTCTTGCATAATACCAGCAATATTACTAATACTATTTAAATCAGCAACAATAGCAAAATGTTCTACTAAAATTTTTGCAGATAATGCCATTGCCTCTTCTGGAGACATACTACCATTTGTTGTAATTTCCATAACAAGTTTATCATAAGATTCATCTTGACCAACTCTTGTATCTAATACTTCATATTTAACAAGTTCAATTGGTGAATAATTTGAGTCTACTGGAATAACACCAACTTTAATTTCTTGCATATTTAATTTATTTGTTTTTGCATCAACATATCCTCTACCATTTTGAATAGTAAGTTCTATATCAATTTTTCCACCTTTTACAAGATTACAAATAACTAAATCTGGATTAATTATCTCAACATCAGAATTTTGTTCAATCATACCGGCTGTAACTGCACCTTCAGTATCACAAGATAAATGAAGTACTTTTTCATCTTCAGTATGATTCTTAACAACTAATTTTTTTATATTTAATACTATTTGAGTAACATCCTCGACTACACCATCTATTTTTTGAAATTCATGCATTACACCATCAATTTTAATTGATGTAACACTACTTCCAGGTAAACTAGATAGTAATACTCTTCTTAAAGCATTTCCAATAGTTGTACCAAAACCTCTTTCAAGTGGTTCTAGTTCAAATTTACCATAATTACTAGTTTCATTATATTCTGAAATTTTGTATTCTGGTTTTTCAAATTTTATCATAATTAACCTCCCTTTTATTAATTTCTTGGTCTTTTTGGTGGTCTACAACCATTATGTGGAACTGGTGTTTCATCTGTTATACTAGTAATTTCAAGTCCTGCAGATTGAATACTACGAATAGCATTTTCTCTACCCGGTCCTAAACCCTTAACAAAAACATCAACTTTTACAACGCCTTGATCTTTAGCAGCATTTGCAGCAGCTTCAGCAGAAAGTCCAGCAGCAAAAGGAGTTTTCTTTTTACTACCTTTATAACCAATTCTTCCAGCAGAGGACCAACTTATTGCATTACCATTATGGTCACAAATTGTTACGATTGTATTATTATATGTTGCATGAATATGTGCTTCTGCTTCAGTAACATTAATTTTATTTTTCTTTTTTCTTCTATTATATGCCATATTATCTCACCTACTTTGAAACCTTTTTCTTATTAGCAACTACCTTACCTCTACCTTTTCTAGTATGAGCGTTGCGATTTGTTCTTTGACCTCTTACAGGAAGTCCTTTTTTATGTCTTATACCTTGATAAGAATTTATTTCCATTTTATTTTTTATACTCATTTGAACTTCTCTACGAAGATCACCTTCAGTTGTATATTTATCTACTTCTTTACGAAGTGCTGCAATTTCTTCTTCTGTTAAATCTTTAATTTTTTTTGTTTCTTCAACGTTTGCATCTTTACAAATAGTTTTACCTAAATTTGGACCAATACCATAAATTGCAGTAAGTCCTATCCAAGTATGTTTTTCATTAGGTAATTCAATATTTTTAATTCTTGCCATAATTTCTCCTATCCTTGAACTTGTTTATGTTTAGGGTTATTACAAATAACCATAACTTTTCCTTTTCTTCTTATAATTTTACATTTTTTACATATCTTTTTTACAGATGGTCTAACTTTCATATTTTCCTCCTATCTTTTATTCCATGTAATTATCCCACGTGTTAAATCATAAGGTGAAAGTTCTACTGTAACGGTATCACCCGGTAAAATACGAATCATATTAATGCGCATTTTACCAGAAACGTAGGCTTTTACAGTATGTCCATTTGATAGTTCAACTAAATAGTCACTACCTTTTAGAACTTCAATAACTTTCCCTTCCACTTCTATTTTATCATTTTTTTTATTAGCCATATTATTTTTCTCACTCTCCCGTTAAAATTTCATATCCGTTTTTAGTAACTACAATTGTGTGTTCAAAATGAGCACTAGGTAATCCATCCTTTGTTTTTACTGTCCAATTATTATCATCTAAGTAAACATTTTTTTTACCTAAATTAAGCATTGGTTCAATACAAATTGTCATGCCTTCTTTTAAAATAACATTTGTTTTTGTATAAAAATTTGGGACATCAGGATCTTCATGCATTGAAGTTCCAATACCATGACCTACTAATTCTTCAACTACTGAAAGTCCATTTTTATGAGCATAATTTTCAATAGTTTTACCAATTAATGATAATGGATTACCTGCTTTTACTACACTTAATCCTTCATATAAAGCATTTTTAGTATTTTCAACTAAACCTCTTACATCATCAGAAACATTTCCAATAATATAAGTTCTTGCACTATCACTTTCATAACCTTTATATCTTACAGTTAAATCAACTTTTAATATATCTCCATTTTTAAGTTTTCGATTATCTGGAATACCATGAACTACTTCATCGTTTAAGGATAAACAAACACTTTTAGGAAAACCCTCAAAATTTAGTTCTGAAGGTATTGCATTATTTTTACGAATAAATGCATCAACAATGTCATTTAATTCATTTAGTGATACGCCAACTTTAATATGTTTCTTAATTTCCTCATGAGCAAGAAAGTTGATATGACCACTTTCTTTCATAAGATTAATTTCTCTTTGACTTTTAATATTAATCACTTAGAATCTCCATTAATTTTTCTTTTAAATTTAAATCCTTATTGTTAACATCAATTTCCACTAATTTATTTAAATTTTTATAATACTCTATGATTGGTAAAGTATTTTGAACATAAGTGTCAAAACGAACTTTAAAACTTTCCTCATTATCATCGCCCCTGACAGTAAGTGCAGTTTTACAATCATCACATATTCCATCTTCTTTAGGTTTAAAACCATCAAAGAAAATATTATAACTTCTACCACACTTTTCACAAGTAACTCTTCCAAGTGTACGTTTTAAAGCAAGTTCTTTATCAATATTTAAATAAATAACAATATAATTACTAATATTTAGTTTATCAAATAATATACTTAAATTTTGTGCTTGATTTATTGTTCTTGGAAATCCATCTAAAATAAATGGTTTATCTAATTTAGATAATGTTTCTTCGATTAATTTAATCATATAATCATCACTAACAAGTTTGCCAGCGTCAATTATTTTTTTTATTTCTTTGCCAAGGCTACTTTGAGAAGCAATCTCGCTTCTTAAAATAGCCCCAGTAGAAATATGTTTACAATCATAAGTATTTTTAAGTATATCACTACAAGTACCCTTGCCTGCGGCAGGTGGTGCTAAAAATATTATGTTTTTCATCTTAATCTCTTTCTCTTAGAAGAATAACTTCTACTTACAAGACTACTTTCTAATTGTTTATATGTTTCAATTGCAACACCTACAACAATTAATATACCAGTTCCACCAATTGTTACATATGATGGAAGAGATGTAAGTTTTGAAAGTAAAATAGGCATTCCTGCTAAGATTACTAAGAATAGTGCTCCGACTAGTGTTAATTTAGATAATGAATTACTAATATACTTAGATGTATCACTACCAGGTCTAATACCAGGAATATATCCACCATTCTCATTTAAGTTTTTACTCATTTCATCTGGATTCATAACAAGGAATGTATAGAAGTATGCAAATACTACTATTAAAACTAGATAAAGTATAAATCCAGTAGTAGAAGTGTAAATAATATATTTGTTTACAAAGTCTATAGCACCTTGCTTACCGATAAGAGTAACAATTGTTGCTGGAATAGTTGTTACTATTGAAGCAAATATTACTGGAATAACACTTGCAGAATTTATTTTTAATGGTAAATAATTTGTTTGTGCACCATATGCTGAAGATGTTCTATTAGAATATTGTATTGGAATTCTTCTTTCAGCAAGTTGAACCCAAATAATTCCAACAATAACTACAACATACACAAGAACAAATAAACTAAATAATAAAATTCCTACAGTTTTTGAAAAACTACCCATTACTAAGGAGCTAAATGCACCTCTAAAAATATTTGGCATACTTTGAATAATACCTGCCATTATAAGCATTGATTGGCCATTACCAATACCTTTGTTAGTAATTTGATCACCCATCCACATACAGAAAGATGTACCAGCAACCATTACTAAAGTAGTTTTAATAATTTCCATAGCTGTTAACCCTTTCATATAGAAAGCTGTTAATGCATATGCTTGTAAAAAAGCAATAAATATACCTAAATATCTTGTAATTTTGTTAATCTTTTGTCTTCCAGTATAACCTTGATCTTTAAGGTCTTTAAAGTAAGGCACAATATCCATTTGTAAAATTTCAGTAATAATTGAGGCAGTAATATATGGTGAAACGCCTAAAGCAAATATTGAAAAATTTTGTAGGCCGCCACCACTCATTACATTGAATATTTCTAGAAAACCTAGTTCTTCAAATACTTTTGATGCCCAAGGAATAGTTATGGTTGTACCCAAACAAAATATTCCTAAACACATCATTGTAAAATAGATTTTTTTTCTTAAGTCTTTATTACTTTTATTAAAAAATCCTGAAAAACCACGAAACATTCTAAATCACCTCAGCTTTACCACCAGCATCATTAATTTTAGTAACGGCTGTACTTGTGAAACGATTAGCTTTAATAGTTAATTTTTTTTCTAAAGTACCATTTCCTAAAATTTTAACTCCATTTAATCCCTTTTTAAGAATTCTTCTTTCAAATAATACTTCAGGTGTAACAACATCACCATCATTAAAATATCTATTTAAATCTGATAAATTAATTGTTGCAAATCTGTTAGCAAAATTTGCATTGTTAAATCCTCTTTTAGGAATTCTTCTATAAAGTGGAGATTGTCCACCTTGGAACCAAGGTTTAATTGAAGCACCACTTCTAGATTTTTGTCCATTTTCTCCACGAGTTGAAGTTTTACCCATTCCACTTCCTGGGCCTCTACCAACTCTTTTTCTAGCTTTCATTTCGCTAGATTTTGGTAAATTTTCTAATCTCATTATAATTCCTCAACTTTCTTTGATCTAAGTTCAGCAATATGTTCCTTAGTTCTTTGCATTGTAAGAGCACCTAAAGTAGCTTTTGCAACATTAACTTGAGTATTACTACCTAAAGATTTGGCAACTATGTCTTTAACACCAGCAAGTTCAAGAACTGCTCTTGCAGCTCCACCAGCGATAATTCCGCGACCCTCTTTAGCAGGTTTTAATAAAACTTCTGCTCTACCAACTTTATAAGTTGCTTCATGAGGAATTGTTCTATTATCAACAAGTGAAATTTTAACAACGTTTTTATTAGCGGCTTGTAATGCTTTTTTAATTGCTTCAGGAACTTCGTTAGCTTTACCAGTTCCAATGCCAATTAAACCTTTACGATTACCAACAGCTACAGTTGCGGAAAATCTAAAATTTCTTCCACCTTGAGTAACTTTTGTAACTCTTCCTATATTAATAACTTTTTCTTCTAATAAATTATTTTTTTGTTTATCAAAATCTTTTGCCATAATGCCTCCTTAAAACTCTAATCCAGCTTCTCTTGCTGCATCAGCTAAAGCTGCTATTCTACCATGATATAAGAATCCACCACGGTCAAATACTACTTTGCTAATTTTTGCTTTTTTACATTTTTCAGCAATATCTTTTCCTACAGCTGCAGCTGCTTCAATATTACCACCATTTTTAATTTTAAGTTCAAGAGTTGATGAGCTAACTAAAGTTTCACCTTTTGTGTCATCAATAACTTGAGCATAAATAGCTTTATTAGATCTAAATACATTTAGTCTAGGTACTTCAGGTGTTCCAGAAATACTTTTTCTAACTCTAGTATGTCTTCTTAACCTAGCTTCTCTTTTTTCTTTACTATTCATAATATTTTACTCCTTTACTTAGCCGCTTTCTTTCCTTCTTTACGACGGATATGTTCGCCTTTATAACGTATTCCTTTGCCTTTATAAGGTTCTGGTTGACGAATTTTACGAATATTTGCCGCAAATTCAGAAACTTTTTGTTTATCAAATCCACTGATAGAAAGTTCTGTATTAGATGGACTTGTAACAGTTATACCACTTGGAACTACAACATCAATTGTATGTGAGTAACCAGCAGATACAACAATTTTATTTCCAGAAACACTGAAACGATATCCTACACCAACAGCCTCTAAATCTTTTGTATAACCAGTACTAACACCAATTAACATATTATTTATATTAGAATTAGTTGTTCCTATAAGAATATTTGCTTCTTTAGTATCTTTAACTTTTTCCGTAGTAACTTCATTACCATTAATTACTACATTAACTAATGGGCTAACTGGAAGAGTTAATTCTCCCTTAGCTCCTTTTACTGTAACAATGCCTTCATTAAATGAAACTGTTACACCTTCAGGGATAGTTAGTTTTCTATTACCAATTCTACTCATAGACTACTTACCAAATATAGGCAAGTACTTCACCTCCTAACCCTTTTTCTCTAGCTTTTTTATCAGTCATTAAGCCTTGTGAAGTAGATATAATTGCAATTCCTAAACCATTTAGAACTTTAGGAAGTTTATCTGCTTGAGCATAAACTCTTAAGCCTGATTTACTAATTCTTTTTAATCCAGTAATAACTCTTTCTTTTTTGTTTCCATATTTTAAAGTTAAAGTCATTTTATCACCATTACTATTTTTTGTATATTTGTAATCAGCGATATAACCTTCATTTTTAAGAATTTCAGCGATACCTTTAGTCATTTTAGTTCCTTCAACTTCAACTTCAGTATATCTCATTTGATTTGCATTTCTTATTCTTGTTAGCATATCTGCTATTTTATCTTGTACAAACATTATTATATCTCCTTTCTACCAACTAGACTTCTTAACGCCTGGAATTTGTCCTTTATTAGCAAGTTCTCTGAAGCAAATACGACATAAGCCAAATTTTCTTAGTACACCATGAGGTCTACCACATCTTTTGCATCTAGTATAAGCTCTAACTTGAAATTTAGGTTTACGATTATTTTTTACAATCATACTTGTTTTTGCCATATTTTACTCTCCTTATCCTCTAAAAGGCATTCCAAATGCTTTTAGTAATGAACGTGCTTCATCATTAGATTTTGCAGTTGTTACAATAACAATATCCATTCCTCTAATTTTTAAAACATCATCATAATTTATTTCAGGGAATATAAGTTGTTCTTTAACTCCCATTGTAAAGTTTCCTTTACCATCAAAACTTTTTGGTGAAATTCCTCTGAAATCTCTAACACGAGGTAGTGCAATCTTAATTAATTTTTCTAAGAATGCATACATATTTTCACCACGAAGAGTTACTTTAACACCAATAGGTTGTCCCTCTCTTAATTTAAAACCAGCAATTGATTTATGAGCTTTAGTAACTACAGGTTTTTGACCAGAAATTAGAGTTAAATCTTTAACTGCAGCATCAATAAATTTTGAATCACTAGATCCTTCACCAACACCCATATTAATTACGATTTTGGTGATTTTAGGAACTTGCATTACTGTAGTATAATTATATTCTTTCATTAAACTATTTTTAATTTCTTTTTCATATAAAGTTTTAAAATTACTCATAATTCACCTACTTTGCTTCCTTTTTACTAGTAGTTTTCTTTTTAGAAGTTACCTTCTTCTCTTCAGTTTTAACTACTTTAGCTTTTTCTTCTTTATTATTATTAATTACCTTTACGTTAGATACATGAATAGGTGCTTCAATATCAAATATTCCACCTTTTTCTTCAGTAGTTCTAGGTTTAGAATGTTTCTTAACCATATTTAAACCTTCAACAACAACTTTATCTAATTTTTTATAAGTTTTAATTACTTTGCCTTCTTTACCTTTATCTTTTCCAGCAATAATTAATACTTTATCTCCTACTTTAACTTTCATATATCCTCCTATAAAACCTCAGGTGCAAGTGATACAATCTTGTTATATTCTTTTTCACGAAGTTCTCTTGCAACAGGACCAAGAACTCTTGTACCAATTGGAGTTTTATCATCTTTGATAAGAACACATGCATTATCATCAAATTTAATATAACTTCCATCTTTTCTTCTAACACCTTGAACAGTTCTTACTATAACTGCCTTTACAACTTTACCTTCTTTTACAGGACTATTAGGTATAGCTTTTTTAACAGTACCAACGATTACATCACCGATATTAGCACTTTTAACTTTACTTCCGCCCATAACACGGATAACTAAAAGTTCTCTTGCTCCAGAGTTATCAGCAACTTTTAATCTACTTTCTTGCATTACCATAATATTACCTCCTATAAAATTACAGCTTTTTCAATAACTTCAACTAATTCATATCTTTTAGTTTTTGATAAAGGTCTAGTCATTGAAATTCTAACTGTATCTCCTATTTTTGCTTCATTTTTTTCATCATGAGCAGCATATTTTTTAGAATATTTAACTCTTTTACCATATAATGGATGTTTTTTATAAGTTTCAACTAAAACAGTAATTGTTTTATCATTCTTATCACTAACAACTTTTCCAACTAATTCTTGTTTTGCCTTTTCCATTATTTTTCACCATCCATTTCTCTTTCTGTTAATACAGTCTTAAGTCTTGCTATTTCTTTACGAAGTTGTCTTAAAACTACAGGTTTTTCCAAAGTTCCAGAAGATTGAGCTAATCTATTTTTGAATAGTTCTTCTTTATCCTCTGTAATCTTCTTTTTAATATCTTCATTGCTTAATTTTCTTATTTCATTAATTTCCAAGAGTTTCACTCTCCTTCATAACAAATTTAGTTTTGATTGAAAGCTTATGAGAAGCAAGTCTTAAAGCTTCTCTAGCAATTTCTTCAGAAACATCACTAATCTCAAACATGATCTTTCCTTGTTTTACTACTGCTACCCATTCTTCAACGTTACCTTTACCTTTACCTTGTCTAGTTTCTAGAGGTTTTCTAGTTCTTGGCATATGTGGAAATATATTAATATATACTTTACCACCACGTTTCATATAACGTGTCATTGCAATACGTGCAGCTTCAATTTGTCTAGCAGATATCCATCCGCCTTCCATAGCCATAAGGCCAAAATCACCATTATTTAGGGTAAGATTACCTTTTGCCTTGCCTTCATAACTTAGTCTATGACTTTTACGATATTTAGTTCTTTTTGGCATTAACATCTTTCATCTCTCCCTTCTTAACATTTTTAGTTTTAAGTATTTCATCTTTATAAATCCATACTTTAACTCCAATTTTTCCGTAGATAGTATTTGCTTCACTAATAGCATAATCAACATCAGCTCTAATTGTATGTAAAGGTACTGTACCTTCAGTATAGCCTTCAGTTCTAGCCATTTCAGCTCCACCAAGTCTACCTGAAACAGCAGTTTTAATACCTTTTGCTCCAGCTTTCATTGTATTTCTAATAGCTCTTTTTTGAACGCTTCTAAAAGGTGCACGAGCTTCAATTTGCATTGCTATATTGTCTGCAACAAGTTGAGCATTTAAATCAGGGTTTTTTTCTTCAATAATGTTAATATAAATTTCTTCATTAACTAGTTTAGAAATTTTCTTTCTAAGTTTTTCGATATCTTCTCCACCACGGCCAATTATAACACCAGGTCTAGCAGTATAAATTGTAAGTTCAACTTTATTTTTTCTTCTTTCAATTACAACTTTAGATACAGAAGCACTTTTAAGATTTTTTTCAATGTATTCTCTAATTTTGATATCATTAACCAATTTTGTTGAATAATCTTTTTCAGCATACCAACGAGAATCCCAATCTTTATTAACACCAATACGGTATCCTATAGGATTTACTTTTTGTCCCATAATTATTTAGCCTCCTTATTATCAGTAACATATATAACAATATGACTTGTTCTTTTATCATGTCTATCAACATTTCCTCTAGATGCAAATTGAATTCTCTTGTAGATTGGTCCTGGATTAATAAAACATTTACTAATAACTAAATCAGTTTCATTAGCACCATTATTATTTACTGCATTTGCAACTGCTGAGTTTAAAACTTTTAAAATCATTCTACTAGCTTTAGTATTTGTATTTTCTAAGATTCCTCTTGCAGTTTCAACATCTTTTCCACGAATTAAATCCATAGTCATTCTTGCAAGTCTAGGTTTAATCATTGCAGTATTATGTTTTGCATAAGTTTCCATGTTACCTCCTATTTATTTCCAGCATGGCCAGTAAATTTACGAGTTTGAGAGAACTCACCTAATTTATGACCTACCATTTCTTCAGTAATGTATACTGGTATAAAATCTTTACCATTATGTACTGCAATTGTATGTCCTACAAATTCAGGATAAATAGTACTTCTTCTTGACCAAGTTTTTACTACTGTTTTTTTATTTTCTTCATTTAATTTTTTAATTTTTTTCATTATGCTATCGTCAACGAAAGCACCTTTTTTTAAACTTCTTGCCATTATTCCTCCCTATTTAGTCTTCCTACTTATAATAAGTTTACTAGATGCCTTTTTAGGTTTTCTAGTTTTAACACCAAGAGCAGGTTTACCCCAAGGAGTCATTGGACTCTTTCTACCAATTGGAGCACGTCCTTCTCCACCACCATGTGGGTGATCGTTAGGGTTCATTACAGAACCACGGTTTGTAGGTCTAATTCCAAGATATCTAGTTCTACCAGCTTTACCAATATTAACTAGGTTTGCATCTTCATTACCAACAACACCGATTGTTGCCATACATCTATCAAGAACTTTTCTTGTTTCTCCAGATTGAAGTCTAAGAAGAACATATTTATCTTCTCTACCAAGAATTTGAGCAGATGCACCAGCACTACGGCAAATTTCAGCACCTTTTCCTGGTTTAAGTTCAATACAGTGAACAAATGTACCTACTGGAATGTTTTTAAGAGGTAATGCATTACCAACTTTAATATCTGCATTTTCGCCATTTTCAATTATAGCACCAACTTTTAAATCTTTTGGAGCAATAATATATCTTTTTTCACCATCTCTATAATTAATTAAAGCGATATTTGCGGTTCTATTTGGATCATATTCAATTGTTGCAACTTTACCTGTAATACCAATTTTATTTCTTTTAAAATCAATAATACGATATTTTCTTTTAGCTCCGCCGCCGATATGTCTAACAGTCATTTTTCCTTGATTATTTCTACCACCGGTTTTTTTAACTTTTCCTAGTAATCCTTTAGTAGGAGTTTTTGTTGTAATTTCTTCATTAACAAGAGTACTCATGCCTCTTCTACCATTTGTAACTGGTTTATAATGTCTTATTGCCATAATTTCTCCTTTCTACTAAAGTTCTATAGAAGAACCATCTTTTAATGTTACCATAGCTTTTTTGAATGTTTTTGTTCTTCCTTGATACTTTCCAACTCTTCTTTTTTTAGATTTAGTGTTTAGAGTATTAACACTTTTAACTTCTACTTTAAAAGCATCTTCAATAGCTTTTTTAATTTCAGTTTTAGTAGCATCTTTAGCAACTTTAAATGTATAAACATTTTCGCTTCTTAATGTCATACTTTTTTCAGTAACTACTGGTGCAATTATAATTTCAGAATAATGTCTCATTATTTAAGTGCCTCCTCTACCATTTTAATACTTGCTTCATCAAATACAAGATAATCAGCGTTTAGTATATCATAAACATTTATTTCATCTGCAAATAATACAAGTACATTATTTAAATTTCTTGTTGCCATATATAAGTTTTCTGCTTCTTCGCTAGCAACAAATAATACTTTTCCATCAAGTTTTAAATTATTTAATAATTCAACACCTGTTTTTGTTTTAAAATTATCTAATTTAAGGTTATCAATAACCATTAATTTCTTTTCGTTTAATTTACTAGTTAAAGCACTCTTTAATGCAAGTACTCTTTCTTTACGATTAATTTTAAATGAATAATCTCTTGGAGTTGGTCCAAATACAATACCACCTTTTCTCCATTGAGCAGCACGAATAGATCCTTGTCTTGCTCTACCAGTGCCCTTTTGTTTCCATGGTTTTCTTCCACCACCTGATACTTCACTTCTTGTTTTTGCTTTAGCAGTTCCTTGTCTTGAAGCATTAAGTTGAAGTCTAACCATTTTTTTCATAGCATTATCATTAACTTCAATTCCAAAAACTTCAGAATTTAAAGCAATATCGCTAACTTTTTCGCCTTTTAAATTATTTATACTTAACTTTGTCATTTTTATCCTCCTTTAAAAGACTACTTGTCTTCCTTTAATTCGGTAACTGTTTCAGTTTCAACAGGAGTTACTACTTCTTCAGCATCAACTACAGATTCTTCATAACTAATAATTTCCTTTGGATTAACCTTTTTGTTACCTTTAATTGCAGTTTTAATTAAAACAATTGAATTTTTTGCACCTGGAACATTACCACTAATTAAAATATAATTTTCATTAGTATTAGTTTCAATAATTTCAAGGTTTTGAATTGTAACTGTTTCAACGCCCATGTGTCCAGCAAGTTTTTTACCTTTTAGAACTCTTTTTGGAAGCATTGTTCCAAGTGAACCTGGTCTTCTATGATAATGTGAACCATGTCCCATAGGTCCTCTTGATTGATTGTGTCTTTTGATAACACCAGCAAATCCTTTACCTTTAGTAGTTCCAGTTACATCAACTATTTCACCAACAGTAAATAAATCTGCAGTAATCTCATCTCCTATATTATAAGAGCCTTCATAATCTCTTATTTCTTTTAAGAAGCGCTTAGGAGTTGTATTTGCTTTTTTTGCACTTCCGATTTCAGCCTTATTGGCTCTATTTGCTTTTTTGTCAATTGCGCCAAGTTGGATTGCATTATATCCATCTTTTTCAACAGTTTTAACTTGCATTACTTTATTTGGTAAAACTTCAACTACTGTAACAGGGATTAGTTTACCATCTTTAGTAAATACGCTAGTCATTCCAACTTTACGTCCTAAGATTCCTTTCATTTTCTTTTTCCTTCCTTTTCTTATAATTTAATATTGATTTGAACGCCACTTGGTAAATCTAAATGAGATAGCGCATCAACTGTTTCTTTACTTGGGTTTTTAATATCAATAAGTCTCTTGTGAGTTCTTCTTTCAAATTGTTCACGAGAATCTTTATATTTATGAACAGCTCTTAATACTGTAAATTTTTCAATTTCAGTAGGTAGAGGTACAGGTCCAGATATTTCTCCCCCAGTTCTTTTTACTGTTTCACATATTTTTCCAGCAGCTACATCAAGTATTCTGTGGTCATATGCTTTTAAAGTAATACGAATTTCTTGTTTTGCCATTTTTTCTCCTTTCGTCTATATTAAATATAGGCATGCTCCGTACAAATTACCCAATAAACTATAAAATATATTTACCAACTATTCCTAGTGTATCAGCAACCTCGCACATCACAGCAGTCATATAAGAACAATATTATCATAAATTAACCCCCGAATGCAAGACTTTTTTTACAGTTTTTATAACTTTTTATGAAAACTAAAAAAGATGAAAAATACAATTGTAATTTCATCTTATTAGTTTTTTTAATTTACAATAAAGATATTTTCTCTTATTTTTTAACTATTTTATTAATTTATGTACCACTTTAAAAAAATATTATAAATTTTATATAAAATATATATTTTAAAACAAAGCAACAATAAAAAATGAAGATGTTATTCTCCACTTTCAATTAATGAGTAACTAGTCATTTCTATTGGTATACTTATATCCATATAATCAAGTATTGTTGGTGCTACATTTGTTAAATCTCCACCATCTTTTAATTTAATTTTATGGTCGTTTATTACAAAAGGTACCTTTTCATAACTATGTGTAGTACAAGGCGTACCATCTTCATAAAGCATAGTATCTGCATTTCCATGATCTGCCAAAAGAATAACTGTATAGAAATTATCTTCAGCAACTTGCAAAATTTTACTAAAACATATGTCCACTGCCATACATGCCTTAGTGGCTGCATCCATATTTCCAGTATGACCAACCATATCTGGATTAGCAAAATTTACTAGTATAAAATCATAATCATGTTCTATAGCACTAATAACTTTCTTTGTTACACCTACAGCACTCATTTCGGGTTTTAAATCATAAGTAGCAACCTCTGGAGATGGAATATGAAACTTATCAACGCCATCAATTTTTTCTTCATAACCTTCATCAAAAAAATATGTAACATGAGGGTATTTTTCACTTTCTGCAATTCTGGCCTGCGTCATACCTAATTTAGATAAATATATTCCTAAACTATTACTAATATCTGGTTCATTTATTAATACATTTGCTTTGATCTGTTTATCATGATTAAAAAATGTAAATACTTCAAGATTGGGCATCAATGTAACATCAAATTCAGCAAACTTAGGATTTGTTAATGCAAGTAATATTTGTTTACTTCTATCTGAACGATAATTCATCCAAATAAGTACATCACCGTCTTTAACTATTCCTTCATTATTAATCATCATAGGTCTTAAAAACTCATCAGTTATTCCCTTTTCATAACTTGATTTTATAGCATTTTCTATATTTAGAATTTCAACACCTCTACCAGTGGTTATTAAATCATAATAAATTTTCGTTCTATCATAATTTTTATCACGATCCATTGCATAATATCTACCACAAATAGAGGAAATTGTTCCTACTTTATTTTTTTGAATATTTTTTTCTATTAATGATATAAAATTATTTGATGAATTACTAGGTGTATCTCTTCCATCTGTAATTAAATGAAAAAAGATTTTTGTAAAACCAATTTTTATTAAATATTCATACATTTTTAAAAAGTCATCAATACCAGCATGAACATTTCCATCACTTGCAAGTCCCATTAAATGAATGCGTCTTCCTGTTAAACTTTTAAGCTTTTGAATATTTTCATCATCAGTCAAATTTATATTATCTAAATATTCATCAGTTAATACTTCTCTACTTTTAATAAGCCTACCCGCACCTATAGTTTGATGTCCTACTTCACTATTGCCAAATTGTCCATCATGAAGTCCAACATAGCGACCACTTGCAAATAAAGTAGTATGAGGATTTTCATTATAGAATTTATTAAAATTAACCATATTAGCTTTTATAATAGCATTACCATAGTCACTTTCTTTCATTCCAAAGCCATCAAATATTATAGTTAAAATCTTTTTCATAATCACAATTCTTTCTAGGAAAATAATATCACATGATTAATAAAATAGCAAATAAAAAATATTACCGAAGCAATACTTTATATTAATTTACAATCTAACTTTATTCTATCTGCAATGGTAGATATAAATTCTGAATTAGTCGGTTTTGACTTTTCAACACTAACACTAAAGCCAAATAATTCATCCATAAGCTTAATGTCACCTCGAACCCAGCTTATTTCTATTGCATGTCTAATTGCTCTTTCTACCCTCGAAGAGGTTGTTTCATAAATAACCGATACTTCAGGATATAAATCCTTAGTTACATGTAAGCATTTATTTGTTTTGCAAGCTATCATAATACACTCCCTAATATATTTATAACCTTTAACATGTGATGGTATACCTAAATTATGTAGTAGTTGACTAATATCTAAATCTATATTATTGCCTCCAAACGGATTATTATATTTCTTGGTCATTGCATCTTTAATTCTTTTTTCAAGCGATATCATACTATATGGTTTTAATAAATAACATGAAATATTATATGCTTCACTATTAGAAATTACATGATTATCTTTATAATTTGAAGTAACAATAACATTTATTTTTATATTTCTATTCTTTATTTCATCAAGTAATGAAACACCATCTAATCTTGGCAATATTAATTCCAAAATAGTAATATCTATTTCACTTGAATGGTTTACTATATACTGTAAAGCTTCCTCTCCGTTATTAAATGTCGCTATTATTTTAATATCATCATTGTTAGCAAAATGTTTTCTAATCGAATCTATTGCTACTATGTTATCATCAATAATTATAATTTTTATGGGTTTATTCATTTTTTCCTCTTTTCCAACAAATCGCTCACACAAGATACATGTTACACTATAAATTTACAAAATACAATAGCAAATATTGTAAGATTTTGTCACTTTACGTAAAAATATGTCAAATTTTGTCGAAAAAATATTAATCTTTACTATTATCTATATAATCAATAGCCTCAAGATGAGATGAACTAATATACTCTAAACTTGCTCCTCCACCACTTGAAAGATATGTAAAATTTTTGTCTAGTTTGAATGTATTAATTGCATTTAGTGTATCACCACCACCAGCAACTTTATATGCATTTATATTTTTTAAACTATTAAACAAATTAAATGTTCCCACTATAAAACGTTTATCTTCAAAAAGGCCAACAGTTCCATTAATAAAGATGGTTTTACTTTTTTCAAAATAAGAAATATATTTTTTTATTGACTTTGTATTTAAATCTAATATTTTGTCTTCCTCAATTACAAAATCTATTGGTAAAACAATTTTATCCCTATATTCTTTCATCAAATTTTTAATTTCTAATAATGTTATTTCATCACTAGTGCATAAACTATCCATTACATCAAAACCACACGCATACAAAAATGAATTAGCTATACCTCCTCCTACTAAAAGATAATCACACTTTTCAAGTAATCCTTTTATGTAAACAAGTTTATCATCAACTTTTGCACCGCCCATAAACACGGTATATGGTCTTTGTATATTTTCAATAAGAGGATTTAAATTAGATATTTCCTCTTTTACAAGAAAGCCATAATATGTAGGCAAATAATTAGATATACCAGCAACAGAAGTATGCACTCTATGTAAAGAAGCAAATGCATCAACTACAAACACATCTGCTAAAACAGACCAATATTTTGCTAGATTTAAATCATTATGACTTTCTAATTTTTCTGGATAATCACAAAAACGAGTATTTTCTAAAAGTATAATTTGACCAGAACTTAAATTTTTACATTCATTAATAACATCCATACCAACTGGACTATTAATAAATTTTACTTCCCTGTTTAATAAATTAGTTAATGTATTTTTAACAGGTGATAAGCTATTTTCTATTTTATCTTTTTTACTTTTTATTCTTCCTAAATGACTAAGTAATATTAAACTACAGTTTTTATCAAGTAGATAATTTATAGTTTTTAAACTCTTTTTTATTTTAGTATCATCTAAAACTTTACCATTTTCAATTGGAACATTAAAATCACATCTTAATATAACGTTTTTATTTTCTATATTTTCTTCATCAATAAATTTCATAAAACAACTCACTTTTATTTAAACATTTTTTTTGCTGTAGATAACATTTGATATGTATAACCATATTCATTATCATACCAACCTACTAGCTTAACTAATTGTTTTCCCTCTACATCGACTACATTTGTTAATAGTGAATCAAAAGTACAACCTACCCTTTTACCTATTATATCACTTGATACTATTGCATCTTCAGTGTATTTTATTGCATCATTTTGATTATTTTTTATAGTCTCATTTATTTCATCAATAGTAACTCTTTTTTTTAGTTCTAAAGTTACGTCAATCATAGATCCATCTATAGTGGGAACTCTATATGCTATTCCATCTAATTTACCTTTTAAGTTTGGAATAACTAGACCTATTGACTTTGCAGCTCCAGTTGATGTAGGTACAATATTATATGCACTTGCTCTTCCCCTACGAGAATTTATTCCTTTTTTATGCATGTTATCCATAGCATTTTGATCTGCTGTATATGCATGAATTGTACTCATAAATCCTTTTTCTATACCAAAGTTATTCTCAATTATTTTTAAAAGTGGTGCTAAACAATTTGTTGTACAACTTGATGCACTAACAACTGTTTCCTTTCCAGTTAATATATCATCATTTACACCATTTACTATAGTGGGCATTTCGTCTTTACCAGGTGCAGAAATTAAAACTTTTTTTGCACCTGAAGTTATATGTACACTTGCTTTTTCTTTAGAAGTAAATGCACCAGTACACTCTAAAACTAAATCAACATTTAAACTTTCCCATGGCAAATTAACAGGATCTTTTTCATTAAAAACCTTTATAAACTTAACATTAGATATAACTATATTATCATCTTTATAAGTTATCTCATTTTCATGAAATGTTCCATGAACACTATCATATTTTATTAAATATGCAGCATCCTTGGCACTCATATCTAAATTATTTATAGCAACAATATCAAAATTAGGATCTGTTATCATTTGCCTAAATGCTATTCTTCCTATTCTACCAAAACCATTAATTGCAACTTTAATCATATTCACTACCTCCTATAAACTCTCTTAAAATTGAATCTTTTGGAACATATTCACCACTTATTGTGAAAAATCCATTTAAAAATCTAAGTAATCTTCTTGCTTCACTATAATACTGCGATGTACTTGGAACCGAATAAAGTAATGGTTCTACAAATACTTTTAATATACCAACTTCATATGATAATGAAGTATTTATAATTTTATCTGCTTCAGGTATTAAAGGTATAATATATTTATCTTCACCCATAGTAACCTTTCTAGAATTTTTTATCGTAGTGGATACATCATATCCTCTAGTTCGAAAATCTCTGACAATTCTTCTCAAAAGCCTTAAATCAGCATTTGATATATAATTATGTTCATCTATACTAAGTGGAATAAATGGGCTAACATAAATTTTATATTTTGACTTATCTGGAATAAATGGAAGCATTCCATTATTAATAGCATGTAATCCTTCAAAAAGAATAATACTATTTTCTTTAAGTTTAATTTTTTTTGAAGTAAGCTCTTTACAGCCAGTTACAAAATTAAATCTTGGAAGTGTTATTTCTTGACCATTTAAAAGTTTAGTAATATCTTTTTTTAAATAATCTAAATCAGTACACTCTAGACATTCAAAATCATATTCTCCATTTTTATCTTTTGGACTATCTACCCTTTCTTTATAATAATCATCTAATGATATTATAATTGGATCTAATCCATATATTTTAAAATAAGAACCTAGCCTTTTTGTAATTGTTGTTTTTCCACTTGAAGATGGACCAGAAATCATCACATATTTTAATTCTTTATTTTGTGAAACTATTTTTGCTGTCTCATTTATCTCAATATTAAAATTTAATTCACATGATTTAATAAAATTTTCTATATTTCCATTACAAATTTCCTTATTAACATCTTTTATAAAAGGAACATTCATAATATCTAACCATTTTTGACCATCTACATAGGCATTTACAATACCATCATAATTAACATAGTTTGGTAAATAGCCATCTGAATTTACACTAGGAATTATTATTACTACTCTATTATTTCCTAAATATTTTATTTCATATTTATTAAGTGTTCCAGTACTATATGGCATTTCAGAATAATAGTAATTTACTAAATCATCAAGCTCATATAATATTACCGTAGGATCTATAATATTTCTAACATTATCCGCTTTTACAACATTACCTATATCTTCATAATAATTTATTGCATCATTATTTTTAATAATTAATTTTTCAAAATGGATATTTTTTTTAATAATTTCATCAACCATTTTAATAATTAATTCAATATCTTTTTTTTCTAATTTATTTTTACTAATTAAATTTGCTATAATTCCATTTGGTACATTATATGAATAATTAACTTTAATATTTGGATAACATTTTTTCGTAGCAAGTTCAAATACCATTTTAAGACCAGCTACATACATTCTATTTCCATAGGGATTTGTAATATCTATAAATTTAATTATATTATTTTTAGTGATTTTTTCATTCAATGATAAAACTTTACCATCTATTAAAACACCAATAATATTATTTGAATTGGTTTCTTTCAAACTTAAATCATAATAAGTTGAATTATATGGTACTAAAACATGTCTTCCATCATCAAATGTAATAATGATTTCTTTCACTTTATCAATCCCTTCTATTTTAATAATACTATATTTTTTATTATAAATCTATAAATTTTATGAATAAATTTTTAACTTTTTTATTAATATATAATTAGGTGAACAAATGAACATACCAATGATTTTGAAACAAAATGATAAACAATTAATAACTTATGACTTATATTCCTTATTATTAACAAATAGAATAATCTTTTTAAATGGGGAAATTAATGATAACTTAGCAAATATTATTATTGGGCAATTACTTTACTTAGATAATGAAAATAATAAAGATATTTATCTATATATAAATTCTCCAGGAGGTTCAGTTACATCTGGTCTTGCAATTTATGATACAATGAATTTCATAAAAAGTAATGTTATAACAATTGCAATGGGTTTATGTGCAAGTATGGGTGCATTTTTACTTTCAAGTGGATATAAAAGATATGCCCTTGAAAATACAGAAATAATGATTCATGAAGTAATAGGAGGTTTTGAGGGAAGTGCAAGAAACATAAAACTTCAAAGTGAGAGAATAAATAAAATTAAAGAAAAAATAAATAGAATAATGTCTAAAAATACAGGTAAAAATATAAAACAAATAGAAAAAGATACTGGTAAAGACTATTATATGTCTTCGAAAGAGGCAAAAGAATATGGATTAATTGATGATATTATAAAAAAATAATTATTCTTCTATACGAATAATTACTTCATCGTCTTTTGAATATAGAAACTTTTCTTTAGCATATCTTGCTAAATACTCTGGATCTTTCATTTTGGTAACTTCAGATGTCAAGGATTTTTTTTCATCTAATAATTTTTCATACTGAGCATTCAATTTTTTTGTTTCTTTTTTATTATTAACAATTGTTAAAAAATCTTTGTATGTAGTAACACCCAAAAAAACTATTAAAAAAATTATAATTACACTAATAAAAAATAACCTCTTTTTCTCCTTTTTAGTCTTCATATTACCTTCCTAAATTATATATAAATTAATTTTGAAAATATGTCAATGCTTTTTTAATTTATTTTTTATAATTTTACATAAGTTTACAGTTCTATTTTTAAGTTTATAAGCTACTAAAAATCCGAGAATTGTAAAAATTAAATAATATACATGAAATATTCCATAATTTATTTTATATACAATTAATAAATATATTATAGCAATATCAAAAGAAAATAATAAAGTAACAAGATATTTAAAAAATAACGAGAATTTATTAAATAATTTATAATTTAATAAAGATAATATAAAAAAAAGTACTCCATAAATAAAACTAATAAAAAAAATTAAAATTATATATAATGGTTTCATTTAAAAAGCCTTGCTATAATACTTTCTTCTTTTTTATTACTTTTTTCTAAATAAATAAAACTATTAATTTTACCTTTAATTTTAAGTAACAAATTTGTAGTATCAAGATTTAATAATTCCATATTTTCGCCTTTAATATGAATAAGCCCCATTATGCTTTCGACAATAAATTCTTTATTATCAAAATTAATTATTTTTTTAATACCACTTATATTTAAAATGGATCTATCAATCATTTTTACTTCATGCTTTGAATTAACCATCATATCATTCATATCATCACCACTTAATTATATGATTTAAATAAATAAAAATGAAGGAAATTAAAAAAAGGCCAAAGCCTTTTTTGTTTTTTATTATTCTTCACTAGATGAAGGATTTTTATATTCTTCTAAAATTTTATCTTCGAACATTTTTCTTGTCTCTGCATTTATTGGATGACAGGTATCTTCATAACGTTCATCATTTACCTTCTTACTAGGCATAGCAATAAATAATTTTTCATCGCCTTCAATAATACGGATATTTCTTACAACAAAGCAATCATCAAGTGTTACTGTTGCATATCCTTTCAATCTAGAACCTTCTCTTTCAGTTTTGTGAACTTTTACTGATGTAATTTCCATTTACTCACCACTCCTTTATCATTTATTCACAATTTAATTTTACCTTATAAAATTCCAAATATCAAGAGAAAAATATTAAATATACATAATTTTTATATCTTTTGTTATAATATCTCGATAAGCAAAACTTTTTTCTTCTTGATTATTAACTATTGTAAAAATATTGGGATAAATTTTATGAATAGTTCCCTCATAGAAACTTATTTTATTACGAAGTCCATAAACAGTTATTTTTACTTTTCTTCCTCTTGAGGAAGATATTTTTTCTTTAATAATATCCAAATTCATCTTGGGTACCCCACATACATTAAACCATTTGTAATTATACCTCCCATACCATTTGCTCCATATTTAGTTTTTTCTAACAAATTTGGTACATTAATTTGGGTATCAGTTTTAGTAAGTGCTATAGTTGTGGCAATAATCGCAGGATCTAAGGCATGAATATTAACTCTTTTGGGACTTGAGGCAAAATTAGCACCCGCTTTTATTAAAGTTTCATAAGCACTTTGACATGCTCCAGCAATAATAACTAATTTTTCATGATTCTTTTCATAATTTCGAGCTTGAATTATAGCTTTAACAAAATTTTTTGAATTTTTATAACTATTAATATCATTCTTATTTCCTTTTTTTGAATAGAAAGCATCATGACCTGTTATAACTAAAATATCAGGTTTAATTTTTTTTAAAAGAGTTGGTAATTGTTTTGATATTTCAACTTCCTCGATTTTTTTTCCAATTGCATAAACTTTATTTGATTTATAAAACTTCAAACATTTTTCTAAATACTCATTATCTCCATCAATATGTAACACTTTACCTGGTAAATAAAAATAACTTGTTCTATCATCAGTTATATCTAAATCTATTATAAAATCATCAGGTTGTTCATTAGTTTTTACTAAATCAAAAATATCACTATCCGCGTATAATCTATCATAGACACCCTTTAAGTAAACAGTATCCTCACTTATAGAAAGAACTTTAAATATAGTATCATGATTATAACTTTTTCGAGTTACAAAATCTCCTTTTTCTATGTTCAAAATATCACCATTAAAGTTTATTCAAAATAAAAAAAATTATTAATCCAATTTTGAAATTGCATTAATAATTGCTATTTTTCCATATTCATAAGTAAGAGAGCCTTGTTGATATACTATATAAGGTTCTTTTATAGGACCATCACATGAAAGTTCTATCGACGAACCCTGTGTAAAAGACCCGCTTGCCATAATTATTTTATTTGAATAACCTGGAATATCACTTTTTTCTGGAATAACATTTGAATCAATAGCACACATTGACTGAATACTTTGAACATATTTAACCATGTCTTTTTCATTATGAAATGTAATACACTGAACAATATCTGCTCTATCATCATAATATTTAGGTTCCACATCATATCCTTTTTTTTCGAATAAATAACTAGTTAGTATTGCACTTTTTAAAGAGGCCCCAACTACTGAAGGAGCAAAATATAATCCTTTTAATATATCTTTATTAGCACCTAATGATGGACCAACATCCTTTCCTTCTCCTGGAAGATTTAATCTTTCACCTGCTAAAGCAACAAGATCTTTTTTACCAACAATATATGCACCATTACTTGCTATACCTCCACCTAAGTTTTTTATTAAAGAACCCACCACTATATCAGCTCCTACTTGTGTTGGTTCCTTTTTACTTACTAGTTCACAATAACAATTGTCCACCATGATAATACTTTTTGGTGAAAGTTTTTTTATTATTTTAATAACTTTTTCTAGCTTATCAATACTTAAACTTTTTCTTTGAGAATACCCTTTTGAACGCTGAATTTCTATTACCTTGTAATATTTATTTTTTAATTTTTGTTTTATAAGTTCATAATCAAAATCATCATTAAATAAATCTATTTGTTCATAATTAATATTAAATGATTTCAAAGAACTTGGACTATCCTTTATTCCAATTACTTCATCAAGTGTATCATATGGTTTTCCCGTAATTGATAAAAGAGTATCAAAAGGTCTAAGCAATGCAAAAAGGCAAACAGTTAAAGCATGTGAACCAGAGATAAACTGATTTCTAACTAATGCATCGTCACATAAAAAAATATCAGCATATATTCTTTCAATTTTATCTCTTCCAATATCAGCATATCCATAACCTGTGGTAATATTAAAATCACTTTCACTAACTTTTTCTTTAATAAATGCATTAAGTATCTTTTGTGAATTAAAATAAACTATTTCATCTACATTATTTAAGTATTTTTTTATATCTTTTTCAACATCTAACATATACTGCCTCCGTCTACCCTTATAATAGAATTATTTATATAACTTTCATTTGCCACAAAAAATGTTACACTAGCAATTTCCTGAGGTTTAGCAAACCGTTTAAGTAAAATGCCTTTTTTTATATTTTTTATTTGTTTTAAGGAAAGTTCCTTATTTTGATCGGTTTCTACCCAACCTGGACATATTGCATTAACCCTTATCTTTGGAGCAAGCAACTTTGCAAAATTATGAGTAAGCGAAATTACTCCTGCCTTTGAGGCATCATAATCTATACTTTCTGGATAGTATGTATCAATACCATTAGTCGAAGAGATATTAATAACACTACCACTATTTATTAATTTAGATATATATTTAGTTACAAGAAATGTTCCATTTAAATTAACATCAATAACTTTTTTAAAATCATCATAAGTTTTATAATCTAAAATCATATCATTACATATACCAGCATTATTAACCAAAACATCTATTTTTTTAAAATTTTTTTTAATAAAATTTGTCATATAAATGACATCCTTTTCATTAGAAATATCACATTTTATTACTTCACATCTAACATTATAATTTGTAATAATATTTTTTTGTAAAGAAATTACTTCTTCTTCACTATTTAAGTAATTAATTATAACATCATAATTATTTTTAGCAAATTGTAATGCGATGGCCGCACCAATACCCCTTGATCCGCCAGTTACTAAAACTATTTTATGCATAAAAATCCCCTTTCAAACAATTTGTATTATAAACTATTAATATTTAATTAACAAGAAAAAGTGCCCTTAGCACTCTAAATTTTTAAAAATTTCAATGAATATATCTTCACTAATTTGTTCTGCACGAACATTTTCAGATAAATCATATTTTTTTAATATAACTAGTATTTTAGAAAAATCATTAGAAATAATATTATTTTTTAAGGTTTTTCTTTTATGAGAAAAACATTCTTTTAGAAAATTAAAATATTTTTCTGTATCAATATCATATATTTTTTCTTTTAATGTTAAACTTATAACCATGCTATCAACCTTTGGAACTGGTTCAAAATTTGTTTTATCAACAAATATTTCTTCTTTTACATTATAATAAAAATTTAAAAATAATGTAAAATAACCATATTCTTTGGAATTTATTTTTGCACTATATCTATCTGCAACTTCTTTTTGAACCATAAATACCATTTTTTTTGCCTTTATATTATTAATTAAATATTCTAAGATTGGACTTGTTATATAATAAGGTAAATTACCTACAACTATAATATTATCATAATTACCCACAATTTTATTTAAATTAACATTTAAAATATCATCATAGATAATAGTGCAATTATCACTTTCATATTTATCAAGATATTTCTTTAAATCCTTATCTATTTCGATGCAGACTAAATCTGCACCCTTTTTTAACAAATATTTTGTAAGAGCTCCCATGCCTGGTCCAATTTCAATAATTAAATCATTTTTATTGGGATTTACTAAATCGGTTATTTGTTTAATAATTAATTCATTTTTTAAAAAATTTTGTCCAAAATATTTTTTAGCTTTCATTATTCCATCCAATTCGTAAAACATCATAACTAGCATCAAATCTACCAACTGTACTTATTGCATAATCATAACTTGGAGAAAGCAAATCCAAGTCGTTTCCTGGTACACCCCTATCAAGTACTATTGCCACTACTGGTTCACTTGAAACTCTAGGTGCAGAAAATGTAACTATTGATCCACAAGGTAAATTTGCACTTGAAGCCACTATATTTACATTACCATATTGACTATCTGGATATGTAGTAGTTCCATCTTTTATATTATAACTACTCATACATGCTAAAGTACCACCACATAATGGACAATTAAAAATATAACCAGTAATCTGCCCATTATAAGTATCTTTTACACTATACAAAGCATCATAATCAAATTCATCTATTTTTAAAGCCATTGCTACTTCATCAATTGTTTTATTTGGATTATTATTATGAACCCTTGCCTCATAAATGGGACTATTTGTAAAAGTTATAAATATTACAAAAACCAATATTAGAAATTGAAAAACTTTGAACACTTTCTTCATACTTTCCTCTTATAAAAAAATTATAGCACACAAAATATTTAAAATAAAGAAAAAAGTATATAACAAAAAAAGTTATATACCTATATTAAATAGTTTTTTAACATTAGAATTAGTTATACTAGAAAGCTTATCCATTGATATATCTAAATTATCACAAATAAACTCAGCAATATATTTAATATTGCCAGGAAAATTTTGTTTTCCCCTAAAGGGAACTGGTGTTAAATAAGGACTGTCTGTTTCAAGTAAAATATTTTCAATTCCCAAAATTTTATATACATCAATTAACTTACAATTTTTAAAAGTAATTACTCCATTAACACCTAAATAAAATCCCAATTTTATATATTCTTTAGCCATTTCAAAACTACCAGTAAATGAATGTATTACTCCCTTAACATTATATTTTTTTAAGATATTTATAGTATCATATCCAGCATCTCTACTGTGAATTACAACGGGCAAATTATGTTTTTCTGCAATTAATAATTGTTTTTCAAAAATATCAATCTGCTTTTCTTTATTAAATCCATCATAATGATAATCTAAACCTATTTCACCAATTCCTACTACATTTGAATTAATAATCTTTTCTTCTAGTAAAGAAATATCTTCCTCAGTAATTTCATTTGCATATTCTGGATGATAGCCTATAACTGCATAAATATTATCTTTTTTTATATTTAAAACTTCTTCATTAGTTTCCTTATCACATCCAGCATTAATAAATTTAACAATACCATTATTTTTAGAATTTTTTATAATATCACTTATATCATCATAATAACTTTTATATAAATGGCAATGAGTATCAATAAACATTATTTTGTAATCCTTGCAAATAATACTTCAGGTTCACTAACAACATTTGGACTTTCATATTTTCCAAATTCACTAATACTTTCAAATGATGTTTCTTTAGTATTAATTTGTTTAAATATTTTTTCAGCAGTTGAGGGTAAAAATGCTTGTAACAAAACACTTCCAATTCTTATACATTCAAGTAAATTATAAAGTATACATTCAAGCCTTTCTTTCTTACTTTCATCTTTTGCAAGTATCCATGGAGTAACATCATCTATATATTTATTACATTTTCTAAATAAATCAAATATTTTTTCTAAAGCAATTGATAACTGTAAATCATCAACTAAAGATGTTACACTTTCCTTTAAATTAACTGCATAATCAATCAATTCTTTGTCTATATCTTCATAATCTTTAATATTTTGTATTTTACCATCAAAATATTTATTAACCATTCCAATAGTTCTATTAACTAAATTACCTAATATATTAGCTAAATCTGAATTTGTTCTTGTAATAAGTGATTCCTCGGAGAAATTACCATCACTACCAAAAGGTACTTCACGAAGTGCATAGTATCTAACTGCATCTACACCATATGAATTAATATATTCCCTAGGATCTTTATAATTACCTAAACTTTTGGAAATCTTACCACCATTAATTATTAACCAACCATGACCAAATACCTTTTTAGGTAATGGTAAATCTAATGCTTTTAACATAATTGGCCAGATAATTGTATGAAATCTAACTATTTCTTTACCTACAATATGTAAATCTGCAGGCCAATATTTTTTAAACAAAGAATCATCATTTGATAAATAACCTAATGCAGAAATATAATTTGATAACGCATCTATCCATACATAAACGACATGTTTATCATCAAATGATACTGGTACACCCCATTTAAATGATGTTCTCGAAACACATAAATCTGATAAACCTGGTTTGATAAAATTATTAATCATTTCATTTTTTCTTGATGATGGTTCTATAAAATTTGGATTATTTTCCAAAAAGTTTTCTAACCAATCCTGATATTTAGAAAGTTTAAAAAAATATGCTTCCTCTTTTACCTCGTGAACGTCTCTATGACAATCAGGACATTTTCCATTTTCATCAAGTTGAGTTTCAGTCCAAAATGATTCACATGGAGTACAATAAAGTCCTTTATATTCACCTTTATAAATATCTCCCTGATCATAAAGTTTTTTAAATATTTTTTGAACAACCTCTATATGATAGGAATCAGTTGTTCTTATAAACTTATCATAACTAATATCTAAACTTGACCATAAATCTTTTGCATTTTCTACTATTTTATCAACATATTCTTTTGGGTTAACTCCGTTTTCTTTAGCTTTTTTTTCAATCTTTTGACCATGCTCATCCGTACCAGTTAAGAAAAAGGTATCATAACCAGATAGCCTTTTAAATCTAGCAATAGAGTCCGCAATTATTGTAGTATAACAATGACCAATATGAAAATTATCTGATGGATAATATATTGGTGTTGTTATATAAAATTTTTTATTTTCCATACAAGCCTCCTAGTTATTCGTACTTCCAATGCCACCTGTACGTTGATTATTATTTTCTTCACCACAAGTTAAATATTTAATAATTATTCCTTGAGCATAGGCATCACCCTTATTTATCACAAAATCCTTTGTTCCTTCATTTTGAAGTGCTACATACATGTGACCTTCATTAGATTTATTATTATAATAATCGGCATCAATTATACCAACTTGATTACATAATCTAATATTATATTTAAATCCCATTGAACTTCTTACCACAATTAAAAGTACTTCATCATCTTTAATTTTAACTTTATAACCAGTAGGAATTTTTTTTATTTCTCCAGGCTTAATAGTTACATCTTCAAAAGCAATAAAATCATATCCCGCACTTTTACTTGTCTTTCGGATAGGTAAAACTATACTTTCATATAATTCTTTATCATCTTTAACACTTTTTTTAAATTCAGCAAAACTTATTTTTTCAAATCCTCTTTCCATTTTCACTCCTCTTTTCTAAAAAAACAAAAAATCACGAACTAAAGGACGAATATAATCCGCGGTACCACCTTAATTCATGATTCACATGCTCTTTTTAATTATAAGGTAATTAACCATTAAACTCAAAGACCCACAATATAAATTTTTTATTACTTAATTCCACCAAACTTAAGCTCTCTATAAATATAATTTATAAATCCTTCTTCTCAACATTTAATAAGTAAATATTATCATAATTTTTAATGGTTTTCAATAAGTTTTAAGACAATATTGGTTATAATTTTTTCTTCATTTGTAAACAAATTATTTTTTACAAATATAAGTAGTCCTAAAATATCACTATCAACAATAATTGGGTAGATTAGAAAATAACCTGTTAAATTAATTATTTTTTCAACACAAATAGATTCATATTTTTTTCTCTCATAAATTAAATTTATTAATTTTTTATCTATTTCTTTTTCTTTAAAACTACCATCCGTAATAACTTTATCTTTATTAGTAACAAACATTTTTATATCTAAATTATCATTAATAAGTTTTACTATAGTATTTGAATAATTTAAAATACTATTACTTTTTTCATATTTAGATAATATTATTTTCATATCATCAATAAATATTTCTAAATCATCATTACTACGTATAGAAAGTATATTACGTATTTCTTTTGGAATAACAATTCTACCTAATTCATCTATTTTTCTAACAATACCTGTACTTTTCAAAAAACACACCTCATATTTAGTATGTTTTCATTTTTATATATTATACTAATTAATTGTATTAAGTAATCTAACAATGTATCTTATAAAATGCTCTTTTAGATTAGTTAATTTTAAAGTTATAAATATTTGATTTTGTCGATAAGCAAATGAAAAATTTCTTGAAATACTTAAGGCATTAAGTAATAATTTATCTCCTTTAATTTTTTGAGTTAAATGTGTAGGTAAAACAATTTCTATAAACCTATCAGTTTGACGAATTTGAGTAATATTATATTTTTGTGCGATTTTTTCAAACCATTCTTCATACATATAATCTTCAATTTCAATTGTAATTTTACCAAATCTATCTTCAAGAGTATTTTTAATTTGTTGCAATTTATCATAACTATCTATTTCGTTTATCATTTGATGTATTTCTATTTTAATATTTTCATCTGATACATAACTATCGTCAATATGAGTATTTATATTTATAAGTGTTTGCTCATTTTCACTTTCATTAACTGGTAATCCCTTTATTTGTTTTAGTTCATCCTCAATCATTTTTGTATATAGAGCTACTCCAACTGTATCCACAAATCCTGCTTGAGATGAGCCAAAAATATCTCCAGAACCACGTATAGATAAATCTCTCATTGCTATTTTATAACCACTACCTAAAGCAGTAAATTCCTTTATTGCATGTAAACGTTTAATTGCAGTTTTATTTAACATTTTATTTTTATTATAAAGTAAATAAGCATAAGCAATTTTATCACTTCGACCTACTCTACCTCTTATTTGATATAATTGAGCAAGACCAAAATTATCAGCATTATAAATTATTAAAGTATTTGCATTTGCTATATCTATTCCATTTTCAATAATTGTGGTACATAGTAATATATCAAATTTATGCAATGTAAAATCGTCCATAATTTCATCTAATTCATCTTTATTCATTTGACCATGTGCATATCTTATTTTCGCTTCAGGTACAAGCATTTTTAAATCACTTAATTTTGAAAGAAGTCCTTCAATATTATTGTAGAGAATAAATATTTGACCATTACGACCAAGTTCCTTATAAATTGCATCCTTAATAATATAATCATCTTCACTTGTTACATATGTTTGAACAGGATATCGATTATTTGGTGCTGTTTCAATTATTGATAAATTTCTTAGACCTGATAATGCCATTTTTAATGTTCTTGGAATAGGCGTAGCGGATAAAGTTAATACATTAATATCATTTTTAAGTTCCTTTATTTTTTCTTTATGTTTAACTCCAAATCTTTGTTCTTCATCAATAACAAGTAACCCTAATTTTTTATATTTTATCTTATCATTAAATAATTTATGTGTTCCAAAAACAACATCAATACTACCATTTTCTAAACCTGTTAATATGTTTTGTTCCTCTTTTAAGGTGGTAAACCTATTATAAAGTCTTATTTCAATAGGCCAAGAAGCAAATCTTTTTTTTGCAACATTAAATTGTTGCTTAGAAAGAATTGTCGTTGGACATAAATAAATTACTTGTTTATTATTAAGTATTGTTCTAAACATAGCTCTTAATGCAACCTCAGTTTTACCAAAACCTACATCACCACAAAGAAGTCTATCCATTGGAATATCACTATCTAAATCATCATTAATATCATTAACCGCATTTTTTTGATCTAAAGTTAAATCATAAATAAATTCATTACCAAAAATTAGTTCTTCCTCAAACCTTTTATATGGAGTAGTTTTAGTTTCAAGCCTTTTTTGATATAATTCCATTAATTCTTTAGTAATATCTTTTATTTTTGCTTCAACAAATTTTCTAGTTTTAAGCCAAGAAGCAGAATTTAATTTATTAATTTTGGGTTTACTACCATCCTTATCAGAATATTTATATATGTTTTCTATTTTTTGAACAGGTATATATATCTTATCATTATCATCATATAATAATTGTATATAATCTTTAGTTACACTATTACTTGTTAAACTTACAAGCCCATTATAAATACCAATACCATGATTTATATGAACAACATAATCTCCCTTGTTAAGTTCATTATAATCTACTATTTTTTTACCACCATACAGATTATTTTGATATTTATAATCCCTTTTTATATTATCTATATCAAATTCACTTATAACTACATAATTACCAATAATAAAACCATGATTTATTTTTTTATTTATTATTTTTATATCGCTAAATAACTCACGTATTTTTTTTATTTCATTATTATTTGATAAATAAAAATATATCTGTTTACCTTCATTTTTCCATTTAGTTACACAATTTTTTAATGTTGAAAAATCGTTATTAAAATTATCAATATTTTGAGAAATTAATTCGATGTCACTTTTTGAATTTTTAAAATGATTTAAAGTTATATTATATTTAGGGTTTATTTCTTCAAAAGAAAAAAATATCTTATTTTCATTTCCACTATGCTCTTTATAATTTATTGCATCCTCACAAATTTTTTTATATGAAGCAAGAATCTGAGGTAAATCTATATTAACAACGATTGCGTTGTCACTATAATCATAAATTGAATTATTTTTATCAGTATTTAACTCAATTATAGGTTTTATTATTATTTCATCAATACTATTAATTGTTCTTTGTGTATCTTCATCAAAATACCTAATACTTTCTATAGTATCATCATCAAATTCAATCCTTATTGGATGTTTTTCATTTATTAAAAATATATCAACAACCATACCACGTACTGAAAAATCTCCTGAAGCAGTTGTTAGAGAATCTTTATTATATCCAAAATTATATAAAGTATCAAGTAAAGTTTTTCTTGATAAAGAATCGGATACTTTCAAGTATAATTTACTTTGATAAAATTCTTTATTATTTGGTAATAACATTAAATATCCCATTAAATTGCATATAATTATATGCTTTTTAGAATTTATTTTATCTAAAGTATTTAATCTAGTTAATTTTAATTCTGGAGAGGTTGCAACAATATCAGAAATAAATTCATCTTTTAAAAATAATAATACATCATCAGTATAGGTTTGAAATAAATTATAATAATTATTTGCTTCATAAATACTACTTACTAAACAAATAATATTTTTATTTTGTTTTTTAAATAAATTTAATAAATAAAAAACATTTAACTCGGAAGTTAAACCACATATAACACTATTATTTTTGTAAATAAAAAGATTATCAAGAAAATCCATTTTAATCTCCATTTGAATTGTATCTATTCATACAGATTGTAATTCCTTGTTCAATAAAAGTGTTAATCATCTGTATAAATTTATCATTTTGTAAAAAATTAATTTCGTCTTTGGATAAATTACTTAAAACATAATCTTTTTGATCAGAATATTCTTTTCTACCAATACCCACTTTTAAATGGGAAAATCTTGTGGTTCCTAAAGAGTTGATGATTGACTTTATTCCATTATGTCCCCCAGCTGAAGAATTAAATTTAAATCTAACAGTTTTTTCAGGCAAATCTAAATCATCATGAATAATTAAAATATTTTCAACAGGAATTTTATAAAAATTTACAATTTTTTGAACCGCTAACCCAGATAAATTCATATATGTTAAAGGCTTTATAAAGATTACTTTTTCATTATTAAAAATTTTTTCTATATACTCATAATTATCTTTTTTTTGCCAATTTGCATCAGAAAAATAATTATTTAAAATAATAAAACCAACATTATGTCTTGAATATTCATATTCTTTACCTGGATTACCTAGTCCAACTATCAACTTCATTTTTTCCTCCATTAAATATATTTTTATAAGTTTTCATATTTTCTATATTAATTACATCATTTATAATAACATGTTTTTTTGAATTTTTTACCGCTTTAATAATTACAAGAGATGGTGATTTATCTTTTTTTGTTTTAATTAACTGAATTTTCTTTATACCAATATTATATTTGTTTCCAAAAATTATAAGTTCATCTAACCTCTGAGCTCTATTTACTATATATAAAGTTCCTTTTGAGCTTAATGCATAATCAGCAATTTGAAATATGTTTTCTAAAGTTAAATATACCTCATGCCTTGCAATAGTCATTTCTTCTAGATTATTTATCATATTTCCATTAAATTCAAAATAGGGTGGATTACAAACCATTGTATCAAAAAATCCCTTATTATAATATTTAAATAAATTTTTTGCATCATCATTAATAATCTTAATTTGTTTTGATAGATTAGTTTCTTCAACAGACATTGTTGCTAAAGATGCAATTTTATTTTGAATTTCAAATCCCACTATATTACTTTTTGTATATTCAGACAAAATTAATGAAACTGCACCATTTCCTGTACATATATCTAATATATTTCCTTTTAAATCTTTTTTATCTACAAACTCCGCTAATAAAATAGAATCTATTGAAAATTTAAAGAAATCAGTATCTTGATAAATATAACGATTTTGATAATCATATAAATCATTTTTTACTATCATTTTCAATCTCTTGAGCATCAATAAGTATTTTTTGTTCATCAATAAGTATTTTATATTTTCTGTTTAAAATATCAACGCCAATTATTGTTGCTTCTTTTCCTTTATATTTTATAATACTTCCAATCGATTTTAAATTTTTTCCACACTTAATATATTCATCATCCTCATAACTAAGACAACACAAAAGTCTTCCACAACAACCATTTATTTTTGATGGGTTAAGTGATAAATTTTGATTTTTAGCCATATTCATAGTAATTGAATCAAATTGATTTAAAAATTTTGAACAGCACAATTTTCTACCACAAACCCCTATTCCACCAACTTGTTTAGCTTTATCTCTGGCACCTATTTGACGTAATTCTATACGAGTTCTAAATTGACCAGCAAGTTTTCTAGCAAGTTCACGAAAATCTACTCTTTCTTCTGCATAAAAATTAAATAACAATTGTGATCTATTTAATGTATATTGAGCATTTATTATATTCATATTTAAATTTAAATCTTTAGCAATTGTTTTTGCTTTTGACAAAGCTATCTCAGCATCTTTTATATTTGTATAAAAATTATTTTGATCTTCTTCATTTGCTTTTCTAATTATTTCCTTTAATTCCTCATTTTTTTGTAAATCAACAGCTTTAACTATTTTTGCATACTGATTTCCTTTATCAGTATCCACAATAACTTCATCATCTATTTCAAATTTTTCAGAACTTTTAAAATAATAAATTTTATTATTTCCATAATATATTACAGCGTAACTATTCATTTGTATCTCCTAACTCCAGTGTTAATCCACTTAAAAGCAAGCTTAAATTAACATTATATTGTAATTTAAATAAATAATCATTAATAATTTTAAGTTTTTTTAATATTTTATTATTTAACTCATTATTTACATACAATTTTTGATAATAACAATCATATAATGATTTTATTAATAAAATTAAATTGGTTTTATCAACATATTTTTTTAAAATTACATTATTATTATATAAAATTATATTTAATTTATCTAGTTCTATTTTGATTAATAAATTATTTGCATCATTTAAAATATCATTATATTCTTCATTAGTTAATCCTAAAAAATTTGAATTATCATTATCAATATACTTTATTTTTAGAACTTCGAGTCTGCTCATTATTGTTGGAGCAATATTTTCTTTTGAATCGGTTATAAAAAAGCCAATAATATTATCTTCTGGTTCCTCTAAAAATTTAAGCATTTGATTATAAGCAGAACTATTCATTTTTTCAGGACTTACAATAACATATATATTTTGAGGAGTATATAATGAACATAAATTAAATGATTTTTGAATTAAAGATATATCGTCTTTTTTTATTGTTTTAGACGAAGGTGTAATAATTTTTAAACTAGGTAAACTATTACTATCAACAAGTATTTCAATATTTTCTAATTGTGAAAATATCTGTTTTACAAACAATTTTAAATCACTCAAACACCTTTGTATATTATTTGTCTCAAACAAATAAGCGTGAGCTAATTTATTCTCACGATATAAAGATAATAAGTTATCAAAAACATAATTAAACTTCATAAAAACCTCTTAAATTAATAAGTATAATATTACAATACCACAAAGTCCAGGAAAATCAAGTAAAGATAAAATTAAAATTGTAATAAAATTGATTGGAATTATTATATTTAAAGATGATAGTAATAAATTAATTGTATATAAAATACATATAGATAATACTATTTTTTTTACAATATTAAATATTTTTTTTATCATATATCCTCAATAAAATAATATGAAAATATAAACTATTTATGAAATAATTTTTCTATCACTTAATGCTTTGTCTAAAGTTAAAACATCTAAATAATCTATCTCTGCACCCATAGGAATACCATAAGAAAGTCTTGAAATAGTTACTCCTTTATTTTCAAATATTTGCTTAATATATAAAGTAGTGGTTTGACCCTCAATTGAGGAACGAAGTGCAATTATTATTTCTGGTTTGTCCAACTTTTCAATTCTTTTTACCAATGCAGAAATATTGATATCTTGTGGTGATATGTTATCTATCGGAGATATTAGTCCATTTAAAACATGATATACTCCTTTAAAATTACCAGCTTTTTCAAAGGAAATTAGACTTTTATAATCCTCAACTACACAAATTAAATTTTTATCTCTGCTTTCATCCTTACAAATATCACAAACTTCATTATCTGTAAGATTACTACAAATTTTACATGGTTTTAATTTTCTTTTTGCATTCACCAAGGTATTACTAAAATTAATTAATTCTTCTTCAGATAAATCTAACGTTGCCAAAGCAAGCCTTTCTGCACTTTTTTCACCAATTGTAGGATACTTTTTAAAATAACCAATCAATTCTTCCAAAATTTTTGGATACATTAAAATAAACCACCCATATTAGAGTATTTACCTAATTTATTTTCAGTTTCCTTATCAATTTGTTTAAAAGCATCTTTTATTGCAATTAAAATCATATCTGATAAAATTTCCTTATTTTCTTTGTTAAAAGCATCATCAATTGTAATATTAATACTTTGAATTTCCTTATCTCCTTTAAAAGTAACCTCCACCCATTCAGATTTTCCAATAAAAGTCATAGCATCAAGCTCTGATTTTTTGTTCATAATGTCTTTTTGCATTCTTTGTGCTTGTTGCATTATTTGTTGCATATTCATAAAAATTTCCTCCTTATCTTTCTTCAATCTTTTTTTTATTGAATACATCTATTATATCATCATATTCTATATTTTGTTCATTTTCTTCAATAAAATGATATTTTATATTATTTTTTAAATTAGATTTATATTTTTCCATTTCATTTAACCAATTATCATTACTTGTAGCAATAAATTTATAATTGGAATTATTAAGTTTATTAAAATTACTTTCAAGCGAACTTATATTTGTATTGATTTCATCCACTAATGCATTCATTTGGGTTATTAAAACTATAATTTCGGATGAAGACAAAACTACTTTAGTATCTTCAATTAATCCCATAATTTTTTTATTATCACAAATATTCAAAAAATTGTCCCATAATTTAATAGCCTTAATTTTTTCCTCTTTTGAAGCATTAATAAAGCAATTATTTATTCTAATAAATTCTAATTTTGAATTATTTTTTTCTTGTTTTACTTCTTTTTGAGATTCAATATTTTTCTTTATATCTGATTTATTTTCATTTTTATTAATTTCAGAAACATAATTACTATGATTCTTATCACTGGATACATCAACGTAATTTAATAAGGTAAGTTCCAGCATACTAAATATATCAACATTAACATTAATTTTATATAATGATTCAGTTAATTTAAAACTTAATTCTTGATATTGATTATAACTTAGATTATCAATTTGCTTATTTAATTTTATATTAACTGCCCTACTATTTATTTCTTTTATAATTTTTTTTATTAAGTTTTTATAATCTACATTTAAATCTCTGCATTTATCAACAAATTTAATTATTTTTTCGACGTTATTTTCATTAATACTATCAATTAATAATTTTATATCAGCATTTGAGATTGTTCCCAAAATATTAATTACATCTTCATATTCAACCTTTCTATTAAGTTTAGACAATTGATCTAATATACTTAAGGCATCACGCATACCACCATCAGAATAATTAGCAATTTCTTCAATAGCTGATTCAGATATACTAATATTTTCTTCATTACATATCTTTTTTAATTGATTGATAATATCTTTGTTTGCTATTTTTTGGAAATCCAATCTTTGGCATCTAGATAAAACAGTAATTGGTACATCCTCAATGTTTGTAGTGGCTAAAATAAAAACTACATGGGAAGGAGGTTCCTCTAAAGTTAAGAGTAAAGCATTAAATGCACTAGTACTAAGCATATGAACTTCATCAATAATATAAACTTTATATTTTGAAGTAATCGGAGAAAGTTTTACATTATCGATAATTTCTCTTATTTGGTCTACACCTGTATTTGAAGCCGCATCTATTTCATAAATATCATTATTTAAATTAAAATTATTACAAATTTCGCAATTTAAACATGGATTACCATCAGTATTATTTAAACAATTAATTGCTTTTGCAAAGATTTTAGCAGTACTCGTTTTGCCAGTTCCTCTAGGGCCAGAAAATATATAAGCATGTGAAATTTTATTATCTCTAATACTTTCCTTTAAAAGTGTAATAATATTATTTTGGCCAACTACTTCATCAAATGTTTTTGGGCGATATTTTCTATATAGTACTTTATAATTCATGTTACCTCCATTTCTATAGATATTATATCAATCATTTAACTATATTTCTATCTTTTATCTGTAAAAAAACTATTAATTATTTTACAAAAAAAATTATTATTTATATCAACTTTAATATATTTAGGTTCATATGTATTTACTTTTTTAAAATTTGAATTTACTAAGTAATATATATTATCGATTCTTGATTGTTTTATTATTTCTTTACACATATTGCATGGTTCTAATGTAACATACATATCATAACCATTTAATCGCCAATCTTTGTTCTTTTTTGCTGCTTTTTTTATAGCAATAATTTCTGCATGATTTAAAATAAAATTTGTTTTATGTTTTAAATTATGAGATTTAGATATTATTTTATCATTTTTTGTTATAATACAAGCAACAGGTACCTCGCCTTTATTAAATGCTTTTTTACATTCTTTCATTAAAATATTTAAAAATTTTTCATTCATTTTCAACCTCAAAAAAAGTGCACACAAACATTGATTGATATGGCTGCTTTATTCCTAACCTGACCAGATTACAATATATTTGTTGCACAAGATAATAATATCAAATAAGATATAAATTAGCAAGTAAATTTAATAAAAAATTATTTAAATGTTGTATTTTTAGCATATGTTAGGTAAAAAATAAGCAATGTTTCACGTGAAACATTAAAGGCTATTTATTCAATATTTAAATGCTTTTTTTATATTGAATTACATTTTATATATCTGATATAAATAATATAGATGAAGCTAAATTTATTAATTTGTTATAAATTATACAATAAAATTATATGTGAAATGCATGATTTTTGGCATATATTAGGCAAAAAATAAGCAATGTTTCACGTGAAACATTGCTATTTTATTCTTCAACTTTGGCTTCTTCATTTATACTTTTATCAACAATACTTATAGCAGTTACTTTTTGATTATCCTTTAAATGAATAAGTCTAGTACCTTGTGTTGCTCTTCCTAAAGTAGATATTTGTGCAATAGGCATCTTAATTGTAATACCAGAATTTGTCATTAAAACTATTTCTTTATTTTCATCAGAAACTTTAACTGAAACTAAGTTACCATTTTTTTCTGTAATATTTAATGCTTTGACTCCTTTACTACCTCTTTTTGTTTGACGATATTCAGAAACCAAAGTCTGTTTACCATAACCAAGTTCTGTAACAACTAATATGGTATTAGATTCCTCGACTGCTTCTAAACAAATACATTCTCCACCATCAAGATTAATTCCTCTTACACCTGAAGCGGTTCTACCCATTTGTCTAACTTCATTTTCATTAAATTTAACAAGTTTACCACTACTAGAACCTAGTAAAATTAAATCATTAGTCGTTGCTAACCTTACACCAATTAACTCATCATTATCCTTTAAACTTATACAAATTTTACCAGAAGTTCTAATATTTTCAAATTCATTAATATTAGTTTTCTTAACAATGCCTTTTTTAGTAGCAAAGAATAAATAATTCTTTTTAGAATCTTTTGATATTGAAACTATAGAAGTTACAAATTCATCTTTTTGCAACGGTAATAAATTTATAATAGGAAGACCTTTGGAAACTCTAGAAAATTCTGGAATTTCATAACCTTTCATTCTATATACTTTTCCCTTATTAGTGAAGAATAATATATGATCATGATTAGATAAATTACATGCCTGATCTACAAAATCTTCATCATTTGTAGTAATACCTTTAACACCCATTCCTCCTCGATTTTGAGTTCTAAATGCATCTGGTTTTGTTCTTTTAATGTATCCTTTTTTTGTAAGAACTATCATAATATTTTCTTCAGGTATTAATGATTCATCATCAATATAATCAATAGCGGTCATATCTATATTAGTTCTTCTTTCATCTGCAAATTTATTTTTAATTTCTAACAATTCATTTTTAATTATTTCATCAATTTTTTGAGGACTACTTAAAATTGCTTTTAAATCTTCAATTAATTTTAATAATTCATTTAATTCTGATTCAATTTTATCTCTTTCAAGTCCAGTTAAACGCTTTAATTTCATTTCAAGAATTGCTTCAGATTGAATATCATCTAAGCCATACTTTGAATTTAACTCTTTCTTAGCTATTTCATCCGTTTTTGATGATTTAATTATCTTAATTACATCATCAATATAATCTAAAGCGATCTTTAATCCTTCTAAAATATGAACTCTTGCTTCAGCTTTTGATAAATCAAATTTTGTTCTACGAATAATCACTTCTCGTTGAAAATCTATATATTTAGAAATAATATCTTTTAAACCTAAAGTTTTTGGAGTCAAACCATCAAGCATTAAAAATATAATTCCATAGGAAATTTGAAATGATGTATGTTTATATAAATTATTTAATACAACTTGTGGATTTGCATCCTTTTTTAAGGTAATTGTAATTTTAATTCCATTTTTTAAATCAGTATGATAATCAGAAATACCTTCAAGCACTTTATTATGAACAAGTTCTGCAACTTTATCTTTTAATTCTGCAGTATTTACGCCGTATGGAACTTCATCAATAATTATAACATTATGTCCTTTTTGTTCCTCAATAACAGCTCTACTTCTTATTGTAATTGTACCACGACCTGTTTCATAAGCCTTTTTTATACCAGAATTTCCTAAAATAATACCACCAGTTGGAAAATCAGGACCTTTTATAAAATGCATTAAACCCATTGTATCAATATCAGGATTATCAATATATGCAACGCATCCATCAATTACCTCTCCTAAATTATGAGGTGGAATATTTGTTGCCATACCTACAGCTATTCCCATAGAACCATTAACTAAAATATTTGGAAATCTACTTGGTAAAACTTTTGGTTCTTTTTCAGTTGAAGTATAGTTATCATCCATATCAACAGTATCTTTTTGAATATCTCTTAAAAGTTCTAAAGAAATTTTGGCAAGTCTTGCTTCTGTATAACGATATGCTGCAGGAGAATCGCCTTCAATTGTACCAAAATTACCGTGTCCATCAACAAGCATATATCTTTGATTAAAATCTTGTGCAAGTCTAACCATAGCATCATATATTGATGAATCTCCATGTGGATGGTAATGTCCCATAACGTATCCAACAGTCGTAGCGGATTTTTTATGTGGTTTTTCAGGTGTATTACCTTCTTCATACATAGACCATAAAATCCTACGATGAACGGGCTTTAAACCATCTCTTAAATCGGGTAATGCTCTTGAAGTAATAACACTCATTGAATAATCTAAAAATGATGTTTTAACTTCACTAACAATATTATTTTCAATATGTTTATCTTTTTCATGAAATTGTCCACCATAATCAATTTCTTCAATTACTTCATCTTTTACAATATTTTCATCATCTACTAAATTAATATTATCATTATTATCCATTTAAACCTCCTATATATCTAAATTTTGAACATTAATTGCGTTCTCCTCAATAAATGTTCTTCTTGGTTCAACTTCATCACCCATTAGCTTACTAAATATTTCGTCAGCCATCATACAATCTTCTACAACTATTTTACGAAGAGTTCTTTTTTCAATATCCATTGTCGTTTCATTTAGTTCCTCTGGATCCATTTCACCAAGACCTTTCATTCTAGTTATTTCTACTCTGTTTCTAATATTTTCAGGTAAACTATTTAAATAAGCATCTCTTTCTTTTTCATCTAGTACATATTTTCTTGTTTTTCCATATCTTATTCTAAATAATGGAGGTTGTGCGGCATAAACATGGCCAGCTTCAACAATTGGTCTAAAAAAGCGATAAAATAATGTTAAAAGAAGTATTCTTATATGAGCTCCATCAACATCAGCATCTGTCATAATAATAATCTTATTATATCTAAGTTTATCTAAGTTAAATTCTTCACCAATTCCCGTACCAAAAGCAGTTATAATTGACCTTATTTCTTCATTATTTAATGCCCTATCTAGCCTATTCTTCTCAACATTTAAAATTTTACCACGAAGAGGAAGAATTGCTTGTCTTAAAGAATCACGGCTCTTTTTTGCGGAACCACCTGCACTATCACCCTCGACTATAAATATTTCACACTCAGTAGGATCCTTACTTTTACAATCGCAAAGCTTACCAAAAAAATTAGTAACAGCTAAGTCAGTTTTACGAGTAATTTCTCTTGCTTTTTTTGCAGCATTTCTCGCTCTACAAGCAAGCATTGCTTTTTCAACAATAATTTTAGCATCTGTTGGATTTTCTAAAAGGAATTTTTCAAAACCTTCGGAAAAAACATTATCTGCAAGTTTTCTAACCTCTGAATTTCCAAGTCTTCCCTTAGTTTGTCCCTCAAATTGAGGATTTGGATGCTTACAAGAAATTATCATTGTTAATCCTTCTTTAACATCATCTCCTGTTAAAGATTCGTCTTTTTCTTTAAGCAAATTAACTTTTCTAGCATAATTGTTTATAACTCTTGTTAAAGCTCTACGAACACCTTCCTCATGAGTTCCACCATCATGTGTATTAATATTATTAACAAATGAATATATATTATCACTATAACCATCATTATATTGTAGAGCAACCTCAAAAAATACACCTGAGTCTTGTCCTTCAAGATGGATAATATCTTCATGGACAGGTGTTTTATTTTGATTAATAAACTTTACATATTCAGAAATTCCACCTTCATATAAAAATGTATCACCAGTTGTATCAACTTCATCTCTATCATCCCTTAAAGTAATTCTTAACCCTTTATTTAAGAATGCTAATTCTCTAATTCTTATTTTTAAAGTTTCATAATCATAAATAGTAGTATCAAAAATTTCAGGATCTGGTTTAAATGTTACGGTTGTACCTGTTCTATTTGATTCACAATCTCCAATTTCATGTAATTTTTCAACAGTATGCCCACCCTTTTCAAATCTGATAAAATAAATTTTACTATTTTTATATACTTTAACTTCTACCCATGATGATAATGCATTAACTACAGATGCACCAACGCCGTGAAGACCTCCTGAAACTTTATAGCCTCCACCTCCAAATTTACCACCAGCATGAAGTACTGTATATACTGTTTCCACTGTAGAAAGTCCAGTTTTTGGATGAATATCAACTGGAATACCTCTACCATCATCCTTTACGGTAATTGAATTATCTTTATTAATAATTACCTCTATATTTTTGCAATAACCAGCAAGTGCTTCATCTATTGAATTGTCTACTATTTCCCATACTAAATGGTGTAATCCTTTTACATCCGTAGTTCCAATATACATTCCTGGTCTTTTTCTAACTGCTTCTAAGCCTTCAAGAACTTGAATATCCGAAGCATCATAATGTTCTGCCATACTTAATTCTTCCTTTCTATTTGACCATTATTTGCATAATAAATATTACTTTCTTTAAGTAAGTTTTTATCAACATCATTAATATTTGTAGTTGTAATAAATGTTTGAACTTCTTTATTCAACATCTTAATGATATTATTAATTTTTATACTATCTAACTCCGAAAATAAGTCATCTAGTATCAATATAGGATAACTTCCATTAACCATTTTTATTAATATTAATTCCGCAAGTTTAAATGATATTATCGCATTTTTTTGTTGACCTACACTACCATATTCTTTTATATTGTAACCATCTAATATAAAATCAAAATCATCATGATGTATGCCCATAATTGTTTTACGATAATTTAACTCTGTTTTTAAGTTCTTTTTATATATATTTTCAAGTTCTTCATAAGATTTATTTTTGTAATCACTATGATACCTAATTTCTATAGTTCCATAATCAAAAATATTTTTATAAATTGATGTTATATTTTTGTTAATATTATCAATAAAATTACATCTTATTTTACATATTTGCATACCCAAAGTAATCATTTTATTTGTTAAAATATTTAAATATTCAAAACTACCATTACTATTTAAATATAATTCTTTTAAGTAAACATTACGATTTTTTAAAATTTTATTGTAATCACCTAATAACTTAATATATTCATTATTAATTTGAGAAATTTCAATATTTAATAGTTTTCTACGATTACTTGGAGAATCAATAAATATTTTTGTATCATATGGGTTAAAAAGAACTATGTTAATTTTAGAAATAAAATCCCCTACTTTAGTTATTTTTTTGTTGTCAATAAATAACTTTTTTGAGGTTTTATTTAGCTCAATAAAATAAGTTTTATTATCTACTAAACCTTTAACTAAACAAACATCATTATTTTTCTTTATTAAATTTTTGTCGTCCATAGTTCTAAAAGATTTACTCAAAGATAATAAATAAATAGCCTCAATCAAATTTGATTTTCCTGTTCCATTATTTCCATATATAATATTTAAATTATTTGAAAAATCAATATTTAATTGTTCATAATTTCTAAAATTATACAATCTTAAATTCGATATTATCATTTTTGCCTCTTTTTAACTAAAATCATTAATTTTACCCCCTCACTTGTACTCCTATACACAATCTAATTATAGCACAAATAATCCTTAATTAAAATATTTATTTAATATTTCTTTTGAAAATAGTCTCTAATCTTGATGCCTTAAACAATTGTTTAGTAAAAATATTATTTGTTATAGGAATAATTAAATTTTTTTGATTCAAAAAAGTAATATTCCCGACTTCCGTACTTAAAATATTAAAAAAGTTTATTTTTTATTGAAAATAGGC